>JACPOT010000013.1 GCA_016191385.1 Chloroflexota bacterium | reverse complement strand
GAGGCCCTGGCCCGCGCGGGGACGGCCCTGTCGGCGCAGGAGCTGTACGACCGGCTCCGCCCCCGCCACCACCGCCTGGGCCTCGCGACCGTGTACCGCGCCCTCGAGGCACAGGTCGAGAGCGGCATGGCTCAGCGGCTCGAGCGGCCCGGTCACGTGTACGCCTATGTGGCCTGCTCGCCGGAGCATCACCATCATCTCGTGTGCACCACCTGCCAGCGCGTCCAGGACGTCGACGAGACCGTCCTCGCGTCGATGCTGCGATCCGTGCGTGAGCGGCACGGCTTCTCCGTGGACCATGCGCGCCTCGACCTCTACGGCGAGTGCGCGTCCTGCCGGAGGCGCGCCGCGCGCTAGTGGCGGACGGCACGATCGCGGTCCTCCTCGGCATCCTCGCCCTTGGCTTCCGCCACGGGTTCGACTGGGACCACATCGCCGCCATCAGCGACATCACCAGCACGACCACGGCGAGCCACACAGACGTGCGCGTGTCCGCCGGCGCTCCGGTCAGCGCCCGCGGGCACGACGAGCACGTCACCGCCCACGCGCACTCCCATGCGAGCGTCGGTCCGGCCCACGCCTTCATCGAGTCACGCTTCGCGCACGAGCAGCGGCACGCCCTCGGCCTCGCGACGCTGTACGCGCTCGGGCACGCGTCCATGGTCATCGTGCTCGGCGTCTCCGCTCTGCTGTTCGCGGCGATCCTGCCGGACTGGGTGGATCCGATCCTCGAGAGGGTCGTCGGCGCGACCCTCGTGCTCCTGGGAGCGTGGGTGCTCTTCTCGGTCGTCCAGGTCGTCCGCGGGAGGGGAGACCTCCGGCTGCGAAGCCGCTGGATGCTGGTCTTCGACCTCGCGCGCGGCGGCTGGAACGCCCTGCAGGCCCGGATCCACGGGCATGAGCACGTGGCCTCGGTCCACGCAACGCAGTACGGCCCGCGGACGGCCTACGCCGTGGGGATCATCCACGGGATCGGCGCGGAGACGGGATCGCAGGCTTTGCTCCTGGCGAGCGTCGCCGGCACCGCGCGCGACCCGGGCTTCGGGATCGTCATCCTGCTCGTCTTCACGGTCGGGCTCGTCCTCGCCAACACCTTCGTCGCCGTCGTCTCCGCCACCGGCTTCATCGGCGCGCAGCGGCTGCGGCAGATCTTCATCGTCCTCGGCGTCGTCGTCGGGGTCGCGAGCCTCTACATCGGGATGCTGTTCCTCTTCGGCCTCGGCACCGCGCTGCCAGACCTGCAGCAGCTCCTGTTCGGAGGCGGCGGCTAGAGCCGTACCCTCAGCCGATGCGAGCCATCGCCGGCCTGCTGCTCCTCAGCGCGTCGTTCAGCGCGTGCGGCGACCTGAATACCGGGGCATCCGGCACCGTCGTCGAGGCCCACGTCACCCGCGTTATCACGACGGCCGAGCGGCGCGTCCCCGGCGTCGAGAAAGGGCAGCTCTACCAGCGGCTCGAGGTCCAGCTCGACAGCAGCCTGTACCGCGGCGAACGCGTCGAGGTCGACTGGGGCGGGCGCCGCGCGCTCGATCCCGCGGGCCTACTCCACGAGGGCGATCGCGTGCTCCTCACGGTCTCGCGCGACGTGGCCGCGCGCACGTACACGGTGACGGAGGTCGTCCGCTTTCCGACGCTCGTGCCCTTCGCCATCGTCCTCGTCGTCGCGCTCCTGGCGGTCGCGCGGCTTCGCGGCCTCGCGGCCCTCGCGGGTCTCGCCGCGAGCCTCGCGGTCTTCCTGCTCTTCATCATCCCCGCTCTCCAGCGCGGGGGCGATCCGCTGCTGCCGACCGTCTTCGGCTCGGTCGGCGTCCTCACGGTCGCCGTGTTCGTGGTGCACGGCTTCGGACGAAAGAGCGTCGCGGCGCTGCTCGGCACCTTCGCCGGGCTCATCGCCGTCGGCGGCCTCGGCGCCATGGCCCTCACCGCGGCGCGGATGAGCGGCTTCGCGAGCGAGGAGACGATCATCCTCTCCGTCGCCAGCGACACGCCCATCGACGTCGCGCGCCTCGCCCTTGCGGCAGTGATCGTCGGATCGCTCGGCGCTCTCGTCGACATGAGCGTCGGCCAGTCCTCGACGACGTTCGAGCTCGCGGGCACCGACCCTGACCTACGCGGCCTGCCGCTCTATCTGTCGGCGCTGCGAGTGGGTCGTGATCACATCGGCTCGCTGGTCAACACGCTGGCGCTCGCCTACTTCGGAGGCGCGCTCCCGCTCGTCCTGCTCCTGTCGCTCGGGTACCAGCCGCTCTCGGTCGCGCTCAACAGCGAGGAGATGACCCTTTCGATCCTCACCGTCATCGTCGCGAGCATCGGGCTCGTCCTCACTGTGCCGGTCACGACGGCCATCGCGGTCCGCCTTGCCGGCAGCAGCCGCGGTCTGCGAACGGATGCCTGAGAGCACGGCGCTGAGCGCCCTTGAGGTCGGGGGCCGCGTCGCCTCCTTCGTCGGCATCGCGCTCCTCATCGGCGGTGCGGCATTTGGCACGTTCGTACGCCGCACCCCGACGCCGGACGAGGACGACCGCGAGCAGCTCGTCCTGGCCGTCGGCGGCCTGGCCCTCGTCGCGGGATCCGTCGCGCTCCTGCTGGATCAGGGGGGGCGCTCTCCGCTCGGTCTCACGACGCTGCTCGCGATCCGCGGCCTCAGCGGCGTCGCCGTGCTCGCGGCTGGCGCCGTCCTCGCCGAGCGTCACGTGCGCGTGGCCGCGCTCGCTGGCGGGATCGTTGCCGCGGTCGCCGCGACGCTCGGCTGAGCCCTCTGTCATCGGCTGAGCCCTCTGTCAGTGGACCTGCCCCGATCAGCGCGCTCCGTGCGCTAGGGTCGCGCCATCGACCGTTTCATCGGCCTGCTCGCGCGCCTGGCGGCCCTCGGTGATGCGGACCTCGACCGTCCCGCCCGGTGGCGCGGGATCAACGTGGGCTCGCGGTACGACCTGCTCTTCCGCACCCTCGAGGTCGAGCAGGGCGCGGTCGTCGCCGCGCGGCAGACCTATCGCGGCAGCGAGTCACAGCGGATCCTCGGTCTCGCGCAGGTCGCGTACGGAGATCTGCGCGGACTGCTCGCCGGGATGGATGCGGCGTCGCTCGACCGTGCTCCGGCCGAAGGCGAGTGGAGCGCGCGCAAGACGCTCGAGCACACCATCGGCGTCGAGCGCTCGTATCGCGCGAACACGCGCCACGCCACGGTGCGGGCCGAGAACGAGCCGCTCACCCTGCCGGCGGATCGCCGCCCGAAGCCCGACCCCGCTGACATCGCGGGCGATGGCAGCGCCATCGCCGGGCGCCTGGGGATCCGTCGCGCGGAGACGGATGCCGATCTCGGCACGGTCACCGAGGCCGAGATGACGCGACCGTCGCACTGGGGCGCGCTCGATGAGGGCATGGACGTCGACGTGCGCTTCCGGCTCCACCGCTTCGCGTCGCATCTGGTCGAGCACACCATCCAGGTCGAGCGCGCGCTCGAGGCGGCTGCCGGCCCGTTCGGAGATGCGCGGCGCACCGTGCGGCGCATCTCCGTCGCGCGCGCGATGCACGAGCGCATCACTCCGGCCGCGGAGCTCGCGCGGCTCGATGCCGACCACGAGGAGCGCCTGCGGGCGCCATGACCGCGGCCGCGCCGCGCGCGGCGTGGCGTTCCTGGGGACTCGCGCTGCTGCTCGCATCCGTCTTCGCCGTCGCGGCCTCTCGTGCCGCGGTCAACGACGGCGACCTCTTCTGGCAGCTGGCCACGGCGCGCTGGGTCGTCGAGCACGGCGCCCTGGCGCGGACCGACACGTTCTCGTCGACGGCGCTGGGCGCGCAGGTGCCGCAGCACGAGTGGCTCAGCCAGATGCTGCTGTACGCGGCGTACAGCGCCGCATCCTGGTGGGGCATCGTCGCGGTGCGTACGGTCGCGGTGCTCCTCCTCGCGACGGTCGTCGTCGCGACGGCCCTGCGCTCCGCCCCGCGCCCGCTCTTTGCGGCCATCGCGAGCGCACCGGCGCTGGCGCTGGTGCGCATCGATTGGAACGACCGCGTCGAGCTCTACGGCCTCGTGTGCTTCGCGGTCTTCCTGTGGGCCATCGTCAGCGCGCGCGATGGCCGAACGCGCGCTCTCGCGATCCTGCCTCCGCTCTTCGCGCTGTGGGCGAACCTGCACGGCGGGTTCGCCGTGGGGGTGGTCCTGCTCGCCGTCGCGCTGGTCGAGGTCGCGATCTTCGCTCCGGCGCTGCGCCGCGCCTTCGCGGTCGCGACGGCGGCGACCGTCCTGGCGACCTTCGTCAACCCCGACGGCCCACGCGTGTACGAGAACCCGGCCTGGCATCTCTTGGATCCACCGCGGTTCATCGAGGAGTGGCGCGCACCCGATCTCACCACCGCGACCGGCACGCTGTTCTTCATCACCCTCGCCGCCGTCATCGCCGTCGCGCTCGCGGCACGGACGGGACCGCGCTGGATCGCGCTGCTCGCGCCGCTCGCGTTCCTCGGCCTGCTCGCGACACGGAACGCACCGCTCTTCGCGCTCGCCGCCGCCCCTTTCCTCGCGAGCGCACTCCCGCGCGCTCTCGAGCGGCTCGGCGCGCATTCCGTTCCGGCGACCCGCTCCGGCCCACCGCTCCCGATCAGCCTGGCCTTGGCGACCCTCGTGACGGCGTCCGCGATCGCGGCGGCCGCGCGCGAGCCCGACCTCTCGCTGTATCCGACAGCGGCGCTCCCCTATCTCCGCGCGGACGGCGTCCTGCTCAACGAATACATGTGGGGCGGCTACCTGATCTGGGCGACGGGCATCCCGGTCTTCGTCGACGGACGGCTGCGTCCCTACGTGGGCCCCGTGCTCGACGACTACCTGCTCGCGCTCGATGCGCGGCCGGGATGGGACGAGGTGCTCGACCGCTACGGCGTCACGCAGGTCCTTCTCCGCCCGACATGGCCGCTCGTGGCCGCGCTCCGCGAGCGCGGATGGCGTCGCATCGTCGACGATCCGGGAATGGTCCTGCTGCGGCGGCCGTGACGCGGATCGCGATCGTCCTGCTGATCGCCGCGAGCGGGGTCGCCGCGGCGGCCGGCAACGACGACTACCGCTCGTACGACTTCGCCTGCTTCTGGACCGGCGGCCGCTTCGTGCTCGAGGGGCGCGACCTCTATGACCGCGCGGCGTGGGAGCAGGCGACGCGCGCGACGGCGGCTCGTCCCGCGGCCAGCGGGCTTGTCGCCGACCCGTGTCCCGGCACGTTCGGGTATCCGCTGTGGACGGCGCTCGCGCTCGCCCCGCTCGGCGCGCTCCCCATCACACCGGCCGCGGCGATCTGGATGTCGCTCAACATCGCGGGTGCGCTGGCGGGCCTCGTCCTGTGCTGGCGCGCCGCGCGCGGCCCGCGCCGCGCGGCGCTGCTATACGCGACCGTCGTCGTCTTCTCGCTGCCGTTCTGGCGGATGCTCGTGCTCGGGCAGATGAGCGGGATCCTCCTCGGGCTGGCCGGCGCATCCGCCTACCTGTCCGGCCGCGGCGACGAGCGCCACGGCGTCGCGCTGGGCGCGATGATCCTCAAGCCGCAGGTGGCCGCGATCTTCGGCGCGATCGCCCTCCTGCGCGCGGTCCGCTCGCAGCGGTGGCGCGGCATCGCGCTCGCGTCGACCGTCGCGCTGCTGCTGGCCGGTGCCTCGCTCGCGTACGACGCCACGTGGCCGGTGCGCTGGCTGTCCGAGGTGCTCGGCCACCGCGCCGACATGGTCCGCGGCCTTCCCAGCGTGTGGGGCCTCGCGGGCGAGCTCGGCGAGCCGCTCCTGGCCCTGCCGGTGCTGCTACTGCTGGGAGCGGCGGCGTGGTGGCTGGTGCGCGGATCGCCCATCGACGACGGCCGGCGCGCCGCTCTCCTCCTCCCGCTCGGGGCGCTCGTCGTGCCGTACTTCCAGTCGTATGACCACTTGCTGCTCGCGCTCCCCTGGGCGTACATCGCGCGCGACGCCGCGGCGCTCCTCCCGCTCGCGCGGGCGACCGCGCTCGCGGGTCTCGTCGTGTGCGCGTCGGTCCTGCCGTGGGTCCTCTACGCGGCGGCGTTCCCGGGCCGCGACAGCTGGAACGCGTTGACGCCCGCGCTCACGGTCCTGCTCCTCGCGGCGACGACCCGCGTGACGCGATGAACCCGACGCGACGCCGGATGGCGCTCGCGGCGGCGATCGCCGCTGCGACCGTCCTCGTGAGCGCGACGCCACGCCTCCTGCTCGCGGCGGGCGTCCTTCCCGACGCCGCCCAGCCCTTCGTGTGGAGCGATGTGCGGCAGACTTACCTGGACCACCTCAGCGGGGGTCGCCTGCCGTACCGCGACGCCTTCTTCGACTACCCGCCCGGCATCGGCTACCTCGCCGGCGCGCTCGCGCTCATCGCGCCGGACGTCGTCGCCTACGTCGCGCTCTGGACGGTCCTCGTCGCCGCGTCGGCGGCGGTCGTCGGAGCCGAGCTCGCGCGGGCCGCGGGCCTGCGGCGCGCGCTCGCGTTCTGGTCGCTCTCGCCGCAGCTGCTCCTCTATTCGGGTGCCAACTTCGACGTGCTGCCGACCGCGCTCTTCGTGGGCGCGATCCTTCTCGCGCGCCGCGGGTCGCATCGAGCGGCGATGGCCACGCTCGCCGTCGGAGCCGTGGCGAAGATCTTCCCCGCCGTGGCCGCTCCGCCCCTCGCCCTGCGGGTCCTTCGGTCGGCCGGACCGCGTGCCGCGGTCACGGCACTCGGCGTCTTCGTCGTCGTGGTGGCCGTGCTGTGGTCGCCGAGCCTCGGCGGCGTGGCTCCGAGCACCGTCAGCACCTTGGTGCAGGCCCAGCGCACGAACTTCGATTCGCTCTGGGGCGTGACGCTCGCCGCGCTGAACGCCGGCGGGGTCTCCGGCGCGGCGCAGATCGTGGGGATCGCGAGCGCGGCGGGCATGCTGCTCACGTACCTGATGGGATCGCGCCGCGGCGGGACGGATCCCGCGCGGGCCGGGCTCCTCGCGCTGCTCGCGCTGCTGCTGTGGACGCGCCTCTACTCGCCGCAGTATTCCCTCTGGATCGTTCCGTTCTTCGCCCTCGTCCCTTTGCCGTGGCCAGCGTTCGCGGTGCTGTCGCTCGGCGACGCAATAGTGTTCGCGACGGTGTATCCGCTCACGCTGACGCACCCTCCGCTTGCGGGTGACACGGCTCTGTACCTGTACGCGGGCCTCGTCGCGGGCATCGCCCTGCGCCACGCAGCGCTGGCCGCGACGTGGATCGCGTCGTGGCGCGGCACGAGAGCGGGGTAGGTGCGCGCGGCGGTCTTCGTCGGGCTCATCGCCTTCGCGGTCTACCTCGCGTCCTTCCGCACGATCGCGTCGGTCGACGCGAGCACCAACGTGCTGCTCGGTTACACCCTCGTCCGTGACGGCGACCCGTTCCTCGACGAGTTCAGCCCGACGTACGACCGGATCTCCTATTGGTCATACCGCGCTGGGGGCCACGACGCGGCGATCTATCCGCCCGGCGCGGCGATGCTCGCGGCTCCGGTCATCGCGCTGGGCCTGGCCCTGAGGGTCGAGCCACCGGCGAGCGCGAGCATCACGCTCGTCGGCAAGACCGCGGCGGCCTTGGCGGCCGCGGCCTCCGTCGTCTTCGTCCACCTGGCCGCGGCGAGGGTGGCCGGCGCCGGCATCGCGATGCTCGTCGCGACGCTGTACGCGTTCGGAACGGTCACGTGGCCGATCAGCGCAGGCGGGCTGTGGCAGCACGGACCCGCGCAGCTGTGGATCGCTCTCGGGCTCTGGCTCCTGCTCTCAGCGGACAGGCGAATGCGCCTGCGGTCGGGGATGGCATTCGGCCTCGCCGCATTGACGCGGCCGACGGCCGCGCTGTTCGGGATCGGTGGCGTCCTGCACCTCGCGCGACGCGACCGGCCCGCGGCGCTCGCCGCCGCCGTCTGGACGATGCCGGCCGCCGTCCTCCTCGTGGCGTACGACCTCGTCGCTTTCGGGCAGCCGCTGTCGCCCTACTACGAGCCCAGGTCGACCGCCAACGTCGCCGTCGGTCTCGCCGGCCTGCTCATCTCGCCGAGCCGCGGCCTCTTGGTGTACTCCCCCTTCGTCGCGGTCGGCGCTTACGAGCTGGTCCGGAGATCGCTCCAGCGCGATGATCTCGGCGATCTGCTGCGCTGGCAGTGCCTCGCGGCCGCCGCCTACTTCATCGTGTACGCGAGCTTCGTCGAGTGGTGGGGTGGCACGAGCTACGGGCCGCGGTATCTCGCGGAGCTGCTCCCGCTCCTTTCGCTCGGCGTCGCGCTATGGCTGCAGCGCCACGCTCGCGATCGCCGGGCGGTCGTCGCGATCGGGGTGCTCGGCGCGGTCGGTATGGTCGTTGCGGCCGCAGGGGCCCTGTTCTACGACTGGACCGGCTGGAGCTGGGAGCTGCTCATGCCCGCGGACCGTTTGGTGTGGCGCTGGGACCTCGCGCAGCCGTGGTACACGCTCGAGCGCGGCGTCACGCACTCGGATCCCGCCGCGTTCATCCCGCTCGCGTTCCTCGGCGCGGGGCTCGTGATGCTCGCGAACGTTGCGCGCCGCGCGATGGGCACGCGCGGGCCGTGAGGCGCGAGGCGCCGTTCGCGCTCGGGTTGATCCTGGGTGCCCTTGTCCTCGCCGGCATGGGGATGGTGGGCTCGCGCGCCGCGCTCCTTCCACAGTCCGACCTCGCGGGGATCTGGGCCGGGCCGCGCGCGATCCTCACCGGAGCCGATCCGTACGACCCCCTGACCTGGCGCTCGACGACCGAGCGCCTCGGGATCCAGCGTCCCGACACCCGGGTGTACGGGTACCCGCCGCACCTGGCGCTGGCCCTCCTTCCGCTTGGGTCGCTCGACCTCGAGGCGGCCGCGGTCTTCTGGACCCTCAGCGGGCTGGTCCTGGCGGCTGCTGGCGTCCGCCAGCTTCTGCGTGCGTTCGACATCGGCCCGTTCGGCGAGCTGCTCACTGGTACGGCGCTGCTCGCGTCACAACCGGCCCTCACCGCGTTCATGGTCTCGCAGTGGTCTTTCCACTTGACGGGCGCGCTGGCCCTCGCGGTCGCGTGGCTCAGGCGCCATCCGCGCGCGGCCGTGTCCATCGCGACCGCGGCAACGCTCGTGAAGCCTCAGCTGTGGCTGTTCGCCCTGCCGCGGATCGCGCGCCGGCGCCGGGCCTTCGGCGCCGCCGTCCTTGTGATCGTCGCCGTGATCGGCCTGGTGGCCGTACTGCGGCCCGGCTGGGTCGCAGCCTGGCTCGCCTACGTGGTGCCGGCACGGGTCCCCGATCCACCGATGTCGCCGACGCTCCTCGGCCTCGCGGGTGAGTTCGCGCCGCATGCGGCCATGCCCGTCGCGATCGCGATGACCGCGATCGCCACCTGGCTCGTCGTAGCGAGCGGCGCAGGGCTTCCGGGATGGCTCACGCTGTCGGTCCTCGCGGCGCCTTACGCGTGGTCCTACGACCACCTCCTTCTGCTCGTCCCCGTGGTCGTCGCCGCCGCGGCCGCCCTGCCGCCGTGGCGGACGCGGGTCGTCGCCGTCGGCGTGGCCGTGCTCGTCGGGATCGCACCATTCACGTACGCGCTCGCGATCACGCGCGGGCGCGAGTCCGCCAGCGTGGCCATCCCACTGGCGATCTTCGCGCTCGTGCTCGCCAGCGCGGCCTTCATCCGCGGGCGGGTGGGGGCTGCCGCCCTCGCGTTCACGATCGCGGCCGTCGCGTGCACCGGCGCGCCTCCGGTCACCCCGTCAGCGTCGATGACCGAGGTCGCCGCGCGATCCAGCGCGCCGACCGCCCCGGTCACGACGCCGCCCGCAGCGCCCACCCCTACGGCCGGCAGCGCGACACCCGGAGCGGCGACGCCTACACCGGACCCGTCACCGACGGCCCGACCGACGACCACTCCCGCGACCGTTGCCGCGCCGGCGTCGCCGCCCCCGCCGACCCCCTCGCCCCCACTGGACGCCGGCTAGGTCGGCGACGACCCCGTGATGGTCGCGCGCGCGACCTTCACCGGCGGGCACAGCGAGACGACGGAGCCCATCCCGTTGGACGACCACCAGTCGCGCGCGAGGCGCTGCTTGCCGAGCAGCTCTATGCCCGCGAAGAGGTCGAGCGCGCTCATCGTGTAGCGCACATTCGCCAGGGCCGCGACGATGCGGCCGTCCTCGATCAGGAAGGTGCCGTCTCGCGAGGTCCCCGTCATGACCGCGCTCCGCGGGTCCGGGATGTTCGTGTAGTGAAAGCGCGTGATGAGGACGCCTCGCTTCACGGCTCCGATGAGCTCCTCACGCGTCGCCGTGCCGCCCTCCATGGTCAGGTTGGCGGCGTGGCCACCCGTCGCGTAGCGCGAGGGGTCCGCGGCATGACCCGTCGAGCGCGTTCCCATCTGCTTCGCGGTGGTGCGGTCGTACACCGGTGACCGCGCGATGCCGCGGTCGATCAGCGTGACGCGCTGCTTCGGCGTCCCTTCGACGTCGAAGGGGATCGCGAGCGTGCGCGGGTCGAGTGCGTCGTCGTGGAGCGTGAAGCGCGGGCCCGTGACGGCCTCGCCGATGCGGCCGCTCATGAACGAACGGCCCTCGCGGACGGACTGCGCGCCGAGGCCGCTGAGCGACATGACACGGAGGATCTCCGCGACCGCGAGCTCTTCGAACACGGCCTCGTGATCACCGGGCTCGAGCGTGCGCCGGTCGCGGTCGAGCGCGCACTTGCGGATGGCGCGCTCGGCGACATCCCTGGGGTCGAGGGCCTCGATGCGGCTCGCGAGGTCCTCGGCGTAGCCGCTCCCGACGTCGCTCTGCGCGAGCGCGCGCAAGTACGCGACGGTCGCGGGCGCGTACGCGGCGATCCCGTGGGAGTTCGCCACGGCGTCCTCGGTGAGATCGAGGTGGTGCGTCCCCGCGACGCGCATCCGGGCCGTCGTCGCGCGCTCACAGATGATCCCGATGGCCTGCGCCTGCATCGTGGCCTCCGCGTCCGCGGTGCGCGCATCGAACGCGCGCGGCTCGCCGTACGGCTCCGGCGCGGCGAAGCCCGGCCAGTCGTCGTTCGCGGGCAGGTGCCGCGCGGTCTCCGCGCTCTCGGCGAGCGCGCGGCGGAGGTCCTCGGGCACCAGTGAGTTCGTGGTCACGACACCGAGGGCCTTGCCGACGATGGCCCGGGCGTGGACGTGGATCTCGTCGGAGGCGGCGTTCTGGTGGATCTGGCTGCGCGCATAGCGCGTGACGGCGGCGCGGCGACGATGCACGCAGAGCTCGGCTTCGTCCGCGGGCGCGTCGCGCAGCGCTGTGCGCAACGGGTCGAGCAGAGCGTCGGCGCCGATCAACCCGGCAGCCGACGCTACGCGATCGGCGGCCGGAGGTTCGCCGCGCGTCAGGGCACCACTTCCAGGGGCAGGTCCCGGAAGCGCGCGTGCGGCGCGCCGTGCGCGACGCGCATGAGCTGGAGGGGCTCGCCCTTCGCACAGGTGAGGAAGCCGTGGAGCTGCCAGTCGTCGGCGCAGCCGTCGCAGCGGCCCCAGAACTCGGGCGTGTAGGACTGGAACGCGACGCCGCGCACGTGCCCCTGGACCTCACCGTTCTTGATGATCCGCGCGACCTGCGCGCTGAAGTGGAAGTTCTGCCGCTTCTCGTCGAGCGAATACGAGGCGGGCGACTGGAGCAGCAGGCCGTCATCGACCTCGCGGACGAGGTCGTCGAACGTCCGCGGGCCCGGCTCGAGGCTCACGTTCACCATCCGGACGATCGGGAAGTGCTGCCAGCCCTCTGCCCGCGCGGACCCGCCGCTCTCCGGGATCCCGAGCGCACCGGCGGTCTCGCGCGATGAGAGGTAGCCGATGAAGATGCCGCGCTCGATGAGCCGCGTGCGCTTCGCCGGCACGCCATCGTCGTCCCAGCCGAACGTGCCCATCCCACCCGGCACGGTCGCGTCGGCCGTGATGGAGACGTGCTCCGACCCGTAGCGAAGCTTCCCGCGGTCGGCGGGCCACATGAACGACGTCCCCGCGAACGCGACCTCGTGCTCGAGGACGCGGTCGGATTCCGTGGGGTGCCCGCACGACTCGTGCACGAGGAGCGCGAGGAAGGGCTGGTCGAGGATCACCGTCGTCGGTCTCGCGGTCGCGAGAGGGGCGTCGAGGATCGCCTCGACGTCGTCGCGATAGCGCGCGGCCCGCGCGGGCAGGTCCTCGGACTCCACGAACTCCCACCCCGCCTGGCGCGCGTTGCGCATGTCGGACCGCAGCGCGGGTTTCGCGCCTGCCTTCACCGCCAGCACCGACAGGGTCGTCGCGGTCTCGACGATCTCCTGCTCCACGTCCGTGCCCTCGCTCGTGACGAGCCGCTTGCGCGCGCGGAACGCCGTCACCCCGCTACGCCGCGTCCGCGCGTTCGGGCCCTTGAGTGCGGCGTCGGTCGCCCGCAGCAGCTCGACTCGCTGCTTCACCGGCACGGTGAACGGATCGGTGCGGAACGGCGTGCGATAGGTGCCGCGCTGCGCCGCCTGGGGGGCGAGCCGCACCGGCTCGCGGTGCACGCTCGCCGACGCGACGGCGCGCGCGCAGGCCCCGTCGACGAGCTCGCGGAGCGCCGCGTCGCTGGTCCGATCCGTCGCGGCGAACCCCCACGCGCCGCCGGCGAGCACGCGCAGGCCGATGCCCCGGTCGCGCGAGCGGTCGAGGCCCTCGACCTCGCCGTCCTTGACGTCGACGGACTCCTGCTCGCGCTCGACCCAGCGCGCGTCGGCGTACTCCGCGCCGCGCATGCGCGCGGCCTCGACGAGGTCACGGAGGGGAAGCACGCATAGAATGTATCCAGCACAGCGCGCGCGACGGCCGTCGCATCCATGAGATGCGCAGGAGAGCTTTGGCGCCTCGAGACCTCACCCCGAGGTCCATCGATGGGGCGGGCGGCACGTGCGCTGTCACAGAGCGCGACCCGGATCGTCCTGGCGCGCGTTGAAAGGACATACGCATGCCCGACGTCGCTCTCCTCATTGACTGGGAGAACGTCTATTACACGATGCGGCAGCACACCGAAGGACCGCTGCCGTCGACCCTCTCGATCCTGCAGGCCATCCTCACCAAGGCCGCGAGCTTCGGACCCGTTCGGGTCAAGCTCGCCATCTTCGGTCAGGAGGTCTCATCCCAGGACGAGACCCTTCTCATGGCGCTCGAGTTCACCGGCATCGAGCCCATCGCCGTCGCGCAACGGATGAGCGGGCGGCTCCTCAAGGGCCGTTCCGACGCCGTGCTCATCACCCGCGCGATGAAGCTCCTCTACAAGGACCGTCCCGACATCGACACCTGGTTCATCGTGTCGGGCGACCGTGACCTCAACGCCCTGTGCAAGGCGCTGAAGGACGAGGACAAGCACGTCTACCTCGTCGCGGGCGATCAGTCGCTCGCGAACGAGCTGCGCGAGTCGCCGTACCTGCGCGACGACGTCTTCCTGCTCGAGGATCTCATCCCCGAGGCGCGCTGGACCCGCTCCGGGACGGGCCTCCGCGCGGATGACACGCAGCAGGACCGCGCGGAGCGCGAGCTCCCCGCGGCGGTGCGCACGGTCCCGGGCGGCGATCGCGCGCGCCGGACACGCGGCGGCCGCGGACGCCGGCCCGTCGAGGCGGCGCGAAGCGCTCCGACCGTACCCGCGGTCGTGCCCACCGGCGAACCCGAGTCCGAGAAGGAGCAGCGGCGGCTCGCGGTCTTGCTGCTCGACCAGCTCGTCGCACTGCGCGCACGCGAGGTGAAGCGGAGCGACTTCGTGTCCGGGGTCGTGCCGCTCTCGGAGAAGGAAGCGTCCACGGTCCTCGAGCAGCGCATCGACGCCGCTGTGGAGCAGGGTCACGTCGCCGCGCGATCGGTGGGCCGCTCCCGCGCGAAAGCGAACATGCTCATCCGGCCCGAGGTCACCTCACCCCTCGTAGCGGAGACGTTCTTCCACCTGGTCCGCGTGCTGCGGCGCATCGAGAGCGTGACCACCGACGCGCGGCGCGTGCCGGCAGTGGAGGCCGTGCTCGATCCACTCTCGCGCGCGGAGCAGCCCGGCGGCGTCGCGCGCGGCCGGTCGGCGCGGCGCATCCTCCTCGAGACGCTCTTCAGCATCGCCGAGGAGCGCGGCGCGATCATGACCGAGCAGGTCCAGCGCGACGGGAAGCAGATCACGATGTGCTGGCTCGCCGACGGGCACCCGCTCGTCGAGTACGCCAAGCGTCCCGCGGTGTCGGTCGTGCACCTCTTCAACTTCGTGCACGCGACGCGGGCCAAGGACGACACGACCGGCTGGGTGAACGCGGCGCTGTTCGCGGAGCTCCTCGCGCGCGTGGAGGGCGAGCGCATCGAGCGTGTCCTCCAGGGCGCGGTGCAGCGTGGCCTCATGCGCGCGCAGGAGCACGGCAAGCGGGCCGGCTACGTGATGGACCCGGCTCACCTCGAAGCGCGCGCGGTCCTCGGGGAGTTCGATCTCCTCGAGCAGACGCCGGTGGCCGAGGCCGCCATGCCGCTCGCGCCGCTCGCGGTGCCGCTACCGCTTCCCGACGCGAGCGGGATCGTCCCCGCGGCCAGCGACGGTGGCCCGCCCAAGAGGAAGACGCGGCGCGGATCCCGCGGCGGTCGCGGGCGTCGCGGCGGCGCGCGGAGGGCCGCGGCCGGCTAACGCACGTGCGCGGCAGTTCGCGTGACCTGACTGGGGTCCATTGCTCGCCTCAGCGCGATAGCGGCCAGGATCGCGGTCGCAGCCGGAATGAGCGCGCTCAGGGTCTCCTGTCCTCGCTCGAGACCGACCGCGTAGAGGGACCAGGGCAATACGCTCGCGACGACGGCGAGCCCGAACAGGATCAGCGGTCGCGACGGCGCTGAGGCCTGCTGTGCGGCCGCGAGGGTGACCGCCCACGGAAATGCCAGGACCAGAAAGTCGTAGCTCCACATGTACGGCATCAGAAGGAGCGAGAAAGGGAGCGCCAGGGCTGCGAAGCGCACCGGACCGGGGTCGCGCCGGAGCACGGCCACCGTCACGAGCGCATGGCGAGCAGGACCAGTGCGACCACCGCGGAGCTGGCCACGACTCCCGGGCGTTGAGCGATGAGCCGGTGGAGGACGACGGCCGGAACGAAGATCCCCGCGACCTGCGGCTTGATCAGAAGAGCCGTCAGCGCCGCCGCACCGAGGCCCTCACGCTGACGTGAAAGAGACCAGACCCCGAGGCCTACAAGAGCCAGGAGGACGCCGGAGACCTGGCCGCCGACCACGAGCACCCAGAACGGCTGCGAGGTGAGCACGATGGCGGCGAACACACCGGCAAAGCGCGCTTGACCGCCGACCGCAGTCCACAACAGGGCGATGCCGGCGAGCGTCGAGGTGAATGCGAGGGCCATCCACGCGCTACTGGCAAGGGCGAGCGGGACCACTCCGAACGGACGCATCAGTACCGCGGTCCAGAGCGGATATGAGTAGCGGCGCGGGCACGCGAACCCCGCCGGTGCGCCGAGGTCCTGCTCTCGCTGGGAGGTCTCCGCGCGCCATGCCGTCTCGTCATATGGGTCGCCACCGCCAGCTGTGATCCGGGCACCTTGCCAGAGACAGAAGAAGTCGCGCTGGCGGTAGTGCTCGTTAGTCTCCGACGCGGCCCAACCGAGGACGAGGCACGCAAAGGAGGCTCCGAGGAAGGCACCCCGGATTGATCTCACCTGCACGTCCACCTATGGGTCGGGAACCCAGCGCGGGGCGATGATCGAGCAGCGGGCGCGATCCGCCGAACTACTTCAGGACAAGTAGGCGGCGCCAGGTCGGCATGCGGCTCAACGCGACCGGAGATCTCAGCTCCAGCACGAGAATCAACCGGTCGAAGTCGGAGATCGATCTGAAAACGAGAAAGTCGCCTGCACGGGTGACCACCCGGACGACCGAGTTCTGGTAAGCGCCCGCCTTCTCCACCAGAACAATGTCCGACCACGTCACCGTGCGGCTTCGGACCAGCTGGCGCACCCGAAGACCCTGCGAGACGACCTCGATCGCGTGCGCGGTCGAAAGCGCGACGCCCCCGGTCAGTCCGCTGATAAGGCACAGCACCATCACGAACAGCGTGCCCTGAAGGTTGACCTCAGCGAGTAGGACTGGCAGTGCCGCAAACCAGAAGACGCCCAACGGCGTGCCAAGACGCAGGAGCCGATGCACGCGTCTCTCGGCAAAGGTGGTCGAGTCAGGCGAGATCAGCCTACTTGCCGGCTCCCGCATAATCGAGCCCTTCGCCAGTGCGCGGGACTATGAATCCGCGATCGCCCGAGTCCCGACGAAGAGCGTCCCAGATCGCTCCGAGGACGAGAGGCAGTCCGGCCGAAGGGCCTACCCCGATCAAGGCTGCTGCCGCCTCTCTCGTCACGCGGTCGGCCTGAACAAACACGCGAAGGGTCTCCCGACCCCCATAGGCCGCGAGCGCGCCGCCAGCCGCTGCGCCGGCGACCGACCCCCAGTTCACCCGTCCGAAGTCCCGTGTCGTGATTATCTGACCCACGAGGTCGGACCCCGCACCGATCAAGGCCCCAGCCCACACGCTCGTCGCGCCGTAGCCAACTGCTGCGCCGCCGAGGGCTCCGACGGCCGTCGCCGCCGCGACCTGCTCCAGCGATCCACCCTGAGCCACGGCTCCGGCAGCGCCCGTAATGCCGCCGACAATCGCGCCGATACAGACTGCGAGCAACGGGCCACCACACCGACCGGAGGGATCGGTGAACCGCGTCGGATCACCGTATCCATAGGCGTACCCGTTCAGAGAGACCGGGATCGTCGCGTCTCCTGGGACGGGATCCCTGCTCATGAAGCGGCCTGTGGCCGGGTCGTACCAGCGCGCGCGCAGGTAGATAAGGCCCGACGCATCGCGCAGCTCGCCAACGAAGCCGAAGAGCGTCGGGGAGCTTCCAGCGGGAGCCCCTTGAGGCTCGCCGAACGCGGAGTAGAGGAAGGTCTTCTGCGCCGTACCGGCGCCGTTAACTTCCGCACGGACGCTGCCGAGCGCGTCGCGGGCGAATGTGTAAGTCGTCCCGTCCCCGCGCACTCCATAGAGCGGTCCGAGGCCCCAGACGATCCGGTCCGTCCCCGCCTTGAGCAGGACCGCCGGTGTGCTCGTGCTGTCCCACAGATAAGCGGCCGTTGCTCCTTGAGTCGCGCTGGTGAGGAGGCCATCGCCGTCGTAGGAGAACGTGCGGGTCGAACCCGATACGGTCGAGGACGTCAATCGAGCCAGAGCGTCGTAGCTGAAGGTGTCAGCACCACGCTGCACTAAGCGGTCGGCCGCGTTCCACGTGTACGTTCGTGAGCCGTCGCCGGTCATCCGGTTCGCGGTGTCGTAGCTGTAGGTCGCGGTCGGGCCGGTGCGGGTCGCAATGTTGGTCGCAGCATCGAGGGTGAAGGTCTCGGGCAAGGGGCCGGAGACCGCCGTCAATCGGGTCAACCCGTCGAATGAATACGCGAAGTGGTCAACGCCCTGCGGGGCAGCAGACCGGTGACTGCTCCGAACGTCTGGGTTCCCGGCCCCATCGTCACGCCACGCAGCACCGATCTCGGAGCCGCCGAAGGCCACGGCGGGAGCGCTCCGCCAGAAAGCGCCGGCTGGAAGGCCTTCGCTCAGCCTTGACGACGGCAGCCAGGTCCCGGTGATCGGATCGTATGTCGAGCCGTAGATAGAACGGGCCCACCACATCCCACTCTCACGACAGTCTGGCCACGCAGCTTGAGAAAGACCGTCGCTACGAGTTGCCAGGCCCATTTCGTACGCGCATGGCCGACTCGCCGCATCGGTGATCGATGTGCTCGCGGCTGTCCATGTCGAACTGCCCGCCGCAAGGCGCCTCACCCGGATCCGCTTGGGATACGAGTTGTTCTCGAACCACGCGACCATCACATTGCCGGAGCCGTCGACCGTGATCCGTGGGCTGTAGGCGCTGCCGCCGATGTCATTGATCTTGGTGTTCGCGCTCCAATTGGGCGCGCCCACGGCGAGCGAGCTGAAGTACAGGTCGTACCAGACACCGTTGCGCGTGTCCATCCAGACCGCGTAGGCCGTTCCGTCGGGTGCAAAGGCAACGTCCGGAGCGACCTTCCACGAAGCCGTTTCATCGCTGACACGCCTGTTTGTGCCCCAAGCGTTCGCGCCCGGCATCAGCTGGGCGGCGTAGATGTTCCGCTCCGTCGAACGCCCGTCGACCCACACTGCAGTTGCTCCGCCGTCGCTCCGGACAGAGATACGCGGCTCCCGCTGGACGAACCCGCTCGTCGTGTCGTCATTCACGCGAATGTTGGCGCTCCAGGTTCCTGTCGCGGGATCTCGCTTTGCGAAGTAGATGTTGGGATCCGAGATGCGCGACACGGTCATCTGCGCGCTGGCCCGCCAGCCGTCGACCGAGTCGCCCGGATCTTGCTGTTCGATGTAGAGGCGGAAGTATCCTTCCCCCTCGTCAGCCGAGATGGTGAACGTGCCCGTCCACCTCCAGCGCCCATAGTTGTCCCAGAGCCAGGAGAAGGTCGGCGCTCCGCTGAGGCTGTCTATCGTTCCGGTGACGTAAAAGTCCTCGGCTTCCGGAGTCGTCCCGTAGATGCGCCCGTAGTCGTAGAAGACGTCGATCTGGAAGTCGAATGAATAGACGCCCGGCGGCACATAGAGCCCGTCACCTTCCTCAAGGTTCCAGCCGTCCGGCACGGACGGCGCGGTCATCCCGAGGAACTCGTAGTAGCTACCGCAGCATGGAAGCGTCGTACTCGGCTGGCTCGCTAACACGGAGTCGGTTGCGCCGACGGCGTTGTCGCGCTCGTCCTGCCATACCGCGTAGACCTTGCTCGATCCATCGATCGCGATCGAGGGCGGACCCTGGTTACGAGTGCCGCTGTCTGAACTGACCTTGACGTTCGGAGACCACGTCTCGGTACCGCCTGCCCGGCTCGAGAAGTACACGTCGCCGTTCCCCGAGCGCAGGTCGCGCCACGCCAGATAGGCGGAGTCGTCGGGGCCCAGCGCCAATGCCGGGCTCTCTTGCACTGCGCCACCCGTGTCGTCGTTCACCCGGACGCTCGACGTCCACGCCGGTGGAAGCGTGATCCCCTGAACGAATTCGTCGAGGGCGGTGCGATCCCCTTCGGGGTCGAGCGTGTAGACGTGGTCACTGATGATGGTCGAGCCGACCGTGTTCGTGAGCCGCGTCAGTCGCTGGGCCCGGTCGTACGCGTAGGTGGCACTCATCCCGTTGGCGTAGTCGAGATACTCGACCGCGCCGCTGGATGCGTAGGTGTAGGAGGTCAGTCTCCCGGCCCAGTCGGTCACGTGCGTCAGTCGGCCGGCTGGCGTGAAGAAGTAGTCGACATCGTCGCCGCCCGGGTAGCCGAGCCTGGTGCGGTTGCCGTCGAGGTCGTAGCCGTACGTGAGGATCCCGTTCGGCGCCGCCGTCTGGGTGACCCGCCCCAGGCCGTCATAGGCATACGTCGTCGTGCCGGTCGCATCGACCATCTGGGTGCGGTGGCCGACCTGGTCGTATGAGTAGGTGATCGAGAGCGAGGGACCGCTCACTGACCGCAGGCGGGTCAAGGCGTCGTAGGCATAGCTCACGGTCACACCGTCGCCGGTCGTGCGGCTCAATGGCTGACCGTTGCCGTCGAGGATGTAGCTGGTCACAAGGTTCGTCTGCGCGGTCGGATGGGTCGTCACGGCGACGAGGCGGTCGACCGCGTCATAGCTGTAATCGGTGATGGCGCCGTTAGCTTGGGTGATGCGCGTGGCGTTGCCGTTCCCATCCCGGGTCACGCTCGTGGTGTAGACGAGCGTGGGTTGCCCAGTGGGGTCAGGCCGCTGGGCAACGGTCGCGATCCGGCGGTCCTCGTCGAATGTGTAGCTGGTGACGTTGCCGTTCCGATCGGTCACGCTGGTGCGGTCGCCGGTCCGGTCGTAGGCGTAGCCGATCGTGTGGCCCAGCGGATCAGTGCGACCCAGCTCCCGGTCGTTGGCGTCATAGCTCACGGTCCAGGTGTGCTCCGTCGGAATGCCGCCCGGCGCGTTCCCGGCGGGGTCAACAAGGCTGGTGAGCCGTCCGACCGCGTCGTAGACGAACGTCGTGGTCACGCCGTCCGCGTCGGTGCGGCCGATCAGGTTTCCAGCGCTGTCGTACGACATCGTTGTCGAGTACGCAGGGTCCGGCTGGCTGCCCATGTTGCCGCGCGGGCTGATGATCCGGGTCGGAAGCCCCGGATCGGCAGCGTCGCCGTACTCGTAGCGGGTGACGGCCCAGGTCGTCGCGTCGATCTGCCGGTCCACACGCATCAGCAGATCCGTCGTCGCGTCGTAGGTCATGGTCGTTCGGAACCCTCGGGCATCCAGCGCTTCGATCAGGTTGTTCCGCGCGTCGTACTGGAACTCAGTGACGAAGCGCGGCGTCTGCGCATCGAGCTGCGGGTCGGTCTTGGTCAAGACATTCCCGCGGACGTCGTACGTCAGGTCGGTGCGCTGGCCGTTGCGGTCGGTGACGCTTGTGCGGTGCCCGGCTGCGTCGTAGGTGTAGCTGAGCGCATAGGTGTTCGACCCGACCGTGTCGGTCTGACCCAGGATGCGCATCCGGCTGTCGAACGCGTACACGGTCTGGTGACCGCGAGGATCGGTCACGGTGGTCTGACTTCCGGCGTAGGCGATCTGCGTCAGCGCGCTGAGACCGTCGCGCTGCTGCGTGACCCGGCCCTGCCCGTCATAGGTGTTGGTGACGATCACGCGTCCGTCTGGATCCGTGATGGTGGTGATCCGCTGCGTCCCACCGTCGTACGCATAGGTCCAGCGGTGCTGGAGCGGATCCTGGCCGGCCTGATTGCCGATCCGGTCGGTGACCGTGCTGAGACGCCCTTGCGCGTCGTAGGCATAGCTAACGCGGCGCGCGAGGAGATCCTGGATCTGGATCAGCCGGCTCGCGGTGTCATAGGTCAGTGCGGTCTGCCGTCCGCTGGTGTCGGTGATCGTCGAAAGGTTGCCTGAGACGTATCCGAAGGTGATCTGGTTGCCCGCTGGCTCGTGGATCCGCGTCAGTGATCCGGTGGTCGAGAACTCGTACCTGACCTGGTCGCGAAGGATGAGCGTGAAGCTCGAGTCGGCGTTCTTGACCAGGGTGTCGAAGACACCGATCGGCGGCGCATAGGTCCCGTCCGGGCTGCGGGTGAATACATCGCGCCGGCCTGTGCCTCCGCGGATCTCGACGGAGCTGCCGCTATCGGTGACTTGCGAGTTGTACGAGTGGGTCCAGGCCGGGCCGAGAGGCCCGGGGGTCGTATCGCTGGAGTTGTACCAACGGCTGAACGCGAGCGGGAGCACCCGACCCGGCATGGCCAAGTCATCGGCGCGAGCCGTGAACACGCCGGTGGCCAGGTTGACCGGGTCCTTCGAGTACGCCCCATCCGGATCGATGCCCAGGGTGTTCCCGGGGACCGCCACGCCCGTCGTCGTGGCGACCTCAGCGGACGGCGCCGTCTCACCGTCCGCGAGCTCGGCGGTAAGATGTAGTAGTAGGTCGTTCCTGCGGACACCGTTGTGTCGGTGGCGGTCGTTGTCGACGTATCAGCGACGACCGAATATGCACCGCCCGCAGCCGTGGCGCGTTTCAGGTGATAGGCACTTGCACCGCTCAGCGCTTGCCAGGACAGATCAACGGAGTTGGCGCTGGTACCGGTGACGCCGAGGCCAGTTACGACCACGGGCACACCGGGCGAGCGAAGCGTGCGGCACCCCTCATAGCGGGACTGCGCTTCGCCGTTGGCGCCGTAGTTGACCTGCGCGGCCGTCGGGACGACCACCGACGCGGCGCCGACAGGAAGCTTGCCGGCGGCGGTGAGTCGCGCGCCCCAGGCAGCGGATCCCCAGCCGCCGCTCAGAAGCGCGATCCCGCCCGAGCTGTCGCTGGCGTGCTCGGTGTAGCGCGCTCCGTCGAGGGCACCGACAACCAGCGCGGGACGCCAGAGCATGTACCAGCCAGAAGAGACGTTATCGAGAGGCCGGCGGTAGAAGCCGTCGCCCCGCGCATCCGTGAAAGTGCCGCCGCCCTGCGTCAGATCAACGGCGACGCGCAACGATCCTGGCGCGGTGCCGTTCGTCCCCGCGGTCCCCGCGGTGTAGGCGACGTAGTGCACGTAGACGCGATAGCAGTGCGGCGAGCCGCCGCCGGGCACAGAACCGGCGGAGCCGGCGTCCTCGGGGTCGACCCAGATCTCGTCAACATCCAGCGAGGGGAGCTTGGCGTAGAGCGGTGACTGACCACTGTATTGCTCGTACCACTTGTTCCAGACATTGCAGTGGGTGTTGTTGAAGTTGTGCCAACCGGTCGCATCGCGGCGAACGCGGTTCGGGAAGTTCGCGCCGCCGCCTTCGGTCCCGTCACCAGGACAGGCGGGTATCGCTGTCGGCTGGGTCGGTGGCTGGCTATCCGCCGCGGCCGGGGTGGTCCCGGCAACGAGGGGTATGCCAGATACGACGAAGACGAAAGCCATGAGCAGAGCTCCGCGGCGTAGCCGTCGACGCAACCTTCGTCCTTTCCAACCCGCGGCCCTCGCCCGTCGGGTGGCGCCCCAGCGCCGACGAACGGATTGCGCACTGTAGCGGGTTGGTCAAGCGACGCTCCAGTCGCAGTTGGCTCTGCATGAGCGCGCCACTCCTGAAGTGCTCGGGACGGCGTCACGTGCTTGTCTACTCCGACGGCGGCCTTCGAGTGCCCCTACGGTCCGGCCAAGCTAGCGGCGCGAGTTGGCGGCCAGCCGCTCCCGGGCGACCTTGTCGAGCTGGTCGCGGGTCGCCGCGGACACCGAGACGAGCTCCTTGAACGCGTCCTGGTCGAGCCGCAGCAGCTCGCTCGGCTCGAGCGCGCGAACGCTCGCGACACGCGGCGCCTGCGCGAGCAGGCCGATCTCTCCGAAGAACTCTCCCGTGCCCAGGGTGTTGACCTGCCGCTCGTTCCCGTCGTCCTCGCGCTTGAAGACGCCGAGGCGGCCGCGCACCACGATGTAGAAGGCGTCGGAGACGTCGCCCTGGCGCACGACGGTCTGCCCGGCCTCGACGCGCACCGGCTCCATCCGCTGCGCGACACGCGGCATCTCCTCGCGCGGCGCCTCGGGGAAGGCCCGCTCCGCGTGCTTCAGCTCCTCGATGTAGCGCTCGGCGTGCAGCACCGCGGTCGTGGCGTCGCCGACGGCCGTGGTGATCTGCTTCGCGAGCTGCGCGCGCGTGTCGCCGACGGCGTACACGCCGGGGATGGACGTGCGCATGTACTGGTCGGTGATGAGGTAGCCGTTCGGGTCGTGCTCGATGTGCTCCTTGGTGAACAGGTGGCGGCCCACCGGCTTGAACCCGATGAAGATGAACACGCCTTCGACCGGCACCTTCTCGATCTTGCCGTCGCGGTCCACCTCGATCCACTTGACCTCGCCGTTCCCGCCGATACGCGTGACGACGGCGGGCGTGACGGCCTCGACCTTGTCCATGCCGAGTAGCCGGGTCTGGAGGATGTTCTGCGCGCGGAAATCGTTGCGGCGATGGACGACGTACAGCTTCTTCGCGAAGCGCGTGAGGAAGAGACCTTCCTGGAACGCGGAGTCACCGCCGCCGATGACCGCGAGGTCCATGTTCCGGAAGAACGCGCCGTCGCAGACCGCGCAGTAGGAAACGCCCTTGCCGTGCAGCTCCTGCTCGCCCGGGACGCCGAGCTTGATGGGCTCGCCGCCGGCCGAGACGATGACGGCGTAGGCGCTGTGGCGCGTGCCGTTCGCCAGCTCGACGACCTTGCGGTCGCCTTCGCTCCAGACCTGCTTGACGCCCGAGATCTCGATGGCCAGGCCGAATTTCTCGGCGTGCTTGCGCATCTTCTCGCCCAGCTCGAAGCCCGTGATGGACTCCTCGCCTGGCCAGTCCTCGATGAGGTCGGTGTTGTTCAGCTCGCCGCCGGTGCCCTTCGTCTCGAAGAGGACCACCTTCATGTTGGCGCGCGCGGCGTACAGACCCGCCGTCATCCCGGCGGGCCCGCCGCCGATGATGATCAGGTCGTAGTCGGACATCCCTCTGAGATTAGAACAGCGGGCCGGTCGGATCCATTCCCTAAGTGCGACCGAGCACGGGGATCGCGCTGCCGGTGACGCCGCTGGCTTCCTCGGACACCAGGAACAGGATCAGGGACGCGAGCTCGTCGGGGCTCACCCACTTCGCCGGATCGACCTTGGGCATCGCCGCGCGATTGTCGGGATGGTCGATCGTCGACGGCAGCACGGCGTTCACGGTGATGCCTTCGTCCTTGAGGGCAGCGGCCATCGACTCCGTCCAGCGGACGATCGCGTTCTTCGACGCCGCGTAGGCCGCGGTCTCCTTGCCGCCACGAAGGGATCCGTACGCGCTCACGCTGACGATGCGGCCGTAGCCGCGCGCGCGCATCGGCCGCAGGCACGTCGCCGTCGCCGTCGCGACGCTCATGAAGTTGTCCTCCCACAGCTGCCGCAGGAGGTCGAGGTCCCACGCCGGACCCGATGCGAAGTGGCCGGCGAGGTTCGCGAGCGCGTCGACGCGTCCCCAGCGGGTCATGACCGCCTCGACGAAGCGCTCCATCGCCGCGAGGTCGGCCGCCTGCGCTTCCGCGACGAACAAGCGGGCATCGGTGCCGGTCCCGGCGAGGCCGCTCAGCCCATCGCGTAGCTCGCTTCCCTTGCCCGCGTCCCGCACCGGGACGGCGACGTGCGCGCCGGCCTCGAGAAAGCGGCGGACGACCGTCGCGCCGAGGTGCCCGGTCCCGCCGGTGACCACGACGCTGCGACCGTCAAAGCCCATATCCGCGCCTAGTATCGAGCGGGAATGGCGGTCCTCGAGCGCATCACCTCACCCGACGATCTCCGCGGTCTCAGCCACGACGAGCTCGTGGCGCTGTGCGCGGAGATCCGCGCGTTCACCGTCGAGGCGGTGCAGCGCACGGGCGGCCATATCAGCTCGAGCCTGGGCGCGACGGAGCTCACCGTCGCGCTCCATCGCGTGTTCCGCTCGCCCGAGGACAAGCTCGTGTGGGACACCGGCCACCAGGCGTACGTCCACAAGATCCTCACCGGCAGGCGGGATCGCTTCGGTACGTTGCGGCAGCAGGACGGGATCTCCGGATTCCTCGTCCGCACCGAATCGGAGCACGACCAGTTCGGCGCCGGCCACGCGGGCACGTCGATCTCCGCGGCCCACGGGATGGCCGTCGCGCGCGACCTGAGGACGCAGGACCATCACGTGGTCGCGATCATCGGCGATGGCGCCCTGACCGCGGGCATGGCCTTCGAGGCCATCAACAACATCGGTCACCTGCGCACGCGCGTGATCGTCGTGCTCAACGACAACGGGATGAGCATCTCGCCCAACGTCGGCGCGATGAGCCGCATGCTCGACGCCTCGCGCATCGAGCTGCACCGCCCTCAGGTCGCCCTGGTCTCGCGCCTGACCGAGGCCCTGCGCACCTTCCGGCCTTACCGGGACCTGCGCCACCTGACCGAGAGCGTCCTCGACCGCATGCCCGCCGGCGACCTCGCCGAGGAGGCCGCGCGCCGCCTGCTCACGGGCCTCAAGGCCATCCTCATGCCCAACGTCCTCTTCGAGGAGCTCGGCTTCACCTACCTCGGACCGGTCAACGGACACGACCTCGCGCAGGTGGAGCACGTGCTCCAGCGCGCGCGCGACCTGCGCGACGGCCCGGTGCTGGTCCACGTCCAGACCCAGAAGGGGCACGGCTACACCCCGGCCGAGGAGGACAACCAGAAGTGGCACGGCGTCTCCGCCGCGGGCGCGAGTCCCGCGACGGCACCGACATACACGAAGGTGTTCGCCGACTCGGTGCGCGAGGTCATGCGCGCCGACGAACGCGTCGTCGCGATCACCGCCGCGATGCCCTCGGGCACGGGGCTCGAGCCGCTCTTCGCGGAGCTGCCCGGGCGCCTGTTCGACGTGGGCATCTGCGAGCAGCACGCCGTGACGTTCGCGGCGGGTCTGGCGACGCAGGGCGTCGTGCCCATCGTCGCCATCTACTCGACGTTCCTGCAGCGCGGGTACGACCAGGTCGTGCACGACGTCGCCATCCAGGGCCTGCCCGTCGTCTTCGCGCTGGACCGCGCGGGGATCGTGGGCGACGATGGCCGGACCCACCAGGGCCTCTTCGACATCGCCTACCTGCGCGCCCTGCCGGGGATGGTGCTCATGGCACCGAAGGACGAGGCCGAGCTGCGCGACATGGTCTGGACGGCCGCGCGCCACGCCCTCGCCGGACGGGGGCCTATCGCCCTCCGCTACCCGCGCGGCGCGGGGACGGGCGCGTCGCTGGATCGCCTGCCGCGCGAGATCGAGATCGGCCTGTCGGAGACGCTGCGCGAGGGCGCGGACGTGACGATCCTGGCGTACGGGACGCTCGCGGGTGCCGCGCTCGCGGCGGCGGAACGTCTCGAGCCGGAGGGGATCCGCGCGGGCGTCGTCAATGCGCGTTTCGCGAAGCCCCTCGATGCCGAGCGGATCCTCGCGCTCGCGTCACGGACCGGCAAGATCCTCACGGTCGAAGAGCACGCGGCCGCGGGCGGATTCGGGTCAGCCGTCGCGGAGCTGCTCGCCGAGCATGGGGCGCGCGCGGATCTCGAGATCCTCGGCGTCCCCGACGAGTGGGTCGACCACGGCGCGCAGAAGGCCTGGCGGAAGCGCTTCGGGCTCGATCAGGACGGCATCGCCGCCGCGGTGCGCCGGCGCTGGCCGCACCTGATCGCGACGCGCGAAGCGCCTGCGGCTACCGGCGGCGAAGCCCCCGGCTAAAAAGGCGCGCCGAGCGCTAGCGGTGTTGGCGCTGCCCCTCGCGGCGCCGGGTCTCCTCCTCCGCGCCGACCGCGCAGCAGTTGCAGTGCGGGGTCGGCCAGGCGAAGGCGACGACGAGCGCGATCCATCCGGCGGCCATGGCGATGGTGAAAGCGGCGTCAGCGGACACGCCGTACGCCGAAGCAAGGACCCTGCCGATCGGTGCTAGCGGGTCGGTGCGGGGCGCCCGCCGCGCGGGGTCTCGCTCGGCCGGGGGGTCTTGCTCGGCCCCTTGCCGGGCGCGGCCAGCTTGCCGTGGTCCTCGATGGCGCGCTCGATCCCCTGCTGGGCTTCCTCGGGGACGCGGTCCTTGAGCTGCTCGAGGACCTTCACGTGCTTGTCGCGCGCGGCCTCGACGAGAGTCTCGACCGCGGCGCGCTTGTCCTCGGGCTCCGCGGCGCGTACGGCCTCGACCGCCTGGGCGAACCGCTCCACGGCCTTCTCGTACTCGACCGAGGCCGTCGGCGACCGGTCATCGCGTGTCGCCGATCGCGCGAGCTCGTCGAGGCGGCGCTGCGCCTGGTCCGCGAGGACCTTCACCTTCGCGTCGTCGCTACGCGCGAGCGTCAGCTCGACCTGCTCGGCCGCGCGCTTGAGCCCGAAGGCGGCGTCGCCCGGGAGGCTCGACGCGGCAGCGGCACCCGCTCCCGCCACGAGCACGAGGGCGAGCGCCGCGGCCAGCGCGACGGGACGCAGCCCGATGATCCATCCGAAGCGGGACGCGCGCCGGGCGCGGCGCTCTTCGGCGAGCCGGACGGCCTCGCTCATGAGCGCGCCGCGGAGCCGCGCCCGTGCGCTGTCGCGCATGACCGGACGCGGAAGGCGCGTGTCGTTCACGAGACGGCCTCGCGCGGGAGGATGCCGCGGAGCGCGCCGAGAGCGCGGAACTCGATGCCGCGCACCGTGCCGTCGCGCCGTCCGAGAAGACGGCCGATGGCGCGCGTGTCGAGGCCTTCGACGTAGCGGAGGATGATCACGTCCTGCTGGAGCGGCGTGAGCCGCGCGATGGCGCCGCGCAGCTCGCCCGCGTCGGAGATCCGGTCGAGGCGGTCGTTCGGATCGAGGACCTGGTCGGCGCCGGGGTGCGCGAGCGCGTCCTCGAAGGAGATCTGCGGCCGCACGCGGCGCCCGCGGTCGATCACCGCGTTGCGCGCGATGCGGTAGAGCCAGGCGAGGAACGGCTGCCGCGGCTGGTACCGGGGCATGGCGCGGAGTGCCTTGAAGAACACGTCGCTGGTCACGTCCTCTGCCTCGGCCTCGTTCCTGACGCGGTAGAACACGTACCGGTACACCGCGTCGACGTAGCGGTCGTAGAGCGTCCCGAACGCCTGCGCGTCGCCGGCGGAGGCCCGCCGGGCGAGGTCGGCATCGAGACCCTTGTCCCGCTCGTCGGTATCAACGCCCTGGCCGGTCGCGGCGTTAGGCGCGCTCTCCTCCACGGCGAGTGAACGTAACAGCGCCGCCGCCTGTTATCAGCGGTGTTCCCTCAGGAAGAGCACGAGGGCGTCGAGGTCGCTCTGGGAAAGGTTCCGCGCGAGGCCACGCGGCATGACGTCGTTGTATCCGGGGACGATGTACGCGCCGGGGTCCAGGATCGACTCGCGGATGTAGGCGTCCGCGACCCCGCGCGCCGACGGAGTCGCTTCGGGCTTGCGCGCCACCGCAATGGTGCCGATACGCGAGAGGTCGGGACCGAGCCGGCCGCCCTGCGCGTCGATGACATGGCAGCGCGCGCAGCCGAGCCGCCCGAAGAGCTGCCGCCCGCGAGCGAACGGCTCGGTCGCGGCGGGCTCCTCGCACGCCGCTCCCACCAGAGCGAGGACGACGGCGAGGATCAGGGGCCGCATCATGCCGGTCATGCAGAGTACGGCGGCGATCGCGCGTGCCGGCGCACCGGTCCCCTCCGCGCGACTCGACGGCGCGGTCGTCGCGCTCGGCGATCGCGTGATCCTGCGCGGCGTCGCGATCGAGGTCCTGCCGGGGATCACCGTCCTGCGCGGCCCGAACGGCAGTGGGAAGACGACGGCCCTGCGCGCGCTCGCCGGCCTGGTCCCGCTGCTGCGGGGATCCGTCGACGTCGCGGGGGACCTCCTCTATCTGGGCCACCGTCCCCAGCTGGTCCACGGGCTCACCGCGCGAGAGAACCTCGCCTTCTTCGCCGCGTTCCGGGAGAGACGCGCGGACGTCGGCGTGCCCCTCCGCAGCTGGGGCCTGGGCGCTGACGCGGATCGCCCGGTGGAGCAGCTGTCCGCGGGGCAGCGCCGGCGCGCGGCGCTCGCGCGCATCGAGAGCGAGAGGTGCGACATCCTGCTGCTGGACGAGCCGTTCGCCGAGCTCGACGACGAGGCCGTCGCGAGACTGCAGCGCGCGCTCCGCGATAGCGCCGGGGGCGGCGCCGCGGTGCTCATCGCCTCGCACGGGCATGCCGATCTCGACCGCGACGCGCGGCGCGTCTACCTGATGCACGACGGCGAGGTCCAGGGATGATCCGCCGCGCTCTGCTCGTCGCCGCGCGCGAGGGCCGCGCGGACCGCCGCCAGCCCGACGGCCTGGTGGCGGCCGCCACGTTCGTCGCGGCGCTCGTGCTCCTCGAGAGCGTCGTCGTGGGTCCGCAGGTCGCGCGCGCATCGTCCGTTGCGCCAGCGCTCTACTGGATCGCGCTGCTCTTCGCCGCGATCGTGATCGCGATGCGGTCGTTCGAGCGCGAGCTCGAGGACGACGCCATCGACGCCGTCCTGGCTCTCCCCGGGGGGCGGGACGCGCTCTACGCGGGCAAGCTCATCGCGCTCCTCGGGACCCTCGCGGTCGTGGCCGTCGGCGGGGGCGTCCTCGAGATCGCGCTCCTCGACCTCGACATCGCCCTGCCGGGGCACCTGCTGCTCGCGGCAGCCCTGGGGGTCGTGGCCCTGCCCGCGGTGGTGATCCTCGATGTCGCGCTCACGCTGCGGCTGCGCGCGCGCGCGGCGCTCGTGCCGGTCCTTGCGCTGCCGGTCCTCGTGCCGCAGCTCGTCGCGGCCACGAACGCGACCGCGCTCGCGCTCGAGGGCGACCCGAGCGGCTCGCTCGCGTGGTCGGGACTGCTCCTCGCGATCGCGCTGGTGTATGCGGTGCTCGGCCTTACCATCGTCCCGACGGCCATCGAGTGATCACCACTGCATTCCCGCGGACCATCCCCATGCGTATCCGTCCGGCGCTCGCCCCCGCGAGCGTCGTCGCGGCCCTGGTCGCCACAGCGATGGCGCTGGTGTGGGCCCCGACCGACGCGGTCCAGGGCGACGTGCAGCGGGTCATGTACGTGCACGTCCCCTCCGCCTGGCTCGCCTACCTGGCGTTCCTGGTCGTCTTCGTCGCGAGCGTGGGGTGGCTGTGGTCCAAGCGTCCGGTGTTCGACGCGATCGCTGTCGCGTCGGCGGAGATCGGCGTGCTGTTCACCGGGCTCACCCTCATCGCGGGGTCCATCTGGGCCAAGCCGACGTGGGGCGTGTGGTGGACGTGGGAGCCGCGCCTGCTGACGACCGCCGTGATGTTCGTCATGTACGTGGGCTACCTGCTGCTGCGCAGCCTTTCGCTGGACCTCGAGCGCCGCGCCACCCGGAGCGCGGTGGCGGGGATCGTCGCTGTCGTGAACGTGCCCATCGTCCATCTCTCGGTCACCTGGATGAACGCCCTGCACCAGCTGCCGTCGGTGCTGCGGCCCGGAGGGCCCGCGCTCGATGACCGCATGCTCGCGACCCTCATCGTCGGCGTGGTCGCGTTCACCATCCTCTACGCCTGGATGCTGGCCGCGCGCGTCGATCTGGAGCGCGCGCGCCAGGACCGCGTCCTCGGATCGCTGCTTTTGAAGAGAGCCGCAGGCGCTTGACCGAGAACCTCGGCTTCATCGCCGCCGCATACCTGATCGTGTGGGGGTGTCTCGCCGCATACGTCGTCTCGCTTCGTGTCCGTCGCTAGGCGGACCACCGCTGGCGCCAGCGGGCGCCGGCTCCTGCTCATCACGGCCCTGGCGGTGGCCGTGGGGATCGGCTGGTCGGCGCTGGCGGCGCTCGGACCATCGGCGATCTATTACCTCACGCCGACCGAGGCGAAGGCGAAGCAGATCGCGCCCGGCACGACCGCACGTCTGGGCGGCCAGGTGGAGGTCGGCACGCTGCGTTACGACGAGACGACCCGCGACCTGCGCTTCATCCTGGCCGACGGAGTGACGCGCACATTGGTGATCGGCCGGGGCGCTCCCCCGGCCCTCCTGCGCGAGGGCGCCGGCGCGGTCGTCGAAGGCGTCTTCGCGACCGACGGCTCGTTCCGCGCGTCGTCGGTCATCGCCAAGCACGACGAGGTGTACGCGCCGCCGAGCCCGAGCCAGACCCCGCCACATAGGACGCCATGAGCTGGGGTGACGTCGGCGCGGGGGCGCTGCGGGCGGCGTTCCCGCTCGCGCTGTGGGGTGTCGTTGCGGCGACGCAGGCCGCGTGGCGCCGCGACGGACGCTTCCTCGCCAGCGCGCGCATGACCGCGATCGCGACGCTCGCGCTCGTGACCGTCGCGTCGCTCGCGATGGTGGGGGCGCTCGTGTCGCACGACTTCTCCCTCCACTACGTCGCCGAGAACAACGCCCGCGAGACGCCCACGTACTTCAGCGCCATCTCGCTGTGGGCCGCGCTCGAGGGGTCGATCCTGCTGTGGACGACGATCCTCGCCGGGGCGGTCGTGTACGTGGCCTGGCGCGGCACGCGCGAGCTCCCGCGCCTGGCGACCACGGCGCTCGCCCTGCTGTTCGCGATGCTCTCCTTCTTCCTGCTGCTCGTCGTGACGCCGGCGGCGGATCCGTTCGTGCGGCTCGACGCTGTCCCGCTGAATGGCCGTGGGCCGAACCCGCTGCTGCAGGACCACTGGCTGATGGGACTGCACCCGCCGCTGCTCTACCTCGGGTACGTCCTCTTCTCGATCCCGTTCGCCTACGCGATGGCCTCGCTCATCCTCGGCGAGGGCGGCGACCGCTGGATGGTGGCCACGCGGCGCTCCGCTCTCGTCGCGTGGGCGCTCCTCGGCATCGGGATCGTCGCCGGCGGGTGGTGGTCGTACAACGTCCTCGGCTGGGGCGGGTATTGGGCGTGGGACCCGGTCGAGAACGCGGCGATCATGCCGTGGCTCGCGGCCACGGCCTACCTCCACTCGGTCATGGTCGAGGAGAAGCGGCGGATGCTGCGGACGTGGAACCTCGCGCTGGTCATCGGGACGTTCGCGCTCACCATCCTCGGCACGTTCCTCACGCGCAGCGGCGTCGTGAACTCCGTGCACTCGTTCTCGCAGTCAGCGATCGGCCCGCTCCTTCTGGGCTACCTCGCCGCCGTCCTGGCCCTCTCGGTCGGACTTCTCCTCTGGCGATCGGCGCGGCTCGCGGACAGTGGGCCCGTAGCGCCGATCTCCCGCGAGGCGGTGTTCCTCTTCCAGAACGTCCTCTTCGTCGCCGTGACGCTCACCGTGCTGCTCGGGACGCTCTACCCGCTCGCCGTGGAAGCCCTCAGCGGCGACCAGGTCTCGATCGGCTCGCCGTACTTCGACCGCGTCGCGGTCCCGCTCGGGCTCGCGCTCCTCTTCCTCATGGGCGTCGGCCCGCAGCTGCCCTGGCACGGCGCATCGCGGGCGACGCTGGAGCGCCAGTTCGCCGCGCCCGTCGTGACCTCCGGCGCGCTGGCGCTCGTCGCGCTCGTCGTCGGCGTGCGGGGGACGGCCGCGGTGCTGGCGTTCGCCCTCGCGGGCTTCGTCTGCGCGACCGTGGCGCAGGAGCTCGCCCGCGGGATCCGCGCGCGCGGGACGCTGCACGGCGAGAGCGCGACGACCGCGTTCGCGAACCTGTTCAAGCGCAGCGGCCGCCGCTACGGCGGATACGTCGTGCACGTCGGCGTCGCGGTGATCGCGCTCGCGATCGCCATGAGTCAGGCGCAGGCCGTGCAAGCCGAGGCCACGCTCGGACCCGGCGGCACGATGGAGGTCGCGGGACGGACCGTCGTCTTCGAGGGTCTGCGCGACGTGGTCGAGCCACGCCGCACCCAGGTCGTCGCGGACCTGCGCGTGATCGACGGGGGCGGGAGCGCGCCGCTCGTCGCCGCCCTCAGCTACTACCCGAACGCCACCGGCGCCATCGGCTCGCCCGGGATCCGCTCGAGCGCGACGGAGGACGTCTACGCGATCCTCGCCGCGTACGACGGCCGCTCACGCGCGTGGGCCACGATCCAGATAAGGATCATCCCGCTCGTCTCGTGGCTGTGGATCGGCGGCGCGATCGTGGGCATCGGCGCGCTCATCGCGGCGCTGCCGGCCGCGCGAGCGCGCGAGCGTCTCGTGGCCGCGACCGTCCCCGCCGGAGCGGGTGCGGAGTGAGGCCGCGCGTCGCGATCGCGCTCGGGACGGCCGCCCTGGCGGTGAGCATCGCCGTTACGGCGCTCCCGCGCGCCGAGCCGCAGGAGGACCGCGTCGAGCGCATCAGCACGGAGCTGCGCTGCCCCGTCTGCCAGGGTCTCTCCGTGGCGGACTCGCCATCGGACATGGCGCGCGAGATGCGCGGGCTGGTGCGGCAGCGCGTCGCCGAAGGCCGGACGGACGACGAGATCCGCGCGGAGTTCCGCCAGGCGTACGGCGACTGGATCCTTCTGTCGCCCCCGCTCCTAGACGCCCGCGGGGCGGTGTGGGCGATCCCGCCGCTGGCGGTGATCGCCGGCGGCGTGCTCGTCGCGCGGCGCCTGCGCCGCGAGGCCGCGGCGCCCGTGATGGTCACGCCTGCGCAGCACGCGGCCATCGAGCGCCGAGTGCTCGAGGAGGCGCTCGCCGAGTGACGGTCGCGCTGCTCGCGGCGATCGCGTTCATGACCGGCGCCGCTTTCGCGCTCCGTCCCCTCCTGCGGCGGATCGCGTGGCCGGCCGAGGCGCCCGACCGCCACGACGACGTCGCGCGTGCGGTGAGCTCGCTGCGCGACCTCGAGTTCGCGGTCGCCGCGGGGACGATCGACCCCGCCGATGCCGCGCGGCTCCGGGCGCGCATCGAGGCCGCGGCGTTCCCGCCCGCAGAGGCGAGCGGCCCCGCCGCCCCCGTGCGCAGGTTCGCGCTCGCGGCCGTGCTCGCCGGCCTTCTCGCGATCGTCGTCGTCGCGCGCCTGCCCGCGTCCGCGGGTGACCGCGCGCCCGGCCAGACGATCACGGGAACGGTGCCCGCGGTCACGTCGACGGCCGACCTCGAGGCGCGCGTGCGCGCGCGCCCCGCGGATATCCCCTCACGCCTGGCGCTCGCCGAGGCGTACGAGGCCGAAGGGCGCGACAGCGACGCAGCCGCTCAGTACACCGCCGTGCTGTCCGTCGAGCCGGAGAACGTGCCCGCCCTGAACGGCCTCGGCCTCCTGCTCTTCCGCTCCGGATCGCTCGACGGCGCGGCCCTCGCGGCGGACCGCGTGCTCTCGCTGCGCCCGCGCGATCCCGATGCGCTGTTCCTCAAGGGTCTCGCGCTGTACGAACAAGGGAAGTACGCGGAGGCCGTCGCTCCGTGGACCACGTTCCTCGACGTGGGCCAGTTCCACTACGGCGCGCCGATGGTGCGGTCGCTGATCGAGGAGGCCAAGCGCCGTGCGGGGACCTAGAGAAGGCCACTGGGCGGGCGGCGGGATTCGAACCCGCGAATACCAGATCCACATTCTGGGGCCCTAGGCCGCTGGGCGACGCCCGCCGCGAGGGTGCGAGCGGATCCGCTCGCTACGCCATTTTAGCGGCGGGTCAGGGCTTCTTGCCCCTGTCGTCCTTCGCGTCGTTCTTCGCGTCGGGCTTCTCGGGCGCGTTCTTCTCGGGAGTTGTCTTGTCCTTGGCCGGCTCGTTCTTGGCCGGCTCGTTCTTGGCCGGCTCGTTCTTGGCCGGC
>JACPOT010000064.1 GCA_016191385.1 Chloroflexota bacterium | reverse complement strand
CGCCACTCGCCGACGATCATCGCCGCATCCGCTGTTTGCGAGGCGTGCTTCCGCTCGTACTCGCCGTGATCGAGGATCAGGTGAATGACGGCGCGGAGCGATCGGTCCTCGGTGACGATGAGGCAACGCGGCGGAGCCACAATGCAACGTTACGGGATCGGAAGTGAGCCTCCAAGAGCGCTACGCACCGAGGAGCACGTGTTTCGGTTGCGGCCCGGCTAACACGAAGGGTCTGCGCATCCACTCCTTCCCCCGCCCCGACGGCACGGTCGTCGTTACGTTCCGCGCTCGGCCCGAGCACGAGGCCTTCACCGGCTACCTGAGCGGCGGGATCGCCGGCACTCTCGCCGACTGCGGCATGAACTGGTGCGCGATCGACGCGCTGGTGCGCCGGACGGGCGCGACCGAAGCGCCCTCGACGGTGACCGCGGAGCTCTCGGTGAAATTCCGCCGCCCCATCCCCACGGCCGGTGACATCGAACTCGTCTCGCGCGCGGTCGAGGTCCAAGCCGACCGCGTGACCGTCGAAGCGACGATCCGCGCCGCCGGCCAGGACTGCGCGACCGCGCGCGGCACTTTCGTCGTGGTCAAGGAGGGCCATCCCGCTTTCCATCGTTGGTGAGCGAGTGCCGTCGCGCGAGCGGCGGCGGGAGACGGGGCGAGCCCTGCGGTCGCGTACGCGAGGAAGGAAGGCGATCTAACGGACCGTGCAGAGCCGCAGGCAAGGCGTTCCGCATGATCGCCGCCGAGGCCGAGGCGGAGGCCGAGGCCGAGCCGACGAGCGGGCGCGACCGCCGAGCCCCGGCAGGACCCGCCGCCGCTTCGCGGTCAACCGGCGAGCCGCAACACCTCGAGCGTGAAGGTCAGCAGCCCCCACAGCTCGCGCAGGACGAAGAACGGATCGCGTCCCTGGACCGCCGTGCCCACGGCCGCGTGCTGCAGAAGCCGCGGGACGACGAGCCGGAGCTGTCCCGGGCGCGACGCATCCTCAGCCGCGAACGCTTCGGCGATCGGCTCGTACGTGTCGTCAGGGTCGTGGATCCAGAAGATGGGCGCCGTGATGCGCGGCCACACCGTCGAAGGGGAGAGCCGGTCGAGGATCGCGCGCCCGCGCGGCGAGATCGCGCGCAGCTCGGCCAGCGCCGCGTCGTAGGTCGGCGCCGCGAATGCCGCGCGCACGCGGGCGCGATCGGAGTCGTCGGTCATCGCCGCTTCCACCGCCGGAGGGATGCGCTCCTTGGCTTCGGCGCTGGGCTCCCAGGGGCTGAGGCCGGCGGCGGGGCTTCCCTGACGCTGAGACGCGACCGAGGCGACGTACGTGTCGAGGTCGAAGTACCCGCCCAGCACCGCGAGGTATCCGGCGCTCGCGATGTTCGGCTCGGTCCCGGCTGCGACCAGCATCACGCCCGCGCCGACCGACGCGCCGAACGCCCCGACCGGCTCTCCCCGCGTCTCGGCGCGGTCCCGTAGGAAGGCGAATGCGGCGTCGACGATCCGCGGCCCCTCAGGATCGAGGCGGCCCTCCTTGGTGAAGGGGAGCTCCGGGAGCATCACGAGGTATCCGGCGCGGGCGAGCGAGCGGCCGAACTGGCGCGTCGCGGCGTTGTCGTTGCCGAGCGGCGTCGCGCCGTTCACGAGAAGGAGCGCGGGATGGCGGTCGCCCCACGCCGGCCGCCACCAGGACACGCGCATGTCGATCCCGCCGATCCACTCGCGCGTCTCGCTCTCGAGCGGCTCGGGCGTGACCAGCTCCGCCACGTTGGTGCCCAGCAGCGCGGGCGAGTAGATGTCGAGGAGGAGCACGGCCGCCTTCCCCGCCGGATAGAGGAGCGGACGCCAGAGGACCCACCCCAGGGCCAGCGCGACGAGGAGTGCGAGGAGCCGCTGGGACATGCGCGGAGGCTAGGCCGTCGCGGTCTGCCGCCTGCGTCGCCGCCAGGCGTCCTCGAGCTCCTGCCAGAGCGAGATCACCTGCGACGCGTTGAAGATCGACGAGTACGTGCCCGCGATGATCCCGACGATGAGCGCGAGCGCGAAGTTGCGGATCGAGTACCCGCCGAACAGGTACAGGGCCATCAGCGTGAAGAGCACCGTGACGGACGTGATCACCGACCGCGCGAGCGTCTGCATGAGAGAGAAGTTGATGACGGGATTGAGGGCCTCGCCCGGATTGAGGCGCAGGTTCTCACGGATCCGGTCGAACACGACGATCGTGTCGTGGACCGAGAACCCGATGATCGTGAGGACAGCCGTGACGAAGAGGCTGTCGACCTCGACGCCCAGGAAGTAGCCCAGGATGGCGAAGAGCCCCAGGACGATGAACGCGTCGTGCAGCAGCGCGACGATCGCGGCCGCGCCGTAGCGGAAGGCGGCCCAGCCGAAGGTACGGAACGCGAACGCGATCAGCAGCACGATGAGGATCGACGCGAACACGATGGAGCGGACCGCGTTCCCCACGAGCTCGCCGCTGAACGACGGGCTCACGGCGGACGACTGGAGGTCGAGGACCGCTCCCGGGAATGCCGCCTCGAGCGCGGTCTGGGTCTTCTTGATCTCGTCGGGCTTCATCTCTTTCGCGCGGATCAGCAGCCGCCCGCCCTCCGCGCCCTGGATCACGGTCTCGCCGTGCCCGAGGCCGGTCATCACGTCGTGGACGGCGGCCACGGGAGGCGGAGAAGAGAAGCGGACGTCGAGGAGCGTGCCACCGAGGAATTCGATCCCCGGCTTCAGGCCGCCCAGCAGGAGGAACACCGCCCCGGGCACGATGAACAGGCCGGAGAGCGCGAAGTAGAGCCACTTGCGCTCGACGAAGCGGAAGAGCGAGCCGCGCTCCGCGATGGTCACGCTCACGCCGGCTGTGTCACCCGACCCGGCCGCGCCGGCTCGCCGCGCTCCTCGACGCCGTACAGCGAGCGCTGGCGGAATCGCGGGATCTCGATGGCCCAGTGCAGCAGGAGCTGCGTGACGACCACGGCCGTGAAGAAGGAGACCGCGACGCCGATCCCGAGCGTGAGCGCGAAGCCCTTGACCGTGCCGGTCCCGAACCAGAAGAGGATCCCCGCGGTGAGGATGGTCGCCAGGTTCGAGTACCAGATGGACGGGAACGCCCGGCGGCGACCCTCGTCCACCGCGGCGCGGAGGGACTTGCCGCTGCGGAGCTCTTCTTTGAGGCGCTCGAAGGTGAGGACGTTGGCGTCCACGGCCATGCCGATCGAGAGGATGAATCCCGCGATGCCCGCCAGCGTGAGGGTCACCGGGACCATTCGGAACAGCGCGTACGTGAGCGCCGTGTAGTAGAGGAGCGCGATCACCGCGAGCGCGCCGGGCAGGCGGTAGTAGCTGACCATGAAGAGCGCGACGAGCAGCAGGCCCACGATCCCGGCGACGAGGCTACGTTGCACCGAGTCGGCGCCGAGCGTGGGTTCGACGCGCGTCGACTGCAGGATCTCGAGGGGCACCGGGAGCGCACCCGAGTTGAGCAGCAGGCTCAGCTCCTTGGCGCTCTGCGTCGTGAAGCCGCCCTCGATCACGCCCTTGCCCGAGGTGAACACATCCTTGATGACCGGCGCGGAGATCCGCTTGCCGTCGAGCAGGATCTCCGTCTGTTTGTCCTTGTACTGCTTCGAGAGATCCACCCAGCGCTGATCGTCCGGCGGCGCGAACTCGAAGTTCACGACGGGGCTCGACTGCGCCTGGCCCTGGAACGTCACGAAGGTCGGCTTGAGGTTGGCGCCCGTGAGCGGCGGCTCGAGCGACTTGTACTTGCCGGGGTTCTTCTCGTCGGGCACCTTGAACTCGAGGAAGGCCTGCCGCGTCGCGAGCTCCTGGGCCTGCGCGAGGTCCGAGACGCCCGGCAGCTCGAGGAGGATCTTGTCGGTCCCGATCGACTGGATGACCGGCTCAGACACGCCGAGAGCGTTGATGCGCTTGTCGATGACCTTGCGCGCCTGCTCGTTCAGTGTCGACTCCGGCGTGTTCGAGCCCGGGGGCAGCTTCTCGGTCTGGAGCCGGAGCACGAGCTGAGTGCCGCCCTGGAGGTCGAGGCCGAGGTGGGTCTTGATCTCCTGGAAGTAGTACTTGTCCCCGATCCGCATGCAGATGCCGGGGCACCCGAAGGGGAGGTCGATCCGGTGCTTCGGGATGTCGATCCAGACGGCGATCACCGCGATGAGCGCGATGAGCCAGGGGCCGATGCCTGTCATGGAGACCTCAAAGGTATCAGCGCATGCGCCCGGACGCTCACCCCTCCCTGGGGCTCGTGCCCGCCTCGTCCGTGGGGATCTTCCAGCCCTCGGCGGCCGCCTGCTCGTCGCGCGCCTTCGCGTTCGCGGGGTCCTCGAGCCGCTCGCGCGCGAGCCGGGCCTCGCGGTCGAACGCCGTCTCGTCGGGGACCTGCGGCTCGGCCGGCTCGGTCACGACCTCGGCCTGCGTCGCCGGCGGCGGCGGCTCGCTGACGACGGGCGCGGGCGCCTCGACTGGAGCCGGCGCTCGCGACGCGACGTCGAGAACGCGCTCCGCGGTCAGGTCCGAATTCAGGAACTCGCTGCGGAGCTCGTCCGACGTCTTGCGCAGGTCATTGACGGTCTTGCCGACGTCGCGCATCAGCCGCGGCATCCGCTCGGGGCCGAGCACGAGGAGCGCGATGAGCGCGAGCAGCAGGAGCTCGCCCGTGCCGATCCCGAACATCAGCGGATCGCCTCTGATCGAGCGGTGTTCGCGCTCTCCTTCAGCTCGCGCGCGGCGGCCGCCGCGGCGGTCTCGAAGTCGCGTCCGTCCGAGGCGTAGATCACGGAGCGAGACGCGGAAGGCAGGACCCCGCCGCCACGAGAGTCGAGAGCGGCCGCGATCGCGCCGCCGGCGTCCCCACCCTGGACCCCGATCCCGGGAAGAAGGAAGAGACGGTCCGGCGCGAGCTCGCGCAGGCGCTTCGCTTCCGCGGGGTACGTGGCGCCGACGACGAAGCCGCAGCGGTCGGCGGCGAAGCGCTCGACGCACTTGCGCACGACCACCTCGTACAGGGGCGCGCCGCCCGTGTCGAGGTCCTGGAAGTCGTGTGCGCCGGGATTGCTCGTACGCGCGAGCACGAGGGCGTAGCCCAGCTCGCAGAACGGAGAGATGGAGTCGAGGCCCACGAAGGGAGCCACGGTCGCGGCGTCGGCGTGGAAGCGCTCGAAGAGGGCGCGCGCATAGGCCGCCGAGGTGTTCGGGACATCCCCGCGCTTGCCGTCGAGGATCACCGGGATGTCCTTGGGTATCTCCTGGAGGACCAGGGCAAGGATGTCCACGCCCGCCTGGCCGTACTGCTCGTAGAACGCGAGGTTGGGTTTGTACGCGCAGGCGTGGTCGCTGGTCGCGCGGATGATGCGCCGGAGGAAGCGGACCGCCGCTTGGGCCCCGCTGCCGAGGTGCTCGGGGATCCGGTCGGGCTCGGGGTCGAGGCCGATACATACGATGCTGTCGCGGGCTCGCGAGGCGCTCGCGAGCTTGGAAAGGAACAGCATCCGAGGGCTATCATACGAGCGCTTCCAGAAGATCAAGGGAGGAATGAGGGACCCAATGCTTCGCACACTGCGCGTACCCATGGCACTCGCGGTCGCGCTTGGGTTGATCGTCGCAGCGTGCGGCGGTACTGCCCAGCCCAGCGCATCCCAGGCTGCCGCCACCGCGACCCCCGCGAAGACCGCGCGCATCGGCTCGTTCGACCGGCCGATCGTCCTCGCGATCACGCCATCGGCCGAGGTCGCTCGCCTCACGACGACGGGCAATGCCATCGCGTCGGCGCTCGGCACGGCGACCGGCCTGCGCTGGAAGGTCCAGGTCCCGACCAGCTACGCCGCCGAGATCGAGGCCGTGTGCTCCGGTCAGGTGGACGTCGCGTTCATCGCGCCGCTGCAGATGACCCTGCTCCTCGAGAAGGGCTGTGGCACTCCCATCCTCGCCGCGCTCCGCACCGACGAGACCGGGAAGCTCTCCCCGACGTACAACGCGCAGATCCTCGTGAGGGCCGACAGCGGGATCAACGACATCGCGGGCCTCAAGGGCAAGAAGTTCGCGTTCGTCGACGCGATCTCGGCCTCGGGCCACCTGTTCCCGCGCCTGATCATCAAGAACAAGACCAACACCGATCCCGCAACGTTCTTCTCGCAGACGATCTTCGCCGGCGGGCACCCGCAGTCGGTGCTCGCGCTCTACAACGGCCAGGTCGACGGCAGCGCATCGTACAACGACGCCCGCTGCACGACCCCGCAGTGCACCGCCATCGCGGCGGGCATGCCCGCGGACATCCTGACGAAGACCAAGAGGATCGAGTCGGCCGGCCCCATCCCGAACGACGGGATCGCCGTCCAGAAGAGCCTTCCCGCTGACGCGGTCGCCGCGATCAAGAAGGCCTTGATCGACTACGGAGCGACCGACGCCGGCAAGGCGAACTACAAGAGCCTGTTCGCCTGGGACGGCATGATCGAGGTCAACGCGACCTTCTTCGACTCGATGAAGGAGGCGGCGAAGCTGGGTGGCGTGGACGTCGCAGCCGAGGCCGCGAAGACCCCGCGCCCTCCGGCCACCCCGGCGCCTTCGAAGTCTCCGTAGCAGAGAGACTCGCTAGCGAGAGAGACCGCCGGACTTCCGGCGGTCTCTCTCTATATCCTCGCCGCGTGGATCCGATCGTGTCCCTGCGGGACATCGTCAAGGCGCGGCGAGTTCGTCGTGCTCATCGGGCTCTCGGGCTCGGGCAAGTCCTCGCTCCTCCGCTGCGTCAACCGCCTCGTCGAACCGACGAGCGGTCGCGTCGTGTTTGACGGCGTCGACATCACGCGTGCCGGCGGACGTGAATTGCGACGGGTCCGCCGGCGTATCGGGATGATCTTCCAGCAGTTCAATCTCGTGCGTCGCACGTCGGTCTTCTCGAATGTCATGTCAGGCCGGCTTGGGTACCGCTCGCTGTGGCGAACGATCGCGTCGCGCCCATCGCGAGAGGACCTGACCCGGGCGTACGAGAACCTCGCGCGCGTCGGGATCATTGAGAAGGCGTTCCAGCGCGCCGATGCGCTGTCGGGTGGCCAGCAGCAGCGCGTCGGCATCGCGCGGGCGCTCATGCAGGGCCCCGAGGTCATGCTCGCCGACGAGCCGGTGGCCAGCCTGGATCCGGCCACCAGCCACTCCGTGATGCGCTACCTCGAGGAGATCAACCGCAAGGACGGCATCACCGTCATCTGCTCGCTGCACTTCCTCTCGCTCGCTCGCCGCTACGGGACCCGCGTCATCGCGCTCAAGGGCGGCCACGTCGCTTTCGACGGGAAGCCCGCGGACATCGACGAGCGGCGCTTCAAGGACATCTACGGCGAGGATGCCGTCGAGGTCGAGATCGGAGTCGCGCCCACCGCCCAGGAGAGACGGGAAGCCGCGGCGATCCTCCCCGACGCGGAAAGTCACTAGTGGCCGAATACTTCGCCGCGCGCGGCCTGCCCATCCCGCCGGAGCTCCAGCGCAACCCGCTCACGGACTGGCGGAAGTGGTCCATCGCAGCCGCCGTCATCGCGATCCTCTACGTCGGGGTGCGGCTACTGGACATCGACATCTCGCGCGCGAACCCTGAGTACGGCTTCACCCAGATCTTCCGGCTGCTCCGCTTCGACTTCTCGATCCTGACACCCCAGAACGAGTTCGAGACCTTCTGGGACACGGCCCTCGGCCTCATGATCGTGACGATCTTCCTGGGGATCGTCGCCACCGCGATGGCGGTGGTGGTGGCGCTGCCGCTGGCCTTCCTCGGCGCCCGCAACATCATGACCGGGCACCCGGTGACCGCGGCGATCTACGGCTTCATCCGCGTGCTCTTCACGATCATCCGATCGATCGACGTCCTCATCGTCGTGATCATCACCACGATCTTCTTCGGTCTGGGGAGCGCCGCGGGTGTCTTCGGGCTCGCGTTCCACAACGTCGGCGTCCTCGGGAAGCTCTACTCCGAGGCCGTCGAGGGCATCGACCCGGGCCCGGGCGAGGCGATCACCGCCACAGGGGCCAACCGCCTGCAGGTGATCTGGGCGGCGGTCCTGCCGCAGATCGTCAACCCGTTCATCTCGTTCTCGATCTACCGGCTCGACGCGAACGTGCGCCTCGCGCCCATCCTCGGCTTCGTGGGCGGCGGCGGGATCGGACAGATGCTCTTCCAGTCGACCCAGCTCCTGCAGTACGAGAAGGCGGGGCTCATCGTCTTCATGATCGTCGTGACCGTCGCCGCGATGGACTTCGCCTCCGCGCAGGTCCGGAAGAGGCTTGCCTAGAGCGCTCGCAGCCCTCGTGCTCGCGAGCTGCACGGTCTTCCCACAGCAGACCCAGCCATCCGCACCGGCCGCCACCGCCGCCCCGACCGTGACCGCGCGGCCGACGCAGGCCATCGGCACGGCCGACCGCCCCATCGTCATCGCGCTGCTCCCATCGCCCGACACCGCGCGGAGCGCCGCGGGCGCATCCGCGATGACCGCCGCGCTCGAGAAGGCGACCGGGCTGCGCTGGGCGGCGAAGGGTCCCAAGCAGTGAGTCCGGGGCCCTGGAGGAGCTCTGCGTCGGCGACATCGATGTCACCTGGCTCTCGCCCCTCGGCGTGGTCGCCGTGCGATCCCGGAACTGCGCCGATCCGATCCTCGGAGCCCTCCGTCCCGATGCGCTCGCGGGCAAAGCGTCGGTGACGTCCAGCCTTGAGGTCCTCGCCTCCGCCGACGCTCCGGTCAGATAGATCACGGACCTGAAGGGCAAGAGCATCGCGCTCGTCGACCGGCCGGCGGCCCCGTCCGCCCTCGCGCTCATGGCGCGGGTGCGCAAGGAGACCGGCATGGATCCGAAGGTCTTCTTCGCGAGGACCGTCTACCTGAGCGATGACGCCCGAGCGGTCCTCGCGCTCTACCGCGGGGAGGTCGACGCTGCGGTGATGGCCGTGGACGCGCGCGACCAGGTGAGGGCGTCGCCGCAGACGTGAAGCAGCGCACGAAGCGGGTCGCGACGGTCAGCGGCGTCCCCAATGAGGCAATCAGCGCGAGACGCACGCTCTCGAACGAGGCGCGCGGCCGGATCCAGGCGGCAATGGTCGCCTACAGCGGGAGCGACGACGGGAAGCGCACGCTCCGCGACCTGTACGGGATCGACGGCCTCGATCGCGTGGCCGCGGACGCGTACGACCCCTGCTCGACGCGGCTCGCGGCGTCAGCGTGGACCTGGACGCCGAAATCGCCGCGACGCCGCGGCCGCTGCGCCCGCTGGTGCAGACGCGGCCTCCCTAGAGCGCGCCAACTGACGATCTTCAGATTCGGATCAGTGCCGGTGCGGTGCGAGGGTGATCGAGGCTTCGTGCAGCCCGACGTGGCCCGCCCCATCAACGATCCGTTGCGGCTGAGGCACATCGCAGGCGGGAAGGATCTCGACGGGCTGCGACTGGATGCCTCCCGTCACGCTGACCAGCAATCGCGCTGCGACGACGAGTCGCGCCCTCAAATCTACGGCGAAGCCGACCTGAGCAGCGGCGCCATTCACAGAATGGACACCGTAGACAACGAACGCGCGCTGACCGGCATCCTCCGTCCATCCGTCTTCGACACAGAAGCCGACCATGTGGCAGCGGACACGGCGGTAGTAGGGGTGACGCTTGATAACTTCGATAGCGGCCGCCGGTATCTCGCTGTCCTTGGACGGCTGACCGCCGTCGCTATGGGGGCCTCAGCCGCCGCGTCGGATCATGCGCAGATATCACCGGTGCAATTGCACCCGATCGAGAGGTTGTAACGCATCCAAAACATTCGGTTCATCTGAATCTCGCCGTTGTTCGACCAGCCGCTCGGACTCGGCGCAGTGAAGTAGGTGCCGCAACACTCTGTGAAGCATCCGCCGCCGCACGGATTCCACGAACCGGCTTTCTGATGCGTGATGTGGTTGTAGATGTTGGGATTCGGTGCGCCTGCGCCCAGGTGCAGCGACACGTATGCAAGCCCACAGAGCTGGGGATCCGTGAATCCCGCGAGATTGCAGGCGCCGCAGCCTGAGCCCCCATAGCACCGCTGCATCATCACGGCCGTCGTGCCGGCCGCCTGACAGTTCGCGCCGCAGGTCGCACCACCGGTCGCGTTCCGATAGAAGGGGTAACTCAAGCACGCAGAGTCCCAACTGGTGTTGATGTCACCGTTGCGAGAGATGCAGAAGTCATAGAACCAGTTGTAGGAGCCACACGAGATGCGATTCCAGCAGTCGGTGCTCGCTGGATCCGCCTCACTTCCGCACACGCCTCGATGGTGGACCGCGATCACGCTGCGCCGGGCGCCGTCATAGAGGTGAGACAAACCTCAGTGACCTCCAATCCCTCCACGCGTTCACTACGGGGAAGCCATTTGCTGGTGCAGGGCGGCCGCCGCTAGCCCTGACCTCTTCGACGCGGCAGAACGCGCACGCCAAGCCACCGTTGGGGCAGAGCTCGGTAGAACCGTGCGCCAACTGGGTCGGAACGACCAGGCTGCTTCCCGTGAGGATCGCGATCTCGATAAACCGTCGACGCGAGATCGCTCCCAGATCAGACATCCCCCAACTCGCTCCTTCCTGCGGCGACCGCGGGTCCGGTCGATGAACCGACGGTCGAGTTTCGCCCACTCACTCTCGGCAGTTCAATGACTGTGGCGCAACGAACGCGCAAAGATTTCGCAACACACAGGACGAGGAGTTTCTCCAGCACGATGGCGACGGTATTCGCGAGTTGCAACCATCCCCCACCCTCGGGACGTTTCTAAGGTGTGCACGTCAGCCGAGCGCAGCACAATCCATCGATAGGTATGACGACATCGTTGGGCCACGCCGCACTTGAGGGGCTATACGTAACGGACGGCCCCCGCGTCCTTCGGTATCTGAGCAGCCTAGTTGGTAATGAGGCAGCTCCTGACCTGCTGCACGACAGTTTCGTTCGAGCTGCTCGGTCCCACAACCCACCCGAGCGCCGTGAGGACTTGCCGAACTGGCTCTTTCGGATCGCGGCGAATCTGGCCATTGATCATGTGCGGCGAAAACGTCGCTGGCGATCCATCTCGAGACTGATAGCGGAGCCATCAGCGCCCGCTGCCGGTTCGGTGGAAGAGTGTGTTCGAGCGGCCCTGCGAGAAATTCCCCCAGACCAGGCAACCGTTCTCATCCTTCGTTTGGTCGAAGGAATGAGCCGGTCAGAGATCTCGGGGATTCTCGGGATCACCGAATCCGCCATGAAGTCGAGGCTCGTGCGCGGTCGCCTCAACTTCGCCGCGGCATACCGGCGATTGGAGCGCATGCAATGAACGCCCATGTCGACGAACTCCTCGCGCGGCAGCTAGAGGAGGCACTCTCAGGTGAGGAGTACGGGCAGATCGAACGCCATCTGGCCGTCTGTGCGCGTTGCCGCACCTTGGCAAGTGACCTTCAGCGGAGTGGCCGCCTGATCAGGTCCGCCCCGCCACGTCAGGGGGACCTCCCCCCGCTCGACCTCGTGCGCGTCAGCCCACGCCCGCCGTTTCTTGCTTTTGCTGGTGCTGTCGTGACCGTCGTGGTGGCGGCGCTGATCGGCACCACGCTCTACGAGTACCGCCAGGGCCTGGACCGCCTAGGTAGTGCAGCGGCCCCTTCCGCGTCTGCGCCGCCGGCTATGCCTGGAGCGCTCCTGCCCAGCGCGTCTCCTACAGGAACGGCCTCTCCCGTTGATCTGCTGATCGCATATCCGCGCGTTCTCGATCGTGTCCCGGGCGGCGGGACCGTGTACACGAACGCGTACGGGAGCTTTGATGTCCGATCACCGTCGGGATCGACAGTGGCGCACCACGAAGTGAGAGGCATCGCGATCAGCCCCACATTCGACGGGCACGACCGAGTCGCTTACTGGCGGCAGGAGGCTCCCGGGGGTGACCTGTGGGAGCTGTTGATCTGGGAGATCCGCAGCGGCTCCATCCGCGTCGCCATGTCACTGCAGAAAGAGCGGCCGAGTGGCGAGATCATCTGGGATGCGGCCGGCGACCAACTGATCATGGGCGTGCGAGACGGTAGTGGCAACGGTCGGATCGTGGCCGTGGATGCGAGCACTGGAAAGTCATCCGACATCGCACAGCGGCCTGGACCACCGCGTCCGCTCTTCGCCGACCAGCGGACCCTGGTAGCGATCAGTGGTCAGGATTACGAGGTCATAGACATGGCCGATGGGCGGACCATATCGCGAGATCGCATCCCGCAGTACGGCCAGGTGGGCGCCAACGATTCAGGTGTTTTCTTCGGGCTGGTGACCGCATTTGAAGCCGCTTCCGGCCCGCTGTATATCTGGGACGCCCGGAGCCCGGCGATGTACCGCGCGGAGATCAATGAACGTGGTACTGGAACGCCACTCTTCCGTCCAAGGAGCACTGAGCTGCTCTTTGTCAGAGGCTCCGACGTGTGGGCGATCGACTACGACTCGAAACTTGCCCGCAAATTGATCGATGGGACCACCGGGGACACTCCAGCCCTCATCGCGTTCGACGCTTCGGGCGAGCACCTTCTGTTCCGCGACGGACGAGGACTGGTGCTGGTCAACTTGCGCACTGGGCAGCAGGTCGTCGTGAAGACGGACCAGAGCGTAGTTGATCCGCTGGGCCTGGTGCCCCACTAGCGTCCAGACACGGCGCGATGTGGGCTACCGCGCCCAGGAAGGGCGCGAGGCGCCGTCGAGCCCTTCGCCGCGCGTCAGCTTGAGCGGCTCCTTGGGCGCGCCGCCGCGCAGTGCGTCGCCGAGCTCCATGGCGTAGAGGTCGATAGTGCCCGAGCGCTCGCGCAGGAAGGCGATCCACGTCCCGTCGGGCGAGAACACCGCGTTCCAGCTGCGGCCGTCACCGGTGAGGGCCACGTCCCGCTTCGAGCTCAGGTTGAACGCGTGAACGTCGTTCTTCCCGTCGCGTCGCAGGGTGTACACGATCCACGATCCGTCCGGCGAATACGAGGGGCGATACGCGTCCCCGTCGGGCAGCCCCGCGACCGCGATCGGCGCACCGCGGTCGGCCGGGTAGATGAAGAGCTCGGCTTGATCACCGCCGTAGCCAGTGACCGCGATGCTCTCGCCCCTCGGGGACCACGCCGGGTCGGCGAGCTCCGCGCCCTCGGACCGGATCGCCGGCGCGGTCGGCCGGACCGGGACCGTCGCGCGCGGCGACGCCGACGGCACCGCGTTCCCGAATGACCACACGACGAGATCGGCCGCCCCGTCCCCGTCGTCCTCGACGACGGCGAAACGCCGTCCGTCGGGAGCCACCGCGGGGCCCAGATACCACGACACCAGGTGCATCCCGTTCGCGCGCCGCTGGCGCAAGCCGTTGAGGACCGTCTCCTCCAGCCCGCCGCCGGAGGGCTTGCGCAGGATCGATGAGTAGGCCAGGCGCGCGTTCACGAGCTGGCCATCGCTGATGCGCGTTCCATCGATCTGCTCCTGGCGGACGTACCAGACAGCCGTGCCGTCGGCCGTGAGCGCCGGCTGCGAGTTGCGGCCCTCGGACGTCAGCGCGGCGTAGCGGCCGTCGCGCAGGACGTAGATGTCGCCTCGCAGCGCGAAGGCGATGGCGCCCGGCAGCCGCGGGGCGCCCACCTGCACCGCGGGGGCCGTCGGTCGCGGCGTCGGCGACGCCGTGACGGGCCCGACCGCGCTGATGAGCTGCGCACCGAGCCAGACGTAGATCGCAACGAGGACGGCCCCGACCAGAGCGAAGATCAGCTCGCGGCGGCCCACCGTGCTCCCAGCTCCATCGCGATCCGCGCGACCTCCCCGTCCAGGTCGCGTCCGTTGCGCAGGGTCAGGTACGGCTCGTCCGGCTCCTCGAATCCGCGCGCGCGCATCGCGTCGTACACCTCCTCGTCGGCCTCCGACCGATCGTCTTCCGCTCGCGCGCGCGCGCGGTCCCGCAGGCGCTGGCGCGCGTCCGCATCGTCCGCGACGACAAGGACGTACGCGTAGGGCACGCCGCGCCGCCGCGCCAGCGCCACCGTGCTGGCTCGATAGATCCTCCGCAGATGGGTCGCGTCGACGATGACACGGTGGCCCTCGCCGACCAGGCGCTCGATCAGCACGTCGAGGATGCGGAACAGCGCCGCGTTCTCGCGCCGGCCGTACGAGGCGGCGATGAAGAGCTGGCTCCGGAGGTGGTCGCTCGCCATGTGCGCCGCACCGAGCCGGTCCGCCAGCAGCCGAGCGCAGTGCGACTTCCCCACCCCCGGAAATCCCATCATCAGGACGATCGCGGGAGCGCCGGCAGGCCTGACCGGCTTGGGTACGAGGTCATAGAGGCCGCTCGCGACCGCCGGATCGAGCAGCGCCTTGGTCTGCTCGCGCACCGCGCGCTTCATGCGGCCACGAAGCCGCACCGAGCGAGCGCCTCGCGCGCGCTACCCGCCTCGTCCCACGGCACCTTCTCCTCGCCGACGATGATCGACCGCTCGTGGCCCTTGCCGCAGAGCACGACGGTGTCGCCCGGCGCGGCGCGCTCGATGGCCGCGGCGATCGCCTCGGCGCGATCCGGGACGACGAGGTAGTTCGTGCCACGCGCCTTGCCCGCCGCGATGGCGCCCACCTCTATCTCACGGAGGATCCCGGCGGGATCCTCGAGGCGCGGATCCTCCTGCGTGATGACGAAAAGGTCGCACCAGCGTGCCGCGACCTCGGCGAGGCGCGGCCGCTTGTCGCGGTCGCGCTCGCCCGCGCTGCCGAAGACGGCGATGAGCTTGCCGGGCGTGAGGGGCCGGAGCAGTGAGAGGACCTTGTCGAGCGACGCCGGCGTGTGGGCGTAGTCGACGATGACGCTGAAGGGCTGATCGCCCGCGACGCGCTCCATGCGACCCGAGACCGGACGCGCCCGCGCGAGCGCGGCGCGCGCGTGCTCGAGGGTCGCCCCGGCCGCGAGGCCCGCGGCGCACGCCGCGAGGGCGTTATGGACGTTGAAGCGGCCGACGAGCGGGAGGTCCACCTCCACGCGTCCGCTGGCCGCGCTGATCTCGATGCGCGACCCGCTCGCGTCGGCCGCGAGGATGCGGCCCTGGACATCGGCGAGCGCGTCGATCCCGTAGGTCAGCGTGCGGGCGGGCTGCGCGCGACCCGCGAGGTACGACCAGTGCGGATCGTCGGCGTTGAGGACGGCGGTCTTCTGCACGCCCTTGTCCTCGCCCTTGAGGAGCTCGTCGAAGAGGATGGCCTTCGCCTCGAGGTACGCCTGGAGCGTG
>JACPOT010000063.1 GCA_016191385.1 Chloroflexota bacterium | reverse complement strand
GTAGGCCTGACTGTGCATGACGCTGCTCGGGCAGTCGCTCGACCCAGAGCCGTCGGCGAAGCCGACCGCGTGGCCCGTTTCGTGGTTGATCTGGTGGTACGCGAAATCGGCAAGGCCATCGGCGGTCGCATCGCCGACCGCATAGGGCTTGTAGAGGTAGAGGTAATAGAACTCGTAGTTCAAGTGCCCGTTCACCGTGAAGTACGGGCCCGATGCGAAGGCGCAGCTGACGTTGTAGGGCTGATCCGAAGGGCAGTAGTGAGGCTGGCTCCCCGACCTTGTGTCGTCCTCGATCCAGTACTCGAGTTCGATCGGTCCGCGCACGGCCCCGGATAGATCCTGACATGCATCGCTGGCTCCGACGAACCAGATACGCCACGCGGGCCCACCCAAGTCCCACGCCTTCGCGTCCCACTCCTGAGCGGAGTCGGAGTTTCCCCAGAGCGCCGCACCGATGTTGTTGTTCGCCGCGGTCCAGCGCCAGGGCTGACTCGTTCCCGTGCTGTTCACACAGAAGTCCTCGTCGTCATAGGCGAGATGGGTGCTGTCGAGGTGGATGCCATTAGGGTGGGATGCCTGGGCTACCAGCGGCTCCCGCCACTGCGCCGCACCGACCGCGACCGTTGCCAGCACCACGGCCAAGCCAAGCCTTGGCCAGCGTGGATGAACCATGAGTCAGGCCTCCGCACAAGATCTCACGGCGACCGATCGGATGCGCCGCTGCGGCAGCGTCACCCGAACGGTCTCTCGCCGCGACGGACATAGCGGCAGAGATGTCCGAAACAGCACGCAGATCCGTAGCTTCGACGCACGCAGTGTCATGGGCTTGGACTACCGTCAGCCAGGCGAGCAGGGCGTGTCTAGGTCCTTCGTTCGCGCCGCAGCTGCGCCCGTTCTTCTTCCGCCAGCCACAGAAAGAACGCCAGCGACGCGCCCGCCAGGAAGACGAGATCGCCGGGCACCCACATGATCGCACCGCCGACGCGCTGGTCCGTGACCGCGTCGATGCCGTAGCGCTCGGGCCGCCCTTGGTACACCGGGTAGCGCAAGCGCGACGAGAAGGCGAGCAGCCCGCCGAGGATGGTGTTCTGCGGTCGACCGCGATCGGCCTCACGAGCCGGACCGTCAGATCGGCCAGCCTCGGCCGGCGATGCGTGAGCGCGACGCGCCCACGAGATAGAGCGAGCCGAGCGCGATGAGCGCGAAGGCTAGAGCGGCAGTCGTACGGTCGAGTCCACCATGATCGCGACGAACAGCAGCGCGAGGTAGAGCAGCGAGAACACGTACGCGTTGCGCGCCATCGTGCGGCGGCGCGCGTCAGCCGCGCGAACGAGCCGCACCGCGTACCAGACGAAGAGCCCGCCGAGGGCGAGCGCCGCGACGAGATACAGCATCCCGGCCGCGCGGATCACGAAGAGGAACAGGCTTAGCGGGATGAGGCTCGCGGCGTACCACAGGATCGCCCACGCGGTCGCGCGCTCGCCGCGCACGACGGGCAGCATCGGCACCATCGCGCGCTCGTAGTCGTCGCGGATGAGCAGCGCGAGCGCCCAGAAGTGCGCGGGCGTCCAGAAGAAGACGATGGCGAAGAGGAGCCACGCGGGAAGGTCCAGCGACCCTGTGACCGCGGCCCACCCGACGAGTGGCGGGATGGCGCCCGCCGCGCCGCCGATGACGATGTTCTGTGCCGTCGTGCGCTTCAGCCACAGCGTGTAGATGAAGATGTAGAAGAGGGTCCCGCTGACCGCGAGCAACGCCGCGAGCAGGTTCGTTCCGAGCCACAGGACCGCGAACGCGAGGACGTTCAGCGTGAGACCGAGCACGACCGCGACGCGCGTGGACACGCGATGCGCGGGCAGTGGACGCTTGCGGGTGCGGCGCATGAGCTCGTCGATGTCGCGGTCGAAGTACTGGTTCAGCGCGGCCGCCCCACCGCTCGCGAACGCCCCGCCGATGAGCACTGAAAGCAGCACGCCGAAGGGCGGGACGCCGCGCTCCGCGAGGAACATCCCCCCGAAGGCAGTGAGGAGCAGCAGCGACATGATCGCGGGCTTCGTGAGCGCGATGACGTCGCGCGCGACCGCCATCCCCTCCGGGACGAGCGGGCGCCACTGCACCGCGACGAGGCCCACGACGGAGCACCACAGGAGCGACGCGACCGCGGGGTGCGCGCCGAGCGCCCACGGTGAGAAGCCCGTCAGCGGATTGGCCGCGCCGAGCGCGACTTGGAGCGCGAAGAGGGCGAGCGTCAGCGCGGCAAGCGGGCGGAGCGCGGGATGCCGGGCCGGCTGCCGCCACGCGGCCAGGGCCGTGATCACGATGAGCGCCCCGACCGCGGCCGCGGCGTAGCGGTGCAGCATGTGCACGACCTGGGAGATGTCGCTCGGCAACGCGCCGCTGTCGCAGAGCGGCCATGTCGTGCACGCCGTCGCCGCATCCGCGCCGCGCACGTAGGCGCCGGTCAGCAGCAGCGCGAAGGTCGCGACCAGAGCAGACGCGCCGAGCCATGCCGCGCCGTCGGGCCGCGCGCGGGTGACCACGGCCGGCCACCGCACGAGCACCGCGAGGACGGTGAGCACCGCGAGGAGGATCTCCGCGTTCGCGAGGTGGGCCGTGACCCAGGTGCTCGGCAGCTCGAGGATGACGACCACGCCGCCGATCACCGCCTGCAGCGCGAACAGGATCGCCGCGGCCACGGCGAGGGGTGCAAGGAGCGGGACCGCGCGATATCGGAGAAGGGTCCACAGCGCGACGGCCGCGACCAGGATGCCAGCGAGCAGGACGAGGAGGCGGTGCGTCCACTCGATGCGGGTCGCGAGGTCGACCGACGGCAGGAACTGCCCATGGCAGAGGGGCCAGTCGGGACAGCCCAGACCCGACCCGCTCACGCGCACGATGCCGCCCCAAATGACCGCGAGCATCGTCGCCGCGAAGGTGAGCCACACCAGGCGGGCGTATGCGCGCGAGGGCATCAGCGGCGTCGCGCTAGTGCGCGACGTCTTCCTTCAATGGGCGAGCACTGTGCACTTCGGGGATGCGGGCGAAGTTGTAGGCCGGCGGCGGCGAGCTGGTCGCCCATTCGAGCGTGTCGCCCTTCCACGGGTCGTCACCCGCCGGTCTGCCCTGCTTGAGCGCGATGTTCACGATGAAGTTGTAGAGGAAGACCAGGATCGAGACGGCGATGATGTAAGAGCCGATGGTCGAGATGAGGTTCAGGCTGGCCCACTCCGGCGACTGCGGGTACTGGTAGATGCGGCGCGGCATGCCTTCCAGGCCGAGCTGGTGCTGGACGAAGAAGGTCATGTTGAACCCGATGAAGATCAGCAGGAAGTGGATCTGCCCCAAGCGCTCGCTCAGCATCCGGCCGGTGATCTTGGGGATCCAGTAGTAGAGGCCGGCGAACACGGTGAACATCGACCCGCCCATGAGGACGTAGTGGAGGTGCGCGACGACGAAGTACGTGTCGGACAGCTGGAAGTCCACGGGAACGGACCCCAGGAAGACGCCCGAGATGCCGCCGATGGTGAACGTCACGAGGAAGCCGAGGGCGAAGAGCAGGGGCGTCTTGAAGCGCAGCGAGCCGCCCCAGAGCGTCCCGAGCCAGCTGAAGATCTTCACCCCGGTCGGGACGGCGATGAGCATGGTCGTCGCCATGAAGAACGTCTCCAGTGGCGTGTCGATCCCGGTGACGAACATGTGGTGGACGAAGACGGAGAACGAGAGGAATCCGATCGCGACCGACGAGTACGCGATCATCTTGTAGCCGAAGACGGGCTTGCGTGAGAAGACCGGCAGCACCTCGGAGATGATCCCGAACCCGGGCAGGACCATGATGTAGACCTCCGGGTGCCCGAAGAACCAGAAGAGGTACTGCCACAGCAGCGGGTCCGCACCGTCGCTCACGGCGAAGAAGGACGTCCCCACGAGACGGTCGAAGAGCAGGATGACGCCGGCGACCGTGAGGAACGGCATCGCCAGGATCAGCAGGAAGCTCGTCACGAGCACGCTCCAGGTGAAGAGCGTGAGCCGATGGAAGGTCATTCCCGGCGCGCGCAGCGCGAAGATCGTCACGATCATGTTCAGCGCGCCGAAGATCGACGAGAAGCCGAGGACGGTGAGCCCCAGGATCCAGAGGTCCTGGCCGAGCTGCGGCGAGAACTCCTTCGTCGAGAGCGGGACGTACGAGGTCCATCCCGCCGCGGGCGGGCCGACGATGAAGGCCGAGTAGAGGAGGATGCCGCCGCCGAGCAGCAGCCAGTACGAGAGGGCGTTGAGGCGCGGGAACGCCATATCGCGCGCGCCGAGCTGCAGCGGGATGATGAAGTTGGCGAATCCCGTGAAGATCGGGACGACCGCGAGGAAGACCATGGTCGTCCCGTGCATCGTGAACGCGGCGTTGTATTGCTGCGCCGTGAGGAACGTGCCATTGGGCGTGGCGAGCTGCGTGCGCATCGCCAGGGCGAGCAGGCCGCCGGTGAGGAAGAAGAAGAAGGTCGTGAACAGGTACATGATCCCGATCTTCTTGTGGTCGACGGTCGTGATCCACTCGAGGATGCCGGTGTAGCGGACGCGCTGAACGGGGATGACGCGTTCGAGGGTGGCCACTGCTAGCCCATTGTCTAGCGCGTCGTGACGAGCAGCAACTTATCCAGCGCCGACAGAGCTCCCCACACCTCGCCTGGCCGCCCGTTGAGCTGGCGGATCTCGCCATTCGGCGCATGCGGGAACGAGGTGAAAGTCTCGGTCGCGGGATCCAAGCGCACGATCGCGCTCGCGCCCCAGTCCGTGAGCCACACGATGTCGCGATCGTCGACGAAGACGGCGTAAGCCTGTGGGCGCGCACCGGGGAGCTTCCACTCCTTCCACTGCGATGTCCTCGGGTCGTAGCGGCCCAGCTGCCCGGCGTTCCACTCGCTGACCCAGATGATCCCTTTCGAGTCGCTCCACACGCGTCGGGCACCCTGGTCCTTCGTAGGCGGCTCGATCGCTTCGGCGTCGATGCTGTATCCCCCGTTGACGCAGCAGATCGATACGCGGCCGATGTGGCTGCCCGCGAGCGACGCGTAATAGGCCTCGTACTCGACACCGGGCCGCACGGTGATCCCGTATGGACCGCTTCCTCGCGGCGCGGGTATCACCTTCACCGTCGCCGCGCCCTGTGGCGTGATCTCGAGAAGCCCGAGGAACCCCGCCTGCCCCGTGAACCACACGCGTCCGACGGTCGGACCGGACGCGATCGCGGCCGTGTTCAGGTCCACGCGCGGCACGGATGCGGGAAGCGGATAGCGCGTGATCTCGTTCGTCCTCTCGTCGACGCGCAGGATCGCATTGAGCCCGCCGTCGGTGACCCACGCGGCCCGATCCGGCCCGACGATCACGCCGTGCGGCGCCGACCCCGGGCCGAGCGGGATCATCTTCGTCTGACCGGTCTTTGGGTCGAGCCAGCCCAATCGACCCGTGCGCTGCGCCGTGAACCACACGCCGCCGTCCGGGCGATCGTCGGGATCGCGACGGCGCTCGGCGAGGCAGGCGGGGCCGGAGTTGAGCAGCCGGCGATGAGGATCGCCGCGAGGGCGAGACCTCTCACTGCTTGTCCCGCAGCGTGTCGATCGCGCGGATCAGCGTCGCCTCGTCGATGGCACCGATGTGGCGACCCTCGATCACGCCGTTCTTGCCGATAAAGTACGTCTCGGGGATGCCGAAGACCCCGAATCGCAGCGCCGTGCGGCCGGGATCGTCGAACCCGATGGGCCAGGTCTGCCCCATGCGTTCATGGAACGCGATCGCCGCGTCCGGCGAGTCCTGGTACACGATCCCGACGAAGATGACGTCCGAGTTGCGATAGCGCTCCCACGCCCGGACCAGCGCGGGCGCCTCCTGCTTGCAGGGGATGCACCACGACGCGAAGAAGTTGACGACCACGACCTTGCCCGCCATGTCCGCGAGCCGCAGGCGTCCCGGCTGATCGAGCCGTTCGAGGTCGAACGCAGGCGCTGCCTGCCCCACGGTGCCAGTGCGGATGTCTTGCGGATCGCGACGGAACCCCAGGGCGAGCACCGCGACGAGCCCGGTCAGCGTCACGATCACCGCCAAGCGCACGAGCTGCGCGCCACGCGACGGAGCCGGGACCACGGTCACCACCTCGTCGGATGGTAGGAGGGCCATAGGGTCAGCCGTGCGGTGGGTGCGCTAGCGCCCCTGCATCATGTCGCTGGGCATCTGCATGCCCGCCATGCCCGCGCACATCCCCCACATGAAGACCCATGGGACGATGACCGCGATCATCAGGACGAGCTGGGCGATCAGGATCGCCTTGGCCCAGCCGGGCCA
>JACPOT010000012.1 GCA_016191385.1 Chloroflexota bacterium | reverse complement strand
GCCTGGCGCACGAACGTGCCGCCGCCGGCGCGCGTCTCGACGACCCCGATGAGTTCGAGCGATCGGAGCGCTTCGCGCACGGACGCGCGCGAGACCTCGAACTGCTCGGCGAGCTGGCGCTCCGCGGGGAGCTGGTCGCCGGGCTTGAGCTCTCCGCGCTCGATGAGCGCACCGAGCTGCGAGACGATGCCCTGGTAAAGACGGTCGCGCCGGATGGGCTGCAGAACGGCCGTTTCCCGCTACCTCCCGCGTTTCGGTCTGATGGTCAGACCAGTAGACCGCACAGCGTAGGCAGAGGGCCCGGGGTCGTCAAGCGGTCGGGGATGGCGTAACTCCTGCTCCATGTACGGCACTCGTGTGTACAATGGTGCAGCCATGAAGCAGGTCAAGGACCGCTGGGACTTTCGTGTAGCCGAAGGCGTCGACAGCCTGGTTCGTCGCGCCGCCGAGACCACCGATCGCTCGCTGACCGAGTTCGTCGTTGACGCCGCGCGCCTCGAGGCGGAACGCGTTCTGGCAGACCGCACGCAGTTCTCACTGTCCCCGCGGCAGTGGGCCAGCTTCAAGGCTCTCCTGGACCGCCCACCCCGGGAGAACGCGGGGCTAAAGCGACTCTTTGCGCGATCGAGCGTGCTCAGCGCGAAGTAGCCGGTGGCGTACCGGCAAGCCGAGCTCCTTCGGCCCGACCATCAGGCCGCAGGCTTCCAATGCGAAGAGCCAGCGCTGACCGAGTGGCTGAAGCGCCATGCGCTCGTCGCCCAAGCGTCCGGGTCGGCTCGTGTCTATGTGGTGACGACCGAGACCGCACCGACCACGGTGGTCGGGTCCTACGCACTGGCCGCGGCGTCCGTCGCGTCCGAAGACGCCACTGAACGGGCGCTCCGAGGCCAACCTCGCGAGCGGCCGGTCCCTGCGATCTTGCTCGCGAGGCTCGCGCGGGACGACCGCCATCGCGCTGCCGGTCTCGGTGCCTCGCTTTTGCAGGACGGGCTGCTTCGCGCTTCACAAGCTGCGGACGCGATCGGTGCGCGGGTCCTTCTCGTCCACGCGAAGCACGAGCGCGCACGCGCGTTCTATCAGCGGTATGGCTTCGAGGACTCGCCGACAGACCCGCTCCATCTGATGCTGCTGATGAAAGATGTCCGTCGCTACCTCAAGGCGCAGGGTCGCTGAGGTCAGGCGCGAGCTTCCTTTTCGTACGGCACGCCGTCGGCGGCCGGTGGGATCGCGCGGCCCACGACTCCGGCGAGGATCACCACCGTCACGAGATAGGGGAGCGCCGCGTACCAGAATGACGGGATCGCCGCGAGGATGTCGCCGAGCTCGCCGCCGGCGGGACGCACGCGCACGATCACTCCGAGCGCGGTGAAGAAGCCGAAGAGCAGCGCGCCGCCGAACGCCCCGATGGGCGTCCAGCGCCCGAAGATCATGGCCGCGAGAGCGATGAACCCGCGGCCGCCGGTCATGCCGTTCTGGAACGAGCCCGTCGACTCGAGGGTCAAGTACGCGCCCGCGAGCCCGGCGAGCGCGCACCCGGCGATGACGTTCTGGTAGCGCTGGCGGAAGACGTCGATGCCCACCGTGTCGGCGGCCTTGGGATGCTCACCCACGGCGCGGGTGCGCAGGCCCCAGCGCGAGTTGAACAGCAGGAAGTGGATGAGCCCGACGAGCGCGAGCGTCGCGAGGGCGATGGGCCCGAGGCCGAAGACGATCGGCGGGATCACGCCGGCGCCGCCGAGGCCCGACGGCGTGATGATCAGGCGGTTGAAGTACGCAGTGAGGCCCAGAGCGCCGACGTTGAGGATCGTGCCGGCGATGATCTGGTCCGCCCGCACCGTCACGCAGAGCCACGCGTGGAGGAGACCGAGGAGCGCACCGGTGAGCATCGCGACGACCACGCCGGCCGCGATCGCGGCCGCGGCGCCGATCGATCCGTGCAGCGCGAATCCGGTGAGGTAGCCCATGAAGGCCGCGGTCAGCATCGTTCCCTCGATCCCGATGTTGACGACGCCGGAGCGCTCGCAGAGGACGCCGCACAGCGCGCCGAGTGCGAGAGGGGTCGCGAGTGTGAGGACGATGGGCAGGAGGTCGGGGACGACCGTCGCGAGATAGACAGCCAGCTCCGCGATGAGGCGGGGGATGAACAGGAGGTTCATCAGCCCCGCACCTGCTCGCCCCAGGTCCGGGTGACGGTCGTCGCGCCCTCGATGCCGAGGCCCGGCGCGCGAAGGCGGAAGACCCGTCGCACGATCAGGTTCGCGGCGAGGAACAGGATGATGAGCGCCTGGATGATGTCGATGATCTCGATGGGCACCGACGTCGTGATCTGCATGAGCGGGGCGCCGGCGCGGAACGCCCCGAAGAGGATGGCCGCGAAGAGGATGCCGATGGGGTCGGACCGGCCGAGGAGCGCGACGGCGATCGAATCGAACCCGACCGACGCGCTGATGCCCGAGGCGTAGAAGCCGATCACCCCGAGCATCTGGATCCCGCCCGCGAGGCCGCCGAGCAGCCCGCTCAGCGCCATCGTCAGCGGGACGATGACCAGCGGCGGCATCCCGGCGTAGCGCGCGGCGTTCGGGTTCGCGCCCACGGTGCGGATCTCGAAGCCCAACGTCGTGCGCTCGAGGAGCCAGCGGACGGCGAAGATCGTGATCAGCGCGAGGGGAACGCCGAGGTGCAGGTTGCGTCCGAGCAGGACCGGCAGCGCGGAGTTCCCGATCTCGCCCGTGCGGGGGAAGGTGAAGACCGGAGCGCGCACGAGATCCGTCACGGCCCACGCCAGGAGGAGCGCGGTCGCGTTGTTGAGCATGATCGTCGTGACGACCTCGTGAGCGCCGGTGTGCGCCTTGAGCCAGCCCGGGATGAACGCGAGGGCGGCGCCGGCCGCGCCGGCGGCGAGAAGTGACGCGGTCACCGCGAGGGCGACGGGCTGCTGCGCGAGCGCCGCGCCGACGACCGCCGACGCGAACGCGCCCGCGAGGAACTGCCCGGCGACGCCGATGTTGAAGAGGCCGGCCTTGAAGCCGAGGCCGATGGCGAGGCCGCCGAGCATGAGCGGGGCCGCGGCGACCAGCGTGTTGTTGAGAGCGATGTCGCTCGCGAAGGCGCCGGCGAAGAGAGCGCCGTAGGCAAAGAGGGGGAGGAGCGGGAAGAACCCGGTCCCGGTGAACGCGCTCGAAACGATGATGATGGCGGCCGCGATGACGAGGGCAAGCACGATCGCGAGCACCGGCAGCTGCGCCAGCCGCCACCACGACCCGAGGCGCGCGCGCGCCCCGCTCATGCCGCCTGCCCGCGCGCCATGAGCAGGCCGATCTTGTCCCGCTCGGCGGACGCGGCGTCGAATTCGCCGACGATCCGGCCGCGGTGGATGACGAGGACGCGGTCCGAAAGCTCGAGGACCTCGTCAAGGTCAGCCGACACGAGCAGGACCGCAGACCCCGCGTCGCGCTGCTCGACGGTGCGTTTGTGGATGAACTCCGTGCTGCCGACGTCGATGCCGCGCGTGGGCTGGTCGAGGATCAGCAGCTTGTCCCCGCCGAACTCGCGCGCCACCACGACCTTCTGCTGGTTGCCACCGGACAGCGTCGAGACCCGCACGTCGGGACCCGGCGCTCGGATGTCGAACTCGACGATGAGCGTTTCGGCGCGCTTGCGTATGGCGCGGTCGTCGCGCACGACGCCGTGCGCGTAGGGCTCGTTCAGGTACTCGGTGAGCACGGTGTTGTCGTCGACGGGGAAGCCCAGCACGAGTCCGTAGCGCTGCCGGTCCGCGGGGACGTACCCGACCCCGCGGTCACGGACCGCCCGCGGCGCGGCGCCCGTCACGTCGCGGCCCGTCAGAGAGACGTGGCCGGCCGAGGGCTTGCGCAGGCCCGTGATGGCCTCGACGAGCTCCTCCTGGCCGTTGCCGGCGACCCCGGCGATGCCGACGATCTCGCCGCTGCGGATCTCGAGGTCCACGCCGCGGACCGTCTCGTGGCCGCGGTCGTCCCGGACCACGAGGCCGCGCACGGAGAGAACGGGCTCACCCGGATGGGCCACGCCGCGGTCCACCTTCAGCGACACCGACCGCCCGACCATGAGGTCCGCGCACTCCTGCTCGGTCGTTGCGCCCGGGTCCAGCTCGCCCACGACCTTGCCGCGCCGGATCACGGTGATGCGGTCCGCGATCCGCAGGACCTCGTCGAGCTTGTGGCTGATGAACACGATGCTCGTGCCTTCGGTCCGCAGGCGGCGGAGAACGGTGAAGATCTCGTCCGTCTCCTGCGGGGTCAGCACGGCGGTCGGCTCGTCGAGGACGAGGATCCGGGCGCGGCGGTAGAGCGCCTTCACGATCTCGACGCGCTGCTGCTGGCCCACGCTGAGCTGCTCGACGCGCGCCCCCGGGTCGATCGTGAAGCCGACCTGCTCGGCGAGGGCGCGGATGCGCTTCGCGGCTTCGCCCACGTCGAGGAGCACCGGGCCGCGCATGACCTCGGATCCCAGCATCACGTTCTCGGCGACGCTCAGGACCGGAACGAGCATGAAGTGCTGATGGACCATGCCGATGCCGCGCGCGATGGCGTCGGCGGGATCGCGGATCGTCACCGTGGCGCCGTCCATGAGGATCTCGCCGCTGTCTGGCGTGAGCAGCCCGTAGAGGATGTTCATGAGGGTCGACTTGCCGGCGCCGTTCTCGCCGAGGAGGGCGTGGATCTCGCCGGGGCGGATCTCTAGGTCGATCCCGTCGTTAGCGAGCGTTCCCGGGAAACGCTTCGTGATCCCGCGCATCTCCAGCGCGGGGGAAGTGGAGGAGCGGGCCGCCTTCTCGGCGACCCGCTCCTGCCCGGTCATGCGCTGGGGTACTGCCGCTACTTGGTCGGCGGGTTGAGCTTCCCGCTCTTCATGTCCTCGAGGGCCTTGTTCAGCTTGTCCTGGAGCCCGGCGGGAACGGGCGTGAGGTTGCGGATCTCCGACGCGGCGACCCCGCCGTTCTTCGCGTCGTTGAAGAAGTTGCCGCCCTGCTTGCCCTTGTCCTTGAAGCGCTTGATGGCCTCGGCCGTGGCGATCTGCAGCTTCTTCTCGGCGCTTGTGATGATGCAGGCCTTGGCGTCCGGAAGGCTGAGGTACTGGTCCACGTCGACGCCGATGCCATAGACCTTCGCGTTGCACGCGGCGCGGAGCGCGCCCGCGCCGGTGAGGCCCGCGACCTGGAAGATCACGTCGGCGCCCTGGCCGATCATGGTCTTGGCCGACGCCTCGCCCTTGTCGGGCGCGTTGAAGTCCTCGGTGTAGTTCACGAGGACCTGGATGTTCGGCTTCTCGGCCTTCGCCGCTGCCGTGTAGCCGGCGATGTACGCGACGACCGGTGGCACGTCAGAGCGGCCGCCGACGGCGCCGATCTTGTTCGACTTCGTGATGTTCGCGGCGACGATGCCCGCGAGGTAGCCGGCCTGGTTCTCCGCGAACAGGAGACCCTGGTAGTTGGCCGGTGCTGGGTCCGCGACGAACTGGTCCACCCCGAAGAACTGGACGGTCGGGTTGGCCTTCGCCGCGTTCAGTGTGTCCGTTCCGATCAGGAACCCGACCGTGACGATCACGTCGTACTTCTGGTCGATGAACTGCTGGATGTTCTGCTTGTAGTCCGCGGTGTCCTTGGTGACGATGTTGGTCGCGGTGCCGCCGACGGCCCTGGCGCCGTCCTGGACGCCCTTCCACGAGAACTCGTTGAACGACTTGTCCTCAAGCTGGCCGATGTCCGTGACCATCCCGATCTTGAGGCCGCTGCCGAGGCCCGGCAGGCTGCCGCAGGCCGTGACCACGAGCGCGAGCAGCGCGAGAAGTACTACGGATCGCTTCATGAGAAGTGTTCCCTCCCTCATCGCCGCGTGACGCGGCGTGAGGATGGTACGGCGGCCCCCGAGGAGGCGCCCGCCGCTAGGGGAGCGGGGGCGGGGCCGTGTGCGGGAAGGCCACGACCCACAGGATGAACGCGAAGTAGAAGACGCCCACCGAGACCAGCTCCCGCCCCGTGATGACGTTGCCGGTCCGCAGGTAGATCTGCATGAGGATGCCCGCGCCGATGGCGATCACCGCCGACGCTAGGGCGAACTCGTTGAGCACCCACGGTGTGAAGACGATCCCGATGGCCGCAGGGATGCATGACTGGAAGACCATCGCGCCGCTGATGTTCCCCATGGCCAGGGTGTCCTTGCGCTGCCGGATCCAGATGACGCTGTTGAACTTCTCGGGCAGCTCCGTGGCCAGCGGCGCGATGATGAGCGAGAGGATCAATGGCGCGACACCGATCGTGCTCGCGATCGACTGGATCTTGTCCACGAAGATCTGTGCCCCGACGACGATCGCGACGAGCGAGATGAAGACCTGGATGACGATGCTCCGCGTGTCGGGCGCCGCGACGCCGTGCTCCTCGAGAAGCGCCACGGCCTTTGGCTGAAGCCCCCACTTGGTCAGGTGGAGGAGGCCGAGCTGCTCGGAGCTCTCGCTCTTCGGGTCGCTCGCCGTGCGCCGGACGTACCAGACGTATGCGAGGATGAGCGCGATCCCGACCGCGATGCGTAGTGCGACAGGCTTATCGAAGAAGGGCAGGCCCATCCCGATCGCCACGGTGTACATACCGAGGAAGAAGCGCAGGTCGCGCCCGACGACGACCTGGTTGATGACGAGGTGCGACTTGCGGCGGCCGCGGCGGTGGTAGATGAGGACGGCCACGCCGGTGACGAACATCGCGGCCGTGGAGAGGAGGAACGGCGCGCCCAGGATGGCGCCGATGCCGACTTCCTCGGCCGCCTGGGTGCCCACGAACAGGATCGCGATGATCGGGATCATGGTCTCGGGCATGGCCGTGCCGACCGCGGCGAGGACGCTGCCCACCATCCCCTCGCTCAGTCCGAGGCGGTCGCCTAGCCACTCGATGCCGTTCGTGAAGAGCTCGGCCCCGGCGAGGATGATCGCGAACGCCACCGCGAGCAGCGCGAGGTCGCCGATGAGTCCCATCAGGCTTGGGCCGTCCCGCGCCGCCGCAGCTGCCCGATGAGCGGAAGGGCGAGGAGGACGACGGCCAGGGCGATGAGGATGGCCGAGATCGGACTGACGAAGAAGACGCTCCATTCACCCTGACTGCCGATGAGCGCCTTGCGCAGCTCGCGCTCGGTCGAGTCGCCGAGCACGAGGGCGACGACGAGCGGAGCCAGCGGGTACTTCATCTTGCGCAGCCAGTACCCGATGATCCCGAACACGATCGTGATGGCGACGTCCTTCATGTCGTTGTTGAGCGAGTAGGCGCCGATCACCGAGATGATGACGATGAACGGCGTGAGGATCCCGTGCGGAGCGCGCATGATCATCGCGAGCAGCGGCACCGCGGTCAGGCAGATGAGGAACGTCAGCAGGTGTCCCAGGTAGATGCTCGCCATCAGGCCCCAGACGAAGTCGGGATGGTCGATGAAGAGGAGCGGGCCCGGCTGCAGCCCCCAGATGAAGAGACCGGCCATCATCACGGCCGACGTCGGTGACCCCGGGACGCCGAGGGCCAGCATCGGCACGAGGGATCCGACGGCCGACGCGTCGGCGGCGGCCTGCGGCGCCATGATCCCCGAGATCTCGCCCTTGCCGAAGTCCTCCTTGTTCCTCGCCCACTGCCGCGCGAGGCCATAGCCGAGGAAGGAGCCGGCGGTCGCGCCGTGGCCCGGCAGGCTGCCGAAGAAGAACCCGATCACGCCGTTCGCGATGACCAGCCAGATCCGCTTCCGGAGCGCCGCGAACGTCTCGAGGATGTCCTTGAGGCCGACGCGCGCGGCGATCTTCTCGACGTACCCGATGCCGGCCTCGTCGGCAGAGGCGATGATCTCGCCGATCCCGAAGAGGCCGATGGTCACGGGCACGAAGCCGATCCCGGACAGCAGGCTGATCTGCCCGAACGCGAGGCGCGGCTCCCCGGTGATGGTGTCGAAGCCGATCGCCGCGAGCAGGAGACCGAAGGCCACCATCATCACGGCCTTCATCGGCGACTCCGCCCCCAGTCCGATGAGCGTCGCGAACGAGAGGACAAAGACGGCGAAGAGCTCGGCCGGACCGAAGCGGAGGGCGACGTCGGCGAGCTCCTTCGCGAGGAACGTCAGGAGGATCGTGGCGAAGAGAGCGCCGACCCACGAGGCCATGAACGAGCTCGCCAGCGCGACCCCGGGTTTGCCCTTCCGCTTCGCCAGTGGATAGCCGTCAAAGAGGAGCGCGACCGCCCAGGGCTCCCCGGGGATGTTGAAGAGGATCGACGTGACCACTCCGCCGAAGAGGGCGCCCCAGTAGATGCCCGCCAGGAAGATGATCGCGGTCGTCGCCGAGTTGTCGCGCGCGATGTAGACGCTGATGGGCAGGAGGATCGCGACGCCGCTCGTGCCGCCGAGCCCCGGCAGCACCCCGATGATCAGCCCGAGGATGCAGCCGGCGAGGAGGAACAGCACGTTGTTGGCCTGGAGCGCGGTGGCGAAGCCGCCGGCTAGGGACCCGAGGACGTCCACTTAGAAGGGCGTCGTCGGGTAGAAGACGCTCTTCGGGAGCAGCGCCTTGAACGCGACCTCGAAAACCAGGTAGATCACCAGCGGGATCGCGATGCCGGCCAGGACCGCCCAGTACCAGCGATAGCGAGCGACGAGACCCGCGTAGTAGGCGACGTACGCGGCCGTCGCCACGTAGAACCCGAGCAGCTTGTCCGACATGAGATAGGTCGTGACGATCATCGGGAGGATGAACTTCGCGAGGTAGAGGACCGCGCCGCGGTCCTTGAACACGCCGGGCTCGGTGTCAGGCCGGCGAAGCGTCTGCGCTCCGACGACGATCGCGGCGACCGCCACGACCGCCCCCGACCAGAAGGGATACCACCCGCCGCGCAGCCCTCCCGGCACGCCGGCGGCCGACGTCGGGAGCGCTCCTGATCGGGTGTCGAACATGGCGACGGCGGCGATCAGAAGGAAGATCGCCGCCGTCGCGACCTGGTACGGACGCAAACCGGCCCTAGAGCCAGCCGTTCTTCTGCGCGATGTCCTGGTGCAGCTTGTTGTAGTCGTCGAAGAGCTTCTTGAGCGCGTCGCCTGCGAGGTAGTTGGGCTGAAGGGCGTTGTCGGTCATGAACTTCTTCCAGTCAGCGGAGTCGGCCACCTTCTTGAAGGTGTCGGCCCAGAACGTCGTCTGCGCCGCGGTCAGGCCGGGGGGCCCGACGATGGCGCGGACGATGAAGTAGTCGGTGATGTCGAGACCCTGCGACTTGCAGGTCGCGAGGTCCTTGTACGCGCCTTCCTTGATGGGGTCCGCGGTGAAGGCGCACAGGGGCTTGATCTTCGGCGGGCTCGCCTGGTACAGGCCGAGGCCTTCGCTCGGGTTGTTGACCGTGACGACGACGCCGCCCTGCTTGCCGGCGAGGGCGGTCGCGACGGCGCCCCCGCCGGACTGCGGGACGTAGTTGAAGGGCTTCGTCTTGGCGAGGTCCTGGATCCGCCGGAAGAGGACCTCGTCCTCCTGCTTGGACCCGGTGCCCGACACCGTCAGCGCGTTGTCCTGCGCGGCCTTGACGAAGTCGCCGGCGTTCTTCCACGTGCTATCGGCGTTGACCCAGAGGAAGAACGGGTCAAGCGCCATGTTCGCGAGAGGCGTGAAGTCGGTCGCCTTGTACGGGAGCTTCTGCGTGATGACCGTCGTGAAGAAGCTGTTGAGGGTGACCATGATGTAGTGCGGGTCGCCCTTCTTCTCGAAGACGTACGTGAACGCGACCGCGCCGGCCCCGCCTTCCTTGTTGACGGGAAGCACGGACGTGCTGAGCGCCTTCTCCTTCTCCATCGCGGCGATCCAGATGCGCGCGTAGATGTCCGATCCGCCGCCCGGAGCCGTGCTGATCACGAACTCGACGGGGCGGCTGAGCACCGGCGCCGCGGTCGGCGCGGTCGTGGGTGCGGCCGTGCCGCCCGCGGCGGTCAGAGCGGCCGTGGGACTGGGCTGGGCGGTCCCGCCACACGCGGCGGCGATGAGCGCCGTCGTTGCGAGCGCGGTGAGCACGCGTGCGAACGATCGATGAGCCATCCCGTGTCCTCCACCTTCCGAAAACGATCTTCTGGCCAGCGCTCTGGTCAGACCGCGCTGGATGGTACTCCTCAGTACCCGGGAAGCGACCGAGCGGATGAGGAACACCATCCCGCAACTTTTCGCGGCGTGATGCCGTGCCACAATGCGAGATGGATGGCACTCGCCCGCACGTCCTCCACGCTCCGTCGCGGAGCGGCCCCCAAGACCGCGTGGGCCTTCCTCGATGGCAAGTACCTCCCGGTCGCCGACGCGAAGATCTCCGTGCTTACGCACGCCTTCAACTACGGCACGGGCGTCTTCGAGGGCATCCGCGCGTATTGGAACCCGGCCCACGAGCAGCTCTATGTCCTGCATCTGACCGAGCACTTCGAGCGGCTCCACCGCTCGTGCAAGGTCATGCGCATCCGCATCCCCTACAGCGTGGCGGAGCTGAGCGACATCACGCTCGAGGTGCTCCGGCGCTGCGGCTACCGCGAGGACACCTACATCCGTCCCCTCGCCTACAAGAGCAGCGAGCTCATCGGCGTGCGTCTGCACGACCTCGAAGACGCGTTCACCGTGTTCGCCGTCCCCTTCGGCACCTACATCGACATCGACCGCGGCGTTTCGTGCGCGGTCTCGTCGTGGCGCCGGACCGACGACAACGCCATCCCGGCGCGCAGCAAGATCACCGGCTCGTACGTGAACGCCGCCCTGGCGAAGACCGAAGCGCAGGAGGCCGGGTTCGACGAGGCCATCGTCCTGACCCAGGACGGTCACGTGTCGGAGGGCAGCGCGGAGAACATCTTCCTCGTGCGTGACGGGGTCCTGCTCACGCCTCCCGGCACCGACAATATCCTCGAGGGCATCGTGCGCAGCGGGATCCTGAAGATCGCGGAGGACGAAAGGATCCCGGTCTCCATCCGTCAGATCGACCGCACCGAGCTCTACATCGCCGACGAGGTCTTCCTCTGCGGGACGGGCGCGCAGATCTCGCCCGTCGCGACCATCGATCATCGCACCGTCGGCGACGGCGAGGTCGGCCCGATCACCAAGCGCCTCAAGGCCGTCTACTTCGAGAGCGTGCGCGGCGACAACGAGCGCTACGCCTCGTGGGTGACGCCCGTGTACACGGGCAGCGCCAAGCCCTAGCGCGACGACGCGGGCAGCCGGCCCGCGAAGAGGTCCGTCACCAGCGACCGGACCTTCGCCAGGTCCGGGATCAGGTAGTAGCCATCGGCGGCGTTCTGCTCCTCGAGCTCGCAGTGGGGGACGTCGATGTTGCACGGCAGGAGCTGCTCGCTGCGGATGGCCGAGACGTCGATGGAGAGCGCGGTGCGGGCGAGCGGCAGCACGTTCCCAGGGTCGAAGCTCGTGCGCACCAGCGGGCCGACGCGCTGGACGATCCCGGGCAGGCGGAACACGCCGCCCAGGCCGAGACGCGTGCGCAGGGCCAGGATGACGGCCTGCTGCCGCCGCGCCCGGCTGAAGTCGTTGCTGTCGTGGCGCGACCGCGCGTAACGCAGCGCTTCGTCGCCGTCCATGACCTGCGGCCCCGCGAGGAGCGAGATGCGCTCGATCCCGTAGTCGGAGGTCGGGTACGCCTCGTCCCGGAGCGCCCGGCGAACGTCGACGAGGATGCCGCCGACGCTGTCGATCGTCTCGCGGAAGGCGGCGAAGTCGATCAGGGCGTACGCGTGGATGGGCACGCCCAGGAACCGTTCCACGGTCCGGCGCGCGAACTCGCCGCCCTTCTCCCCACCGCCGCCGTAGGCGTACGCGGCGTTGACCTTGTCACTTCCGACCGTGGGGATCTCCACCAGCGTGTCGCGGGGGATCGACAGCATCGAGCCGGTCTGGTCGACGGGGTCGAGGCTCAGGAGAATGACGGTGTCCGTGTTCTGGGTGATCTGGTCGTCGCGGCTGTCGAGCCCGAGGAGCAGGACGTTGAGCCGGTCGCGACCCGACCATCCCGGCGCGGTCGTGCCCACCGCTGACGTGCCCGCTCCCACGGTACGGCCCGTGGTCTGCTCGAACACGCCGGCGACCACGCCCGCCCACGCGTTCGACTGCCGCTGCAGGCCCGCGTAGAGCAGCGCGAGGCCAAGCAGCGCGACGACGAGGATGGCCGCGTCGCGGGTGCTTCGGCGGGCCATCGTCCGGGAGGCGAATGCATCCATGACCGACATGACGTGGTACGCGAAGAGGCCGCCGACGACGAGGAGAGCGACGAGGGCGGCGCGCCGGACCATCGCGGCCGCGACGGGTTCGATCAGCAGGAAGGCCGCGGCGAAGATCGCGAGGCCCGCGGCGGGGGCGGCCACGAAGACCAGCGCGCGACGCCAGCCGCCCGCGTAGGCCTGGCCGAGGCCGGGGAGCAAGGCGGACAGCAGCGCGGCGAGTCCGGCGGAGCGGGGGGAATAGGTCACGCGACCCATAGCCTACGGCGCTAACGTCCGGACGGTGAACGACGGACGCCCTCTCGACACGGCCACCCTGCGCGGCGCGCGCGCCGTCGCGATCGTTTGCGCGGCCATGTTCTTCGCCCCCATCGTCCTCTCGATCGCGTTCCCGGCCGCGTTCTTCTATCCGCCGTTCAACGTGGTGTACGAGCGCATGCTCGGAGCCCTGCTCCTCGCGTTCGGGCTCGGCCTCCTTCTCTCCATGCGCGATCCGGCGCGCAACGCGGGCGTGTACGCGGTCATCGGGCTCGCGACCGGGTCGCTGACGGCGGCGATCGTCTACGCGCTCGTCGTCGAAGGGGCCGACCCGCTGCACTGGTTCGTCCAGGTCCCCATCCTCGCCGCGGTCTCGGTGACCCTCGTGGTCACGTACACGCGCCTGCGCCGGCCGCACCCGATCGTCGTGCGGATCGTGACGGCGGCCGTCCTGCTCCTGCCGCTCGGGCTATACCTCTATGACGCGGCCTATCGCGCGTTCGTCCGCCGATGAGCGCGATCGTCTCCGTCCGCGACCTCCGCAAGTCGTACGGCGCGATCGAGGCGGTCCGCGGGATCTCGTTCGACGTGGAAGCGGGCGAGGTCTTCGGGCTTCTCGGCCCGAACGGGGCGGGGAAGACGACCACCGTGGAGATCCTCGAGGGCCTGCGCCGCGCCGACTCCGGGACGGTGACGGTCGCGGGGATCGATGTGACGCGCGATCCGCGCGGGGTCAAGGACCGCATCGGCGTGCAGCTCCAGGCGAGCGCGTTCCCGCTGCATCTCACGTCGCGCGAGGTCGTCGAGCTCTTCGCCATCTGCTACGAGCGTCGTGTCGATGCGCAGGCGCTGCTCGCGACCGTCGACCTCGCGGATCGCACCGGCCAGTGGAACGAGAAGCTCTCGGGCGGCCAGCGCCAGCGGCTGTCGATCGCGACGGCGCTCGTGAACGAGCCTCGCGTCCTCTTCCTCGATGAACCCACGACGGGCCTCGACCCGCAGGCGCGGCGCAATCTGTGGGATCTCGTCCGGCGGATCCGCGAGGGCGGGACGACCGTCCTCCTGACGACGCACTACATGGACGAGGCCGAAGTGCTCTGCGACCGCGTCGCGATCATGGACGCGGGCCGCATCCTCTCGCTCGACTCGCCGCGGGCTCTCATCGAAGCGCTCCTGAGGCGCGGCTTCTCGAAGCCCGTCATCCACCAGAGCGCCAGCCTCGAGGACGTGTTCCTCGACCTCACCGGCCACGAGATGCGGGAGGACTAGCTGGCCCAGACCCTCCGTTTCACCGCGATGCTCCTGCGCGCCTACGTGCGCGACCGCAGCGCCCTGTTCTTCACCTTCTTCCTGCCGTTCCTCTTCATGATCATCTTCGGCTTCCTCAACTTCGGCTCGCTCGGCCGCGTGGACGTCGGGATCGTGGACGAGGCCGGCAACCCCGACAGCGAGAGATTCGTGCAGTCGCTGGCGCAGATCCCCAGCCTCCGCATCGAGCGTGTCGCGCGCGACGCCATGGCGCGCAAGCTCCAACGCAGCGAGCTCGACCTCGCCATCGTCATCCCGGCGGACTTCCGCATCCGGCCCCTCGCCGCGCCCGCGGCCATCCAGCTGTACGAGAACCAGGCGACCACTCAGGAGGTGGCGGTCGGGCGCGCGATCATCGGCGACGTCATCGACCGGATCTCCTTCGCCGCCGCGGGGAGCGCGCCGGTGATCACCGTCTCGCGGCAGGAGGTGAGCGGCGTCCGGCTGCGATACGTCGACTTCCTCGTCCCGGGGATCCTCGGCCTCAACGTGATGCAGCTGAACATCTTCTCGATCGCCTTCGCGCTCGTGGCGCAGAAGCAGCGCGGGGTGCTGCGGCGGATCTTCGCGACGCCACTTGACCCACGGCGCTTCGTCGCCGCGCACGGCCTCATGCGCCTCATCCTCTCGATGGTCCAGGTCGGGATCCTTCTCGTCGTCGCGTTCCTGCTGTTCCAGGTCCAGGTGGTGGGGAACATCTTCGCCCTCTTCGCGGTGGCGCTTATCGGCGCCGTGCCGTTCCTCATGCAGGGCTTCGCGCTCGCGGGCTGGGCGGAGACCGAGAACCAGGTGCCCCCGGTCGCGAACCTCCTCACGCTGCCGCAGTTCTTCCTCTCGGGTGTGTTCTTCTCCAAGGAGGCCGCGCCCGCGCTCATCCGGCCCATCTCGGACCTGCTGCCGCTCACCCTTCTCAACGACGCGCTGCGCGAGATCTCCACGCAGGGCGCGACGCTGTGGGACGTCCGCTCGCAGCTTCTCGGTCTGGTCGTGTGGGCGGTCGTCAGCTTCGCGGTCGCGGTGCGCCTGCTGCGCTTCGAGACGCCCTGACTAGGGAACGCGGAGCCCCTTGCTCACCACGCGATGCACGACCGAGCGGAAGCGGCCCCAGTCCGCCCAGTCGCCGCCGATCTCCTCGCTCGGCTGCGACGTAACGGCGTCGAGGCGGTCGGCAACCGCGTCTAGCTCGCCGGGCTCCACCTCTCGATACGCGAGGATCCGCTCGTCCGGGTCCAGGGAGCCGAGCGTCCCGCCGGTCTCCTCCAGCAGGAACGCGAACGTGTGGAAGATGGCCTTGTCGCCCTCGAGCGGCAGATAGTCGACCCAGCCGAGGAACCGGCGCACCTCGACCTCGAGCCCGGTCTCCTCCCGCGTCTCGCGCCGCAGCGCGGCCTCGACGCTCTCGCCGTGCGCGATCCCGCCCGTCGGCAGGCGGAACGCGCCGCGCGGATAGATGTCCTTCGTGATCAGCAGGATCCGCCCCGTCGGGCCGCGCACGACCATGCAGACCTCCCCGAAGCGGTCCGCCCGCTTGATGGGGTCGGCGAAGCCGACGGTGATCCGCGCCCGCGCGACGATCGGATCGCCGTAGCGCTTCGCGAGAGCGCTCAGCTCCACGCGCGTCGCGCGGGTCAGGCGATCGGACACGATCCCGACGCTACAGTTTTCGCGATGACGGTCGCCCAAAGGAAGACGCGCTTCGAGCCGGCGGGGTCCACGTTCGACCTGCCCGAGCTCGAGCACGAGGTCATGGATCTCTGGGAGCGCGAGAAGAGCTTCGACGCGCTGCGCGCGAAGAACGCGGGCCACCCGGTCTTCTCGTTCGTGGATGGCCCCATCACCGCGAATGCCGAGGCGATGGGCATCCACCACGCCTGGGCGCGCACGTACAAGGACGTCTTCCAGCGGTTCAAGGCCATGGAGGGCTTCGACCAGCGCTACCAGAACGGCTTCGACTGCCACGGGTTGTGGGTCGAGGTCGGAGTGGAGCGCGACCTCCAGCTCACGAACAAGCGCGACATCGAGCGCTACGGTGTCGACAAGTTCAGCCGCGCGTGCCGCGAGCGTGTGGATCGCTCCGCGGCCGCGTTCACCCGGCAGTCCGCCCGCCTCGGTCAGTGGATGGACTGGGACCACTCGTACTTCACGTACACCGACGACAACATCTCGGCGATCTGGGAGACCCTGAAGCTCTGCCACGAGCGCGGCTGGCTGTACAAGGGTCACCGCTCGATGCCGTGGTGCGCGCGCTGCGGGACGGCGCTGTCGCAGCACGAGCTCGCCCTCGGCTATCGCGACATGACCCACACGAGCGTGTACGTGCGCTTTCCCATCGAAGGACGCGACCGCGAGTCCTTCCTGGTGTGGACGACGACGCCGTGGACCCTGCCCGCGAACGTCGCGCTGGCGGTGCACCCGGAGCTCGACTACGTCCGGGCGAAGATCGGCGACGAGGTGCTCGTAGTCGGCAAAACGGTCTACGCGACAGCGAAGTGGCAGAGCACGAGCGTCATCGAGACGATCAAGGGCAGGGATCTCGTCGGCCTGCGGTTCCGCGGACCGTTCGACGGCGAGCTCCCGGCGACGGCCGATGCCGCGGGAGCCCATCGGGTGATCCCCTGGAGCGAGGTCAGCGAGGCCGAAGGGACCGGCATCGTCCACATCGCCCCCGGCTGCGGTGAAGAGGACTTCGCCCTCTCACGGACCAACGACCTGCCCGTGCTCGTCCCGATCGACGACATGGGCCGCTTCCGCTCCGGGTACGGCTGGCTCGAGGGCAAGGATGCGCGCGACGTTGCGGACGAGATCGCCGCCGACCTCAAGAAGCGCGGCCTGCTGTTGCGCTCCGCGCCATACACCCACCGCTATCCGGAGTGCTGGCGCTGCCACGAGGAGCTCGTCTTCCGCGTCGACGACGAGTGGTTCATCTCCATGGCCGACCTGCGGCCGAAGATGATCGAGGCCGCACGCAAGGTGCGCTGGGTCCCCGAGCACGCCGGGCGGCGTATGGAGAACTGGCTGCGGAACATGGGCGACTGGAACATCAGCCGCAAGCGCTACTGGGGCCTGCCGCTCCCCTTCTACACGTGCGAGAACGGCCACTTCTTCGTGATCGGCAGTGAGAAGGAGCTCCGCGCGCGCGCCAAGGGCGGCCTCGACCAGCTGACCGAGCTGCACCGGCCATGGATCGACCAGGTCGCGGTGGGCTGCCCTGAGTGCGGCGCTGGTGCGACGCGCGTGAAGGAGGTCGGCGACGCGTGGCTCGACGCCGGCGTGGTGCCGTTCTCGACCCTGGGATGGCAGACCGACCGCGAGCAGTGGGAGAAGTGGTTCCCGGCCGACTACGTCGTCGAGATGGTCGAGCAGGTGCGGCTCTGGTTCTACTCACTGCTGTTCTTCGCGGTCGCCCTCCGCGACGAGCCGCCGTACCGCGTGGTGCAGACCTTCGAGCCGATGCTCGATGAGAGCGGCGGCGAGTTCCACAAGACCGGCGAGAACGTCGTCCTCCTCTCAGAGGTGATGGAGAAGGTGGGCGCCGACGCGATCCGCTGGACGGTGAGCCGCCAGCGCGCGGACGAGACGATGCTGTTCAGCCTCAAGGCGCTCGACGAGATCAAGCGCCGGCTGCTCGTCCTGTGGAACACGTACTCCTTCTTCGTGACCTACGCGGAGCTCAATGGATTCGACCCGGCCGCGCCCGCGGTACCAGTGCGCGAGCGGCCGGTCATGGACCGCTGGCTGCTCTCGTCGCTGCACCGTCTCGCCCGCGACGGACGGAGAGCCCTCGAGGAGTGGGACGTGCGGACGCTCACGCTGCGCGTCGAGGCGTTCGTCGAGGACCTCTCGCAGTGGTTCGTGCGCCGCAGCCGCCCGCGGTTCTGGGGCACGCGCGACACCCGCAGCACGCTCGCCGCGCAGCAGACGCTGTACGAAGCGCTGACGACCCTCGTGCGGCTCATGGCGCCGGCCATGCCGTTCTTCAGCGAGGCGCTCTACCAGCGGCTCGTGCGTCGTGTCGCCGCGGAAGCCGCGCCGTCGGTGCATCACACGTCCTACCCGGAGGCCGATGTTTCGCTGATCGACGACGAGCTCGAGCGGCGCATGGACGCCGTTCGCCGCATCGTCACGCTCGGCCACTCGGCGCGGCAGAGCGCCAGCGCGAAGACCCGCATGCCGCTGTCGCTGCTCGTGGCGGTCTTTGACGCCGGTGATCACGACCGCGGACTCCTCGACGGGACCGGCGATCTGGCGGAGATCGTCCGCGAGGAGCTCAACGTGAAGGCCTTCGAGGTGCGCGACCGGGCCGAGGGCCTGGTGCGCGAGATCGTGAAGCCGGATCTCAAGGTGCTCGGCCCGCGGCTCGGGAAGGACCTCCCTCGGGTGCGGACGGCGCTCGCGGAAGGCCGGTACGAGCGCCGCGACGGCGGATATGTCGTCGAGGGGCAGACGCTGGGCCCGAGCGAGGTGCTGGTGTCACACGAAGGTGCCGCCGGTCACGCGGTCGGCCGCGACGCCGGCCTCGTCGTCGCCCTGGACACGCGCAGCACGCCCGAGCTCGAGAGGGAAGGCCTCGTGCGCGAGCTGATCCGCCGCGTGAACGAGATGCGCAAGGAGGCGGGACTGGCCATCAGCGACCGCATCGCGCTGCGGTACGGCAGCGGCCTCGCGAGCGCGATCGAGGCACATCGCGAGCTCGTGGCAAGCGAGACCCTCGCGACGTCGATGCGCGCGGGACTCACGGGCGGCGGTCACCGCTGGGCAGGGGATCTGAACGGGGTCGCCGCGGAGCTCGAGCTGGAAAAGTCCTAGAGCAGGAGCGCCGCGCGCAGCGCGGATCCGATAAGCCGCGGAGCGCGGCGCCGCGCCGGTCCGGTGAGCGCGGCGCGCCACGTGGGGTAGGCGAGCATCGCGTGAGCCAGGGCCGTCGCATCCTCCGAACGCGCGCGCAGTGACCCCGCGCTCGCGAGAGCGTCGACGGCACGCCGGATCAGGACCAGCCGGACGCGATCCAAGGAGCGCAAGACCTCCTCGGCTCCAGGTGTCCCGGATCCGACGAGGATCTCCAGGAGCTGACGGTCCGTCCGATACGTCCGCTCATGGAGGACCACGAGGTCGTCGAGGATCGCGGCCGACTGAGCAGGCGGCTGCCAGCGCTCCACGCGCCGCGCGAGGGCTGCCGCGCGACGCCGCAAAGCGCCGAGCACGAGCACGCGCTTGGTCGGCGCCCGGAGGTACAACGTCCGGAGTGCCACGCCCGCCCGCGACGCGACGTCCGTCAGGCGCAGCTCGTCATACCCGCGCACACGCAGCTCGCGCAACGTGGCGCGATCGATCGTGGCGCTGACGCGGTCTCGCGCCTCGGCCCGACCGCGCAGAACGTATGTCCGCACGTCACGATATTGGATGCATGCGACGTGCAACGCAATGGTCCCGACCGGTGGTAATCTGAGCGCGTGACGCAGCCCCTCGCGTTCATCTTTCCCGGGCAGGGCTCGCAGTCCGTCGGCATGGGTCGAGCGGTGCAGGAGACCTCGGCCAACGCGCGTCTGACCTTCCAGGAGGCCGACGACGTCCTGGGCTACTCGATCACGAAGCTGTGCTTCGAGGGTCCCGCCGAGCGGCTCGACGACACCGTGACGGCACAGCCGGCCATCCTCACGACGAGCATCGCGATTCTCGAGGCGCTGGCAGAGCGCGCGACCTCGATCGGCAAGCGCATCAGCGAAGGGCGCGAGCCGCGCGGTGTCGCGGCGCTGCCCGCGGAGCTGCGCCCACGCTATGTCGCGGGCCACTCACTGGGCGAGTTCAGCGCCCTCGTCGCGGCGGGCGTTCTGACTTTCGCCGACGCGCTGCGGCTCGTGGCCGAGCGCGGCCGTCTGGCATCGACGAAGGGCGCGAAGGGCGCCATGGCCGCGACGATCGGCCTCTCCGCGGAGCAGGTGGACGCCGTGCTGCGCGACGCCACTCCCGACGGGCGCACGGTCGTCGCCAATGACAACGGACCGTCGCAGGTCACCATCGCCGGCGACGCGGACAGCCTCGCCACCGCGAGCGACGCGCTGATGCGCGCGGGTGCGAAGAAGATCATCCACTTGCGGATCTCTGGTCCGTTCCACTTCCCGCCGATGGGCCGCATCGGCGGAGAGATGCGCCAGTTCATGGACCACCTCGTGTGGCGGGAGCCGGTGGTCCCGGTCGTCGCCAACGTCAGCGGCCGTCCGCATCCCAGCGCGGCCGCGATCCCGGACGCGCTCGTGCGTCATCTCGCGCAGCGTGTCGAGTGGCTGCGCTCCGTCCGTTCCATGGCCGAGGGCGGCGTCACGACGTTCGTCGAGATCGGCTCGGGCCAGGTCGTGAGCGGGCTCGTGAAGCGGATCGTCCACGCGAAGACCATGGCCATCTCGGATCCGCCGTCGATCGCCGACCTCGTCGCGAAGCTGAAGGGAGCACCGGCATGACACGTCGCGTCGTCATCACCGGCATCGGGGCGGTCACGCCTCTGGGCAACGACATCCGCACCACGTGGGATGGCCTCATCGCCGGCCGGAGCGGCATCGGCCGCATCACGCGGTTCGACCCCGCGCCGTACGAGTCGCAGATCGCCGGCGAGATCAAGGACTACGACCCGCTCACGTGGATGGACCGCAAGGACGCGCGGCGGACCGACCGCTTCACCCAGCTCGGTGTCGGCGCGGCAGCCCAGGCCATCCAGGACGGCAAGCTCGACACGGCCAAGGACAACGACCGCATCGGCGTGGCCATCGCCACGGGTGTCGGCGGCCTCGAGACGCTCATCGAGCAGGTGCTGGTGATGGAGAAGCGCGGCCCGAGCCGCCTGTCACCGTTCCTCGTGCCGATGCTGATGGCCAACGCCGCGTCGGCCCAGGTGTCGATGCAGTTCGGCCTGCGCGGCCCGAATCTGACCCACGTCTCCGCGTGCGCGTCGAGCGCGCACGCCCTCGGCGAGAGCGCGGAGATGATCCGCCGCGGGATGGCCGAGGTCATGGTCGCGGGCGGCGCTGAGGCGGCGGTCATCCCGCTGGCCATCGGCGCGTTCTCGAATATGCACGCGATGAGCCGGCGCAACGACGACCCCGAGCATGCGTCGCGTCCGTTCGACAAGGACCGCGACGGCTTCATCCTCTCGGAGGGCTCCGCGGCCGTGATCCTCGAGGAGCGCGAGCACGCGCTCGCGCGCGGGGCGCGGATCTACGGCGAGCTCATCGGGTACGGCGCGACCGCGGACGCGTACCACATCACCTCGCCCTCACCCGAGGGCGAAGGGAACGCACGGGCGATGAAGATGGCCCTCACGGAAGCCGGCCTGCGACCGGCCGACATCGACTACATCAACGCCCACGGGACCTCGACGCAGCCGAACGACCGCGAGGAGACGACGGCGATCAAGCAGGTCTTCGGCGACCACGCGCACAAGCTGATGGTCTCGTCCACGAAGTCGATGACCGGGCACCTGCTTGGCGCCGCCGGCGCGCTCGAGGCCATCGCCTGCATCCTGGCCATCCAGAACGGGTGCGTGCCGCCGACCATCAACTACACGACGCCGGATCCCGCGCTCGACCTCGACTACGTCCCGAACACCGCGCGCGCCGCGAAGATCAAGACGGCGCTGTCGAACTCGATGGGCTTCGGCGGTCACAACGCGTCGCTGATCCTCACGGCGGCCTGATGGAGAGAGTGAGAGAGCGCGAGCGAGGGTCCAGCTCCGCCGGCCCGAGCGAGTTCCACGAGCGGCGTCGAGGCGGCGAGGCCGTAGGCCGAGCGCGATGAGCAGGGACTTCCAGGGCAAGGTCGCGCTCATCACGGGCGGCGCGCGCGGCATCGGCCGCGCGACGGCGATCCGCCTCGCGAAGGGTGGCGCCAAGCTCGCCATCAACTACAAGGGCAACGCCGCCGCGGCCGCTGAAGCGCAGAAGCTCGTCGAAGAGGCCGGCGGCACCGCGAGGACCATCCAGGGCGACGTCTCCCTCGAGGCCGATGTGGATCGCCTCGTCAAGGAGGCGCTCGCGTTCGGGGATGGCCGCATCGACATCGTCGTCAACAACGCCGGGATCACTCGCGACGACCTGCTGATGCGCATGACGCCGCAGGCCTGGGACGAGGTGATCGACCTCAACCTCCGCGGCGCGTTCCTGGTCACGCGCGCGGTGATGCGGCCGATGATGAAGCAGCGCTACGGCCGGATCGTGAACGTGTCCTCGGTCGCGGGCGTCGTGGGCAACGCCGGGCAGGCCAACTACAGCGCGGCGAAGGCAGGGCTCATCGGGTTCACCAAGACCGTCGCTCGCGAGATGGCGACGCGCAACATCACCTGCAACGCCGTCGCGCCGGGGTTCGTCCCGACCGACCTCACCAATGACCTGCTGGAGAAGATGAAGGACACGATCCTCCCCCAGATCCCGCTCGGGCGCTTCGGGACGGTCGAGGACGTCGCCGGCGCGATCGCGTTCCTTCTCTCGGACGACGCCGCTTACATCACCGGCCAGGTGCTGGTGATCGACGGAGGCATGGTCACCGCCTAGAGGTGACCATGGTATCGTGACCATGGTCGTCAGAATTCAGAGGTGGACCACGTGGCAGAAGGTGCGGTCTCGAAATCACGATTCAAGGCGCGGGCGCTCGAACACCTCCGGCATGTCCAGGAGACCGGCAAGGAGCTGGTCATCACGGATCGCGGGACTCCGGTCGTGAAGGTGGTCCCGTATGAGCGGGACCCCGCGGCACGTCTGGGGGCTCTACGCGGATCGATCCGGCGTTACGCGGACCCGACCAAGCCGGTCGCGGAAAGGGACTGGGACGCATCGAGGTGATCGTTCTGGATACGCACGCTCTGCTGTGGTGGGTGGATGGCTCCCGAGAGCTTTCGCGGCGCGCGCGGCGCCACATTGACTCCCTGATGGATCCCGGCGGGATCAGCGTCTCCTCGATCAGCTGCTGGGAGATCGGCATGCTCGTGGCGAAGGGACGCCTCGAGCTCACCATCCCGGCGGAGGAGTGGATCGCGCGGTGCGAGTCCCTTCCCTTCCTGACATTCATTCCGGTGGACAACGCCATCGCGCTGGCGTCCACGACCCTGCCGGGTCGCCCTCCATCGGACCCGGCCGACCGGATCATCATCGCGACCGCTCGATCGCGGAGCGCGAAGATCGTGACGAAGGACGAGCGGATCCGCTCCTACGACGTTCCGACGGTCTGGTAGCTGACGCGATCGCGCCCTAGGGATGCGCGAATGTGCTGTCGTTGTCGTGCGCGGCGGGCCACCAGACCTGATCGGGAAAGCCCTCCATCCGGAACGTGCGGATCTTCGCCTGCGTGGCCGGCTCGGCCAGGAACTGTTGGAGCGCCCGCGCCGCGGTCGTGTTCACGCCCGGCACTTTCTCGGCCTTGACCACGACCGTGACCATGGTGCTTTTGAGCAGTTGATCCCGCGTGAACAGCGCTTCGAGCGCGAGCTGCGGCTGCTGCCGCTTCATGCGGAGGAAGGGCATCAGTCCCCATACCGTGTAGCCACCGGCCTGCACCGCGGCCCGGAGGGCGTCGGGCCCTCGCGTCGCTTTGTCGACGAAGCGATCGCTCGGCGGCAGGTCCGCCGCGCGGCGCGCGACGTCGGCGACGTAGCGCAGCCCGTCCTGGTCGTTGACGACGAAGGTCGCACCGGACCGCGCGATCCGCGCGAAGGCGTCCACGACATCCGTCGCGCCACGGATCCCCGCGGGGTCGGCCGCCGGCCCGAGCAGCGCGCCCGGGCTCGAGAACACCAGGCGGGGGAATTCGCCGAAGCCTTCGTTCATGAACGGCAAGACGCCCTCGTGCTGGTAGTGCGAGAGGACGAGGTCGAAGGTGCCAGTGCGCGCGGGCCCATAGACGTCCTGGGCCGTGGAGATCTCGACCCGATAGCCGGCGCGCTTCTCGAACTCCGGAAGCAGGTACGCATAGAGCCCGCTGTCCAGCGGGATCACAACGCTGCTCAGACGGATCAGCTTCGGATCCGCGGGTCCTGTCGCCGCCGTGCCGCCGACACCCGTTGCCGACGTCGGGGCGGATGAGGCCGCGGGGGACGCTGCGGCGCTGCACGCCGCGAGCGCGGCCATCGCGGCGCCGCCCGCGCCAACTGCCTTCAGGAAGCCGCGCCGGCCCATCGCACTGTCCACCAGACACCTCCAACGTCCCCCGGCCATCCGGGGAACGATCAGAGCGTCGCGCCCGCAGGTAAGACGTGGGTAAGACGCCGCGAAGGCCTGATCAAGAAGAGGACGCGAACCGCGCCGTGAAAACGGATCCGCCGCCAGGCCGCGAGCTCGCGACGACCGTTCCCCCGTGCGACGTCATGACCTGCTCCACGATCGCGAGTCCGAGGCCGGATCCCGGCACGCCCGCGCCGTGCGAGCCGCGATAGAACCGCTCGAAGATATGCGGCAGGTCGGACGGCTCGATCCCCGGCCCCTGGTCGCGCACCTCCAGGACCTTGGAGCGCAGGGTCACTTCTACGGCGCGCCCGGCTGGCGTCCACTTTCCGGCGTTGTCGATCAAGTTCGCGACCGCGCGCGCCAGCGCCTCGGCGTCGCCGGTCATGGTCGTGGGCTCGAGATCGGCGCGGAACTCAACGTCTGGGTAGCGACGCTGCGTGCGCTCGATCTCGTCGCTCACGACCTCGTCGAGACGGATCGGCACGCGCGCGTGTACCCGTTGGTCCTCCCTGGCGAGATCGATCAGCTGACCGACGACCATGGTGAGGTCCTCGATGCCTGCGCGCGTGTCCGCGAGGAGCTGATCCGGGTCGTCGACCGGCGCCTCCCTACCGAGGCTGAGGAGCTCGACGTTCGCGCGGAGCGTGGCGAGGGGAGCGCGAAGCTCGTGCGACGCGTCGGCCACGAGCTGTCGCTGCGCGTGCCGCGATCGCTCGAGCTGCTGGACCACGCGCTCCAGGCGCGCGCCGGTAGCGACGGCGGCGCCAGCGGCCAGAGCCGCAATGATGCCGACGGCGCCGAGGACGACGCCCGCGATAAGCATCTGCTGAAGGACGGCGTCGATCGCCGCGACCGATCGGGCGACCTGAACGGCACGACCACCTCCCGCACTCACGCTGAGCACCGAATACGGCTCGCCGGCGGAGCGCACGATCTCGACGGCTGAGGCCTGAGCTCCCGCGGCGACGCTGAGAGCGGCCGGAGTGACCGGGAGGTCCACGTTGGAGCGGGTGCTCACGATCCGCCCCTCGGCGGTGAGGACACGCCGCGGGTTCGGGACGTTCCCGGGGTCCTGTCCTGGCCGCGGAAGGTCACCGGTCGATGTCACGATGGGGAGCAGGACGGCAGCGGTGCTGCGCAGCTCGTCCTCCACCTGCGCGTAGAGGCGCTGCGACATGAACACGTAGATGGAGCCGACGAGCACGATCTCCAGGACCGCCACAGCGGCGGCCGTCAGCAGCGCGACGCGCAGCCGCAGGCTCATGTGGCGCGCAGCACGTAGCCGACGTCCCGCACCGTGTGAATGAGACGCGCTGCGCCGTCGACCTCGAGCTTCCGGCGCAGGTAGCCGATGTACACGTCGAGGGTCTTGGAGTCGCGGCCGAAGTCGTACCCCCAGACGGTCTCATAGAGGTTGCGGCGGGTCATGACCCGTCCGGGGTCGGACAGCAGCGCCTCCAGCAGCGCGAATTCGGTGGGTCGCAGGTCGATCTGCCGTTCGCCTCGGCGTACTTCTCGCGTCGCCGGGTCGAGGGATAGATCCCCGAACGTGAGCGGCCGCCGGGCGGCGCCGCCGCTGCGGCGAAGAAGGGCGCGGATCCGCGCCAGCAGCTCCTCGATCGCGAACGGCTTCGTCAGGTAGTCGTCGGCGCCAGCCTCGAGGCCATCGACGCGGTCAGCGACCGCGTCGCGCGCCGTGAGGATGATCACCGGCGTGCGATCCCGGCCCTCGCGGATCCTGCGCGCGACCTCGAGACCACTGGGACCGGGCATGCCGACGTCGAGGACGATCGCCGCGTAGCGCTGACGGTCGAGGAGGGAGAGGGCGACCTGACCGTTCTCCGCAAGGTCCACGTCGTAGCTCCCCAGGCGCAGCACGCGCTCGAGCGAACGGCGGAGGATGGGATCGTCGTCGATGACGAGGATCCGCGCGGGCGGGGCCGGCACGGATGCGAGACTACCCTCGGTGCTCCCGCTGTCGCGCGTGATCCTCATCGGCGCCGTCGCAGTCGCTGTGTACGCGCTCGACCGGCTCACCAAATCGTGGGTCGTCGCGAACGTTCCCCTCAACGAAGCGCGTGACGTCGTCGACGGCTGGATCCGCATCGCGCACGTGCGCAACACGGGCGCCGCGTTCGGCCTGCTGCCGGAGCGCACCTCGATCCTCTCGATCCTCTCGATCGTGGCCGTGCTGCTGATCCTGTACTACTACCGCGACATCGCCGCGCGCTCGGCTCCCATCGCGGCCACGCTCGGGATGCAGCTCGGCGGCGCGACGGGGAACCTGGTCGACCGGATCGGACAGGGCTACGTCGTGGACTTCGTCGACGTCGGGTTCCCCGACGGCTGGCGCTTCTGGGCCTTCAACGTCGCGGACTCGTCGATCGTCGTCGCCATCTTCCTCGTCACGTTCCTACTGTGGCTCGAGGAGAGACGGCCACCACGCGCAAGCGCCCGGTGAGCACGCTGCGCCTCGTCCTGCACGTCGCCGCCGCGGGCATCCGCATCGACCGCTACGTCGCGGAGCACAGCCAGCTCTCGCGCAGCGCCATCACGCGCCTGGCCCGCGACGGTCGCGTGACCGTCGGCGGCAGCGCGGTCGAGGCCGCGCACCGAGTGAAGAAAGGCGACGAGATCGTCGTCACCGTACCCGAGGACGCCGGCCCGGTCGCGCTCGGCGCCGAGGACATCCCGATCGAGACGCTCTACGAGGATCGCGACGTCATCGTCGTGAACAAGCCCGCCGATCTCGTCGTCCATCCGGCCCACGGGCACTTCACGGGTACCTTGGTGAACGCTCTCGTCGCGCGCATCGGCGCGAGCCAGGGGCGCGCAGCCGGTCGTCCCGGCATCGTGCACCGCCTCGACAAGGACACCAGCGGCGTGATGATCATCGCCAAGAACGACCTGGCGCACCTGGCGCTCGCGCGACAGCTGCAGGGGCGCACCGTGCGCAAGGAGTACCTGGCCCTGGTCTGGGGCGACCCCGGTGAGGGACCGGTGGTGATCGAGGCGCCGATCGTGCGCGACCCGCGGGACCGGCGGCGGATGGCGGTCCGCGCGAGCGGGCGCGACTCGACGACGCGGTTCACGCGCATCGCTGTCTTCGCGGGCTCGCCGGATCGGCAGTCACTGCTGCACGTCACGCCGCTCACAGGTCGCACGCATCAGATCCGCGCGCATCTCGCGTTCGCGCGAACGCCTATCGTGGGCGACCCCGTGTACGGCCGTCGCGGCGACAACAGCGGTCTCGGCAGGCAGTTCCTTCACGCGTGGCGCATCACGGCGAAGCTGCCGCACGCCGGGGAGCGCACCTTCACCGCGCCGCTGGCCGACGACCTGCGCTCGTACCTCTCGTCCCTCGGCGCGCCGGTCGCGACGGCCAAGCCCTTCGCGGAGGTGTCGTGACCGCCGACGTCACGAAGAGGGACGACCCGCCCCGCGACCGCGAGACGGTCCGCGGCCTCCTCGTGATCGTCTCCGCGCCGTCAGGAGGTGGTAAGGACAGCGTCATCGAGCGTCTCGTCCGCAGCCTCGACGACGCCGTGGTCTACGTGACCGCGACCAGCCGGCCGCCGCGCAAGGGCGAGGTCCACGGCGAGCATTACTTCTTCTACGAGCCGCAGAAGTTCCGCGACGAGATCGAGGCCGGCAACTTCCTCGAGTGGTCGGTGGTGCACGATGAGTTCAAGGGCGTCCGCCGCGACGCTCTGGCGGACACGCTGCGCCAGCACCGCATCGTCATCGTGAAGCCGGATCCGCAGGGGATGCGCAAGCTCAAGGCCGTGCTTCCCGAGGCGGTCACCGTGTTCATCCAGCCCGAGTCGCTGGGGCTCCTTCGCCGCTGGCTCACCTCGCGCGGGACGGAGTCGGCCGAGTCACTGGAGCTGCGCCTCCGCAACGCCGAGATCGAGATGGCCGCCGTGCCTGAGTACGACCATGTCGTGATCAACCGGGACGGCAAGCTCGACGACACCGCCCGCGAGATCGCCGCGATCATCACCAAGGAGGCCGAGCGCCCCCGAACCTATTGGCTGTGACCCTGCGAACGGCGGAGGTCGCGGTCTTCAGCGGCGCGGGCGGTCCCGCGCGCACGTTCACCTACGGGATCCCGGACGGCATGGACGTGGCGGTCGGACAGCTGGTACGCATTCCGCTCGCGGCGCGGACCGTTGCCGGTGTGGCCATCGCGCTCGATGTCGAAGAGCCGGCCGGCCAGCTGCGCAACGTCGCCGCCGTGGGCGAGGCCGATCCGGTCCTGCGCCCGTACCAGATCGAGCTGGCCCGCTGGATCGCGGGCCACTACCGCTGCGCCCTCGCCGACGCCGTGCGCGCGATGGTGCCGCCCGGGCTGGCTCGCCGGACGCGGACGGGATCGAAGGCCCGGCTCGTCGCGCGGCGGATCCCCGGCGAGCTCACGGTCGTCGACGACGACCCGGTCCGCGACCTGGACGCCACCGCGGGCCAGGGCGAGGCGCTCGCGGCCATCGGCGCGTCGCTCGCGGGGGTCGGATCCGTCTTCCTTCTCCACGGCATCACGGGTAGCGGCAAGACCGAGGTCTACATGCGCGCGGTCGCGCTTTCCCTCGAGCGCGGCCGCGGCGCCATCGTCCTCGTGCCCGAGATCGGCCTCACCCCCCAGGTCGTCGCGCGGTTCGTCGCGCGTTTCGGGGAGCGCGTCGCGCTTCTCCACAGCGCGCTCTCGGAGGGGGAGCGCGCCGACGAGTGGCGGCGCGTGCTCGCGGGGACGGCGGACGTCGTCGTCGGGTCCCGCTCCGCGCTCTTCGCTCCGCTCGCGAGGCCGGGACTGATCGTGGTCGACGAGGAGCAGGAGCCGGCGTACAAGCAGGAGAGCGACCCGCGTTATCACGCCGTCGACGCGGCCATCGAGCTCGGCCGCATCACCGGCGCGACCGTCGTCCTCGGCAGCGCGACGCCGCGAGTCACGACCTATCACGCGGCGCGTGAGGGAGCGATCCGTCTTCTGGACCTCCCCGAGCGGCCCGGCGACCTCCCGCTGCCGCCCACGACGATCGTCGACCTGCGTCTCGAGCTGAAGGCCGGTAACCGCACGACGCTCTCGCGGGCCCTGCGCGTCGCGCTCGAGCGGACCATCGAGAAGGGGGAGCAGGCCATCCTCTATCTCAACCGCCGCGGCTACGCGACGGTCGTGTTGTGCCGCGACTGCGGGCACGTGCTGCCGTGCCCGGCGTGCGAGATCCCCTACGCCTTCCACGCCGACGGCCGTCTGGTCTGCCATCGCTGCGGGCGCTCCGAGGCGCGCGTCGCGGATCACTGCCCGAAGTGCGGCAGCGTCCGCATCCGGCAGCTCGGCGTCGGGACGCAGCGCGTCGAGGATGACGTGCGGAGCGCGGTCCCGAAGGCGCGGGTGCTGCGGCTCGACCGCGACGCGGTGCGGAAGAAGGGCGCGCACGCGGCCGCGTTCGAGCTCATGCGCTCCGGGCGCGCGCAGGTGATCGTCGGCACACAGATGGTCGCGAAGGGCTTCGATCTCCCCGGAGTGACGCTCGTCGGCGTCATCAATGCCGACACGGTCCTCAACCTGCCCGACCACACGGCCGCGGAGCGCACCTTCGAGCTGCTCACTCAGGTGCTCGGGCGATCCGGACGGGGTGCGGGTGGCGGCCGCGGGATCCTGCAGACGTACCTGCCCGAGCACTACGCCATCCGTGCCGCGGCCGCGCATGACTATGCGGCGTTCGCGGAGGCGGAGCTCGCGACGCGCAGGCAGTTCGGTCTCCCTCCGTTCGGGAAGCTCGTCCTCCTGCAAACGTCGGCGAAACAGGAGTCGACGGTCGAGCGGCGCGCCGCGGAGCTGTCGCGCGCGCTGCGCGCGGCGGCTGGCCAGGACGCGGACGTGCTGGGACCCGCACCCGCTTTCGCCGCGAAGAAGGCCGGGAGCCATCGCGCTCAGACCGTCCTCCGCGGCCCGCGTCCCGCCGCGTTGTTGGACCGTGTTCCCGTCGGCCCGCAGTGGAGCATCGATGTGGATCCAGTGACGCTGCTCGGATGAAATGAAAGAGCGGGGCCGAAGCCCCGCTCTTTCGCGTGGAGGGAAAGGGTCTAGCGGCGCGGTCGCTTGCGATGGATCGCGTAGAGGGCGCCACCCATCGAGAGGAGCGCGATCGTGCCGGCCGGAAGGGTCGGTGGGATCGAGCTCGTCGACGGAAGGCCTGCGAGGCCGAGAGTGGCCTGCGGGCTCTGCTGCGAACCCGCGACGGTCTGGCCGCTCATGATCGCCTCGAACGTGGTGGGGTTGCCGAAGCGGTCCGAGAACGGACCCTGCGGCGCCTGCTCGACACCGAGGACGGTCGTCGGAGTCGTCCCGGTCGTGCCGGGCGTCTCATTGTTGCCGCCGGTGGGTGCCGCCGTTGTCGGTGCCGCGGTTGTCGGCTGCTCGCCCGTGTCGCCGGTGATGGTGCCGGTCTGGTGGTTCGTGCCGGCCGTCGTGGCCTTCGACGCGCTATTCGTTCCCGTGTTCGACGCAGAGGGGGCCTTGCTGCCCGTTCCGCTCTTCGAGGCGGGCTTCACGGTCGCCGGCTTGACGGTCTTCGCCTTCGAGACACTGCCGGTCCCTGAGGCGGACTTGCCCTTCGACTTGCTGCCGGTCCCCGACTTGGAACCGTTCTTCGTTCCGCCCTTGGTCCCGCCGCCCGATGCCATGTCGGGCTTCTGCGGCCCGCCGTTGGGCCGCGCCGGCGTTGTTGGGCTGACGGGCCCCGTCCCGACGAGGGCTGCCGAGCGGCCGTCGTCGGCCGGCGCGATCGTCTTAGCGGCCACGCCCTGCGCCGAGCCGGCAAGCAGGACGACCGCCGCCGCGCTCGTCACGACGAAGCGCAGCGCCAGTCTCATCGTGGTCGCTCCACTGATGCTCTGCATGTGGTCCTCCTTTGTGGTCGTACTGGTCAGAGGGACCTGCACGAGCGGTGCACAAGCGTTCGCGCCAGGCGACGGAACCGCCGCGAACTCCCCGAGATATGGGGTCGCTGGGCGCACGGTCGCGTGACAGCGAGCGAGCCCCCGCCTATGGCGGCGTGGCGCCGTGATTGCAGTACGAGCGAGCGTGCGCGCGCACGCTCAGGAAGAGGACCAGGCCGAGGAGAACGCGCCTCCCGTCGCGCCGGAAGCGGAGTCCTCGTGGGGCCTCGACGTCGGTCAGGAGATCGACCCCTCGCTCGTCGTGATGAGCGATCTCGGTGGCGGCTCGCGCTACGAGGTCTTCGCCGCCTGGGACCGCGACCTCTTCTGCAAGGTGGCCGTCAAGGTGCTGCGACCGGATCGGCTCGACAGCGAGCGTTCCCTCGCGAGCTTCGAGCGCGAGGCCATGATGGCCGAAGGCCTACGCCATCCCAACCTCGTGCGACTGCTGCGATGGAACGGCCGGCTGCCGCGCCCGTACATCGTCCTCGAGCACATCTCCGCGCCGTCGCTGGACGACCTTCTCGACCAAGAGGTCAACCTCAGCGTGCCCGACATCCTCCTGCTCGCGATCCGCATGCTCTCGGCGCTCCACTACCTGCACGAGCGCTCGCTGCTGCACCTCGACGTCAAGCCGTCGAACGTCACGACCGGCGACCCACCGCGGCTCCTGGACCTCAGCATCGCGCGCTTTGCGCCCGGCCCGCTCGCTCTTCGTCACGCCATCGGCACACCTATCTATATGGCGCCGGAGCAATGTCGTCACGAACACGTCATGCCCGCGACCGACATCTTCGGACTCGGTGCGACCCTCTACGAGGCGCTGACCGGGGTCGCGCCGTTCCGCGACGGGGATCAGAAAGCGCAGGCGCGTGAAGAGCGCTACCCGCAGCTCGTCGAGCGTCCCGTCCCGCTCCGCGAGGTGATGCCGGAAGTGCCCGCGCTGCTCCACCAGTTCGTCATGTCCTGCCTCGAACCCGATCCAAGCCGCCGCCCGCGCTCCGCGATCGACGCCGCCGTGATGCTGCATCGCGTCCTCGAGGGCTTCGGCGAGGACGACTACCTCGCGTGGCCGCGAGGGTCGGAGGTGCGCCCCCGCTAACCTCTCCCCGATGGAGACGGACCTCTCGCGCGAGACCGAGACCGAGGACGAGCGACCACCGGAGCCGCGGATCCGGGTCCTGAGGAACGCGAAGCCCTGGAGGATCGACGCCTCCCGGCGCACCAAGTGGTCGAGCGATGAGTTCGTGCGCCGCCACGCCCTCGAGATCCGCCAGGTGGGTGACCCGGTCCTCCATGCGCCGGCGAAGAAGCCGGCGCTCTCGAAGAAGGAGCTCGAGGAGCTCGTCGCGCGTATGTTCGCGTCGATGGTCGCGGCCCGCGGCATCGGGATCGCGGCGCCGCAGATCGGCGTGCCTCTGCGGATCGCGATCATGGATGTCGACGAGACCGGGTTCGTGTGCATCGACCCGAAGGTGGCTGAGGTCTCGGAGGAGGTGGAAGAGACCAGCGAGGGCTGCCTCTCGGTGCGCGGGTTCTACGGGATGCTCGAGCGTCCCCTGGGGGTGCGCATCTCGGCGACGGACCTCAACGGGAAGAAGTTCGTGATCGAAGGGGACGACGTCGGCGCCCAGTGCCTCCTCCATGAGACGGACCACCTGAGCGGCATGCTGTACATCGATCGCCTGCGCTCGCGTGAGGACCTGCACGTCGTCGAGCCGGACGAGACGGAGGAGGTGACCGCTTCAGCGTCCGAGTGATCTTCCTCGGAACGCCCGAGTTCGCGGTGCCGTCGCTCGAGGCGCTCGCGCGCCTGCGCGACCGAGGGGCGATCGATCTCGCCGGCGTCGTCACACGTCCGGACCGCCCGGGTCATCGCGGCGCGGTGACCCCGCCACCGGTGAAGGTCGCGGCGGAGCGGATGGGCCTCCCCGTCATGCAGCCCGAGAAGCTCCGGAGTGCGGACGTGATCTCGGCCTTTGGACCAGAGGCCCTCGTCTGGGCCGCGTATGGCGGGATCGTCCCCCGTGCGCTCATCGACCACGTGCGCGGCCGCGCCGTGAACGTCCACCCCTCGCTGCTCCCGCGCTGGCGTGGCGCCGAGCCTGTCGCGTGGGCGATCCTCAGCGGCGACCGCGAGACGGGCGTGACGCTCATGGAGGGGACCGCGGCGCTCGATGCCGGCCCCATCCTCGCCCAACGTCGGGTGCCCATCGACGACGAGAACACCGGCGTGTTGGAGGTGGGACTCGCCAGGATCGGGGCGAAGATGCTCGAAGAGTCGCTGGTGCCCTATTTGAAAGGAGAGATCCACGGGATCGCGCAAAATGAGTCCCACGTCACGTGGGCTCCCAAGCTCGACCCCGCGCAAGGTGAACTTGATGTGACGCGACCCGCTGTAGAGCTAGCGCGAGTGGTTCGCGCCTTCACGCCCTCGCCTTCTGCCTACACGTTTCACCGCGGCAGGCGCCTGATCATCGAAAGGGCCTCGGTGACCGGCGGAACACCAGCCGACCACGGGACCGTGCGCATGCGCGAGGGGCTCCCGCACCTTGCCGTCGGAGCGGGATGGCTTCGGCTCGACCAGTTGAGACCTGCCGGCAAGCCCACGATGTCGGGCGCTGATTGGGCCCGTGGCGTGCGCGACTTGGAAGGGTCAAAGATCCCGAGCTAGGGCGAGCGGCGGCGGCACCCGCCGCCGCTCGCCCGCACGCAAAGCTCGACCCCACACTGAACACATGAACCCCTCGATCACCGATGTCGACGCCGCCACCCTCGCTGCCTGGCTCGCGCAACGCGGCGAGCCGGCCTACCGCCTCAAGCAGATCCGTCGCGCCATCGCGCATTCGACCGCCGCGGACTTCGGCGGTCTCACCGACCTGCCGCTCGGGCTGCGTGGCGCCCTCGCGGAGGCGTTCCGCTGGTCGTCGGTCGAACTCGCGACGGAGGTCGCGAGCGCCGACGGCGAGACGCGCAAGGTGCTGCTGCGTCTCCACGACGGCCACCACATCGAGAGCGTCCTCATGCCGCACCACGGCGAGCGGAACTCGGTGTGCATCTCGACGCAGGCGGGCTGCCCCATGGCCTGCGCGTTCTGCGCCACGGGGGAGATGGGGCTCATCCGCGACCTGACGCGGGGCGAGATCGTCGACCAGGTGCGCTACTGGCAGCGCGAGCTGCGCTCGCGCGACGACCGCGTCTCGCACGTGGTGTACATGGGGATGGGTGAGCCGCTCAACAACTACGGGCCAGTGATGGGCTCGGTGCGGGCGCTCACCGACCCCGAGCTGTTCGGGATCAGCCCGCGCCGCATCACCATCAGCACATGCGGGATCGTCCCGAAGATCGATGCGCTCGCCGAAGAGGGCCTGCCGATCGATCTCGCCGTGTCGCTGCACGCCGCGAATGACCGCACCCGCGCGATGATCATGCCCGTCAACCGGAAGTGGGGCGTCGACGACGTGCTCGACGCGTCCGCGCGCTACGTCGAGAAGACGAAGCGTCGGCTCACCTTCGAGTACATCCTTCTCAAGGGCGTGAACGACTCCGTCGCGGACGCGGAGCGCTTGGGCCGGCGCATCGCCGCGCGCGGGCGCACGTCCATGTACCACGTGAATCTCATCCCCGTGAACGCGGGACCCGGCGGGTTCGAGCGCCCGTCAGCGGAGGCCATGGAGCTGTTCGCCAGGACGCTCGAGAGCCACCGCATCGCGGCCACGGTGCGGATCAGCAAAGGCCAGGACATCGCGGCGGGATGCGGTCAGCTGAAGGTGCCGGAGGGTCGGGCGGCGGTGCCGCTCTAGCGCGCGCGGGCGGCTCGGGCCTTCTTCTGCGCCATGCGCGCGTCCTTCGTGAGGTCGCGGCGGCAGCGCGTGCACAAGAGGAGCTTCTCGCCCTTGACGAGAACGCTCTGAAGATTGACGTCGAAGCGGCGATGCGTGTGCACCTTCGAGTGACTGACGTTGGACCCGAAGGCCGCGTGCTTTCCGCAGATCGCGCAGGCGCGTGGCATGAGTGGTGGGCTCCTTTGTGGGGGTTCCGCCGTGCTAGGGTCCGACGATCGTATCACGGTGGGACGGTCGCGGGCTGCTTCACGCTGTCGAGGCGGCGGCCGCTCGACTGAAGCGTGAGGCCGCCGAGGTCGACGCCCTCAACGTGTATCCGCTGCCAGATGGCGACACCGGGCGCAACATGCATCAGACCATCAGTGCCGCGCTCGCGCGCGCGCGAGAGAGCGGCACCAGCGTCTCCGATGTGAGCGCCGCGCTCGCGCGCGGTGCGCTCATGGGCGCGCGTGGCAACAGCGGCGTGATCCTCTCGCAGATCTTTCGCGGGTTCAGCGACGCATTCGCCGGGAAGGACACCGCCGGCCCCGCGGACGTGCGTCGCGCCTTCCTCAAGGCGCGCGAGAACGCCTTCGCCGCCGTCGAGCGCCCGGCGGGCGGGACGATGCTCTCGCTCTGCGCTGCGGTAGAAGAGGGTGTCCCGGCGGAGGACGACATCGCGCACGTCCTCGAGACCGCCGTCACCGTGGGCGCCACGGCGCTGCAGCGGACCATGGAGGACAACCCGTTGAATCGCGCGGCCGGGGTCGTCGATGCCGGCGCGTACGGCGTCTGGCTCCTCCTCGCGGGCGCGCTCGGTGCCATCGATGGCCGCGCGGAGATCCCGCAGCCCGTCCTGCGACGGCCGGGCGCTCAGCACGTCGAGCCAGGGACGCAGGAGGTCGCGTCATGGACCGGCGGACACTGCGTGCAATACCTCGTGCAGTCGCCGAGCCGCACCGCGGAGGTCATGCGGCGCGAGATGATCGGCCTCGGCGCCGACAGCGTGCTCGTCGTCGGTGACGACACGCTCGTCAAGGTGCATGCGCACGCGGCTCGGCCGGAGGCCATCGTGGCCGTGGGCGAGGCCAGCGGAACGGTCGAGGACCTCGTCGTCGAGGACTTCGACGCGATGGTCGCGGAGCACGAGCGCGCCACGGGGATCGTCCTTCGGTCGCCGCCGCGCGCGGTCGCCGTCGTCGCGGTCGTCCCGGGCGAGGGATTCGCGGAGATCGCCCGCTCCTTCTATGTGCGTCCGCTCTCGGGCGGCGCCACGATGAACCCCTCGGTCGGGGAGCTCGTAGCGTCGATCGCGCAAGCCAATGCGCGGACCGTGGTGATGCTGCCGAACGACAAGAACGTGGTCCTGGCCGCTCGCGAAGCCGCGAAGCTGGCGGAGGGAACAGCGGTCGAGATCATCGCCACGACGAATGTGGCCGCCGGGATGGCGGCTGTCGCCGCGTTCGACCCGATGCGCGCGGCTGACGACAACGTGGCTCGCATGCGCGAGGCCGCCGGCGACGCGCATGGCATCGAGATCACCACCGCGACGCGGGCCACCGCGCTGGACGGCGTCGCCGTCGCGGCGGGGGACCTCATCGCCCTGCTCGACGGCAAACTCGTCGCGCGCGGCACCGATGCGCTCGAGGTCCTCGCGGCGGCGGCGCGCAAGGTCCCGGACGCGAGCATCGTCACGGTCTATAGCGGAGCGGGTGTCGACGACGCGGAGTCCACGCGCGCAGCTGAGCTCCTCGCCGTGACCCTCGCGGACGCGGAGGTGGAGGTCCGCCGTGGCGGCCAGCCGCACTACCCCTTCATCGTCCAGCTCGAGTAGCCAGGGCGGGATCCTCGCCGCGCTGGTCGGGACGCTGCGCGGCGTCGGACCCGACTCGGCGAAGCTGCTGGAGCGATCGCGCATCCGCACCGTCGCGGACCTGCTGTGGCACCTGCCTCATCGCTACGAGGACCTTTCCGAGATCAAGCGTCTGCGCATGCTGCGGGCCGACGAGAAACAGACGGCGCTCGCGCGCCTCGGTCGCATCACGCAGCGGCGCACCGCGCGGGGTCAGACGCTCACCGAGGCGGAGCTTCTCGAGGAGGATGGCACTCCGTCGACGGTCAAGGCCACGTGGTTCGGACGGTCCTTCGTGAAGCAGAGCTTTCCCGAAGGTCAGCTGGTGCGGATCTCCGGCGATGTGAAGTGGTTCGGCCGCGGTCTCCAGTTCTCGCAGCCGCGCCTCGAGCCCGCCGATCGCGAGGCAGTCCACACCGGGCGGATCGTCCCCGTATATCGCCTGACCGAGGGGATCAAGGACGGCCAGCTGCGGCGGTGGCTGCACACCGCGGTGGAGGGCGCGCGCGACCGCGGCGGCACGCTGGTCGCCTCGCCGCTCGTGACGCACATCCCGGACCCGCTGCCGGCTTCGATGCGGAGCCGCAACGACCTCCCGGAGATCGCCCTGGCCCTTCAGCAGGTCCACTTCCCCGCCGACCCGATCGCGCTGTCACACGCGCGGCGCCGCCTGGCATTCGACGAGCTGCTGACGCTCCAGCTCGCGACGGCCCAGCGGCGCGCGAAGTGGGTGGCCGAAGCCAGCGCTCCGGCGCTTCGGGCGAGCGATGAGGAGCTCGCGGGGTGGATCCGCGACCTGCCGTTCACATTGACGGACGCGCAGCAGACGCGACGCTGTCGCGGTCCTTCGAGGGCGGCCCGCATATCGACCTCCTCACCTCGAGCGTCACGGGCGAGAAGCGCGCACACATCCTCGAAGCGCTGAGGACGGGCGCGCTGGATGTGGTCGTGGGGACGCACGCCCTGATCGAGGAGACCGTCACGTTCCGGAAGCTCGCCCTGGTCGTGGTCGACGAGCAGCAGCGCTTCGGCGTCGATCAACGCGCGAGCCTCCGCTCCAAGGGCGACTACCCGCACGTCCTCTTGACCACCGCGACGCCGATCCCGCAAACGCTGTGGCAGACACTGAACCGCGACCTCGACGTCTCGGTCCTGAACGAGCTTCCCGTTGGCCGGCAGGAGATCCGCACCGAGGTCCGCACGCCGGATGCCCTCGCGAAGGTGTGGCCGTGGGTGAAGGAGCACGTGGCGCTGGGGGAGCAGGCGTTCGTCGTGTGTCCGCGCATCGACCCCGCCGACACCGAGGAGAGCGAGCGGAGCGGCACGCTCTTCGGAGAAGAGGGCGGCTGGACGCCGAGCGCGGTCGCGACCGAAGAGGAGCTCCGGCGCGGCGGCCTCGCGGGGATCCGTGTCGGGCTCGTGCACGGCCGCATGCCGCAGCGCGAGCGGGACGAGGTCATGACGCGCTTCCGGGACCGCGAGATCGACGTGCTCGTGGCCACGACGGTCATCGAGGTCGGCATCGACATCCCGGACGCGACGATCATGGTCGTGCTCGGCGCCGACCGGTTCGGCCTCGCCCAGCTCCACCAGCTGCGCGGGCGCGTCGGCCGCTCGGACACGCGGTCCTACTGCGTGCTCGTGAGCCCTGCGAAAGGCTCCGATCGCCTCGTGGCCATGTCCGAGAAGGTCGTGCGCGACGGGCGCGAACGGCAGCTGAACGGCTTCGAGCTCGCGCAGAAGGATCTCGAGATCCGCGGGCCCGGGCAGTTCCTCGGCCGCGAGCAGAGCGGCTTCGCCGATCAGCTGCGCGTCGTGACGCTCACCGACATCGACCCGCGGCTCCTCGAGGATGCCTCGCGCGAGGCCGACGTCATCATCCGCGAGGATCCCGAGCTCCGGCGTCCCGAGCATGCGGAGCTCCGCCGCGCGGTCGACGAGCTCTGGCGACGCTATGGGCTGGCCTGATGCGCGTCGTCGCGGGCGAGGCGAAGGGACGGCGCCTGGTGTCGCCGCCCGCGTCGATCACCCGCTCGGCGACAGAACGGATCCGCGAGAGCGTTTTCGCCATCCTGGAGCCCCGCCTCGAGGGCGCCGCCGTCCTCGACCTCTTCGCCGGCGCCGGGACCCTCGGCATCGAGGCGCTCTCCCGCGGCGCCGCGCGAGCCACCTTCGTGGAGCGCAGCGGGCCCGCGCTCGCGGCCATCCGCACAAATCTGCGGGCGACGGGGTACGCGGATCGGGCGCGAGTGGTGAGGGCGAGCGTCCTTACGTTCCTGGGCCGCGACGACCAGAGCGGGCCTTACGACATCGTCTTCTGCGACCCGCCCTTTCCCGACGAGGCGGCGATGACCCGGACGCTCGGGCACACCGGCCTGCGCTCCTCTCTGTCGCCCGACGGCATCGTCGTGGCGCGCTCGCTCCGCAAGCACCGTCCGGTCCTCCCGGAAGGAGCTCGCGCCGAGCGGATCAAGGAGATCGGCGAAGAGACGGTGATGTTCCTGCGTTACGATCCGCCACGTGACCGGACTTAAAAGCGAGCGAGGATCCGGCTTCGCCGGTCCGAGCGAGTCCGCAAGCAGCGGAGCGCGTGCCGCGAAGCGGAGCCCGAAGGCGGACGCCGAGGGCCCCGCCGACGGCGCATAGACCATGGACATGCAGTTCCTGGTGGACCGGCTCGAGAACCTCATCGTCGCGGCCGGCAAGGTCCCGATGACGAACAAGGTGATGCTCGATCAAGCCGCCGTCCTGGATCTCATCGACCAGCTGCGTCTGGCCATCCCCGAGGACGTCAAGCAAGCGCGCCGCATCACGGGGGAGGGCGACCGCGTGATCGCGAACGCGCGCGAGGAGGCCGAGCGCATCATCGCCGCCGCACAGGAGCAGGCGGCGTTGCTCCTCCAGGACCAGGCGATCCTCCGGGAGGCCGAGTCGCGCGCGGACGACATCGCCGGGCGTGCCCACATGCGGGCCGAGGAGACCATGCGCGGCGCGGACCAGTACGCGGCCGACGTGCTCCTGCGCCTGGAGGGCGATCTCGACAAGACCCTGTCCATCGTGAAGAAGAGCCTCGAGGTCCTGGAGGAGCGCAAGACCAGCACCGCGGAGGCGTGAGTGAAGATCAGCGTCGCCCATTTGCTCAAGGCCGACGTCGGCGAGGAGATCCAGCTTCACGTCGCCGAGTCGCCCGTCGACCCGCTCGGCGAGAACAAGGAGCTTCTCGAGGACGGCATCGCCGCGATCGACGCCCACATCGTCGCCACCCACACGGATCCGGGGGCCCTGCTGGAGGGCGACATCGCCGCGACCATCGCCCAGGAATGCGCCCGCTGCCTCACCGCGGTCTCCTCCAGCGTGCGGACCACGTTCGCGGAGCAGTACTACGCGAAGCTTCACGTGGAGACCGGCGCGGCGATGCCCGCGCCGCCGCTCGACGCGAAGGAGATCGGGTCCGACTTCCGGATCGACATCGCGCCCCTTCTGCGCGAAGAGGTGATCCTCGCGATGCCGCTGGCGCCGCTGTGCCGGCCCGACTGCAAGGGCCTCTGCCCCGAGTGCGGCCGCGATCTCAACGTCGCGCCACACGAGCACGAGGTCCCGGTCGACGATCGCTGGAGCGCGCTCCAGGCCCTCAAGGTGGCGGACGAGCGGCGCGGGGATGTGAAAGACTAGAGGGACATCCCCTAAGGAGTCCCATGGCCGCTCATCCCAAGAAGAAGTACTCCCACGCGAACCAGGGCATGCGACGCAGCCACCTGGCTTTGACCGCGGCGACGCTGGTCGCGTGCCCCCAATGCCGCGCGCCCAAGCGCCCACACGAGGTCTGTCCCCGGTGCGGGATGTATCGCGGGCGCCAGGTCGTCGCGATCAAGACGAAGAGGGCAGCGCCAGGCGCCGCCTAGTGCCCTGATCTGATGCGCATCGCGGTCGACGCGATGGGCGGCGACAACGCCCCGGACGAGATCGTCCGGGGCGCATTGCTGTACCGGGCATCGGGAGGTCAGGCCGAGATCCTCCTCGTCGGGAACGAGGAGGCACTGCGCCCCCGTGCCGGCGGGATCCCGATCGTCGATGCGCGCGAGGTCGTCGGCATGGGGGAGCATCCCTCCACCGCGCTCCGGCGGCGGAGCGATACGTCCATCGCCGTGGCCACCCAGCTGGTGAAGGACGGCAAGGCCGATGCGGTCGTGTCGGCCGGGAACACCGGTGCCACGATGGCCGCGGGCCTGCTCATCCTGGGACGCGTGCGCGGCATCGACCGCCCCGCGCTCTGCGGCATGCTCCCGACGACGCGCAGCCGCGCGGCGTGTCTCCTCGACGCCGGGGCCACGATGGATGCGACCGCGCAGAACCTGCTCCAGTTCGCGCGCATGGCGTCGCGCTTCATGGAGCGCGTACACGGCCGGGAGCGTCCGACGGTGGGGCTGCTCAACGTGGGCGAGGAGCCCGAGAAGGGCGGGCGCATGCAGCTCGAGGCGCACGGCCTGCTGCGCGAAGCCGCGGACATCGAGTTCTTCGGCAACGTCGAGGGACGCGACATCCTGCGCGGCACGACCGACGTCGTCGTCACCGACGGCTTCACCGGCAACACCGTCGCCAAGGCGATGGAGGGCGTGCTCGACGTGATGACCGACGGGATCCGCCGGGACATCTTCGGCGGGCCGCTCGGCAAGGCTGCGGCGCTCCTCGCCCTGCCGGGCATCCGCCGCTTCCGCCGGGCGATGGACTACGAGCCTTATGTCAGCGCGCCGCTCCTCGGGGTCAACGGCGTGTCGGTCGTGACCCACGGCCGCGCCAAGGCGCGGATGCTCAAGCTGGCCATCGACGTCGCCGAGCGCTCTGTCGCGTCCGGCCTCATCGAGGCCATCGGCGCGGGTGTGTCAGCGCCGTGAGCGCGGAGCTCCCCCGCCGGCCGCGCGAGCAGCGCGGCGGCCGTCACGCGGCGCGGCGCCTGGCGCTGCAGACCCTCTTCGAGACCGACGTGAACCGCGGCGCGGACGCGAAGGCGACATGGGAGCGGGGCGTCTTCCGCGCCGGGCTGGACGCGACGGCCGGCGACTTCGCGCTCAGCATCGTCGAGGGTGTGATCGAGCATCGCCGCGATCTCGACGAAGAGATCGCAGCGCTGGCCCATGAGTTCCCGCTCGAGCAGATGCCCAAGATCGACAAGAACGTCCTGCGTATCGCGCTCTACGAGCTCCGCTACAGCGGCGATGCCCCGGCGAGCGTGATCATCGACGAGGCGGTCGAGCTGGCGAAGATGTTCGGCTCCGAGGCGTCGCCGAAGTTCGTGAATGGCGTCCTCGCGACGGCGGTCGGCGGGAAGGACGACCCCGCCTAGCGCACCGTCAGCGCGATGGATATGAGATCCATCTCTGCGCCGTCCTTCGGGCTCGCCCAGAAGACCTCGAGGGTGACCTGGCCGCTGACGCTCGCCGGTACCGTTGCAGTCGTAGCGAACGTGCCCCACACCGGGCTCGTTCCGATGGTCGCGGTGGTGTGGTCCTGAGCGACGGCGCGTCCGCTCGCGTCGCGGATGCGCCAGATGACGTTCGCCTCGAAGACACGCGCGGCACCGCTGAGCGTGAAGGACCGTGTCATGGTCGCGTCCGGGTCCGGGACGTAGACCGCGATGTTCCTAGTGAGGAGTTGGGGCCGGCCGCCGATGTCCACGTTGATGCGCGCCGTGCCGGCGCCCGTCGGCTCGGTCGTGACGCGCCACGGCCTGGCGTCATCGAGCCCGAGGAGGAAGATCGTTCCGAGGTCGGCCGGCCCGCGAGTGTGCGGCACGTCGAACGACCTGATAGGCCCGGCGACGAACTCCTGGAAGGGAGGCGCCGGGCTCGGGGCCTCTGCATCCGGCAGATCGACTCGCAACTGCCACCTCGATCCACATGCGTCGCAGCGTGAGAGCGAAACCCGTACGGTCGGGTCGAGGCGGCCGCCCGTCACCACGGACTTGGCCCGCAGCTCGAGCGAGAAACGGCCTAGGCCCGGTCCCGCGTCGTTCGAAAAGCTCCATCGCGGGACCTCCGTCTGCACCGGGACGCCCTGGCCCGCGATCGACGGCGCTTCGGCGCCGCTGAACGGGTACCCCATCACGTCCTCGCGCGTGAGCGGCTTGTCGATCTCGAGCTGGTCGATCGTGAGCCTCGCCCCGCCGCGCTCGGTCAGGAGGACGCGGCTGATCCCGGGCTCTTCCGTCGCCGTGTAGACGAGCTGCTGCACGACGGCCTGCGTCTGAAGCGCGCCCCGGATCCGGTCGAACTGGCCGCGGCCGAGCTCAAGAGTGAGGAGGTCGCCATCGACCCGACCTCCCGTCTCAAATTGCGATGTGACACCAACGGAGTCCTGCTTGAACGTGCCAATGAGCGCGACGACATTGATCGCCCCTGGCGGGACATCTTTCGACTGCGCGTCGCGGAGGGCGCCGATCCTGGACGAGATCCGTCCAAGGCTGTCATTCGGACCACCGGCCCCGAGGACCATCGCCGCGATCGGCGGCAGCTGATCGCGCGCGAACCAGACACGCTTCGGCACCGGCACGGCTTGTACGGGGACCGCCGTCTCGGTCGCCGCCGTCCCGGTCGGGTGGGCGCTCGCCGCAGGCTCCGCGGGCCCGGCCGGCCGACCGACGAGGATGACCGCGACGGCGGCGACGCCGACCAGGACCAGAGCCGCCGCGAGAGCGATGGACCTCACGCGCTGACTAACGTTCGGTGCTGTGCACGGTTCCGCCGGCCACGGAAATGGCTGAATTGACGCCTTTCTCGGGGCCGGAGACACTTGCCGCGGCATCCGCGGCTGACGTGGGTGCGGAGGAGGTCCCGTTGGCCGAGGGTCCGTCGTACGACCGGCTCAAGAAGATCATCGTCGAACAGCTCGGCGTGGACGAGGCCGAAGTGAAGCCCGAGGCGTCCTTCGTCGACGACCTGAACGCCGATTCGCTCGACCTGGTGGAGCTGATCATGAGCCTCGAGGAAGAGTTCGGGATGGAGATCTCCGACGAGGAAGCCGAGAAGATCAAGACCGTCTCAGACGCGATGGAGTACATCACCGACAAGACCGGGGGCTGATCATCGCGTAAGATCCTTCTGACACCGACACACGCGAGATATGGGGAGGCAGCGAGCCGTGAGGCCCGCTGCCTCTTTCTATGAGAAGGGGGCCATGAGGGACGGGATCGCCGGGTACCGATTCAAGGACGAGCGGCTGCTCGAGACCGCGCTCACGCATGGCTCGTACATCCACGAGCACCCCGACGAGCGCGCCGGCGACTTCGAGCGCCTCGAGTTCCTGGGCGACGCCGTCGTGAGCCTCGTCGTCGGCGAGGACCTCTTCGAGCGCTTCCCCGACGCGAGCGAGGGCGTGCTCACGACGCTGCGCTCCGGCGTCGTCTCGGGGGATGCGCTCGCGGCGGTGGCCCAGCGGATGGGACTGCACGAGCGCGTCCGCCTCGGTCGCGGCGAAGAGGGCTCCGGAGGCCGCGAGCGGCCCGG
>JACPOT010000026.1 GCA_016191385.1 Chloroflexota bacterium | reverse complement strand
GGCGCCGAGGATCGCGCGGATCTGCATCTCGAGGATCTCGGGGTAGACGAGCAGCAAGCGGCAGCCGCGCAGCCCGAGCATCGGGTTGTCCTCGTGGAGCTGCTCAAGACGCTTGTGGATCACCTTCTTGTGCTCGAGGTCCACGCCGGCCTTCCCGGTCGCGTGCGCGACCGCGATGTCGATGTCGACGTCGGCGAACTCGCGCAGGAACTCGTGCAGCGGCGGGTCGATGAGCCGGATGACGACCGGCAGCTCGCCCATCGCCTCGAACATCTCGACGAAGTCCTTCTGCTGGAACGGGAGGAGCTTTGCGAGCGCGGTGCGGCGCGCCTCCTCGGTGTCCGCGAGGATCATGTCCTGCACGGCCGGCAGCCGGTCGGACTGGCGGAACATGTGCTCGGTCCGCGCGAGGCCGACGCCCTCCGCGCCGAACCGGCGGGCCAGGCGGCACTCCTCAGGGGTGTCGGCGTTCACCCACACGCCCAGGCGCCGGCGCTTATCGGCCCACGCGAGCAGCTGCTGGAGCTCGGTCTCCTTCTCGAAGTCGGGGAGCGCGGTCGGCAGCTCCCCCAGGAAGACCTCGCCGGTCGTCCCGTCGATCGAGATGAAGTCGCCTTCCTTGATGGTCTTGTTCCCGACGGTCATCACCTTCTCATCGAGGTCAATCGAGAGCGTCGCGCAGCCGGCGACGCACGGGAGCCCGAGCCCGCGCGCGACGACGGCGGCGTGGCTCGTGGATCCGCCGCGCGCCGTGAGGATGCCGGTCGCCGCGATCATGCCGTGGAAGTCGTCGGGACTGGTCTCGGGACGGACGAGCACGACGAGCTGCTTCTGGCCCTTGAGCGCGACGGCGCGGTCGGCGTCGAAGACCGCGCGGCCGGTCGCCGCGCCGGGTGAGGCGTTGAGCCCCTTGGCCAGCCAGCGGCCGGCGGTCCGTGCCTTCTCCACTTCCTTCTGGTCGAAGCGCGGCAGGAGCAGCTGCTCGACCTGGAGCGGGTCCACGCGCGAGAGGGCCTCGTCCTTGGTGATGAGGCGCTCGGCGACCATGTCGACCGCGACCCTCACCGCCGCACGGGCGGTCCGCTTGGCCGACCGCGTCTGCAGCATGTAGAGCGTCCCGCGCTCGATCGTGAACTCGAGGTCCTGCACGTCGCGGTAGTGCTTCTCGAGGCGCTTCGCGATCTTCTCGAACTGCGCGTACACCTTCGGCAGCTGCGAGCGCATCTCCGAGATCTTCGCCGGCGTGCGGATCCCGGCCACGACGTCCTCGCCCTGGGCGTTGAGGAGGTACTCGCCGTAGAGCTCCGTCGCCCCCGTGTTCGGGTCGCGGGTGAACGCGACGCCCGTCCCCGAGTCGCCGCCCATGTTCCCGAAGACCATCATCTGCACGTTCACGGCGGTCCCCAGCGTGTCGCTGATCTTGAACGTCTTGCGGTAGTCGACAGCCCGCCGGCCGAACCACGACCGGAACACCGCCTCGATGGCAAGGCGCAGCTGCGCGCGCGGATCCGTCGGAAAGGGATCCCCGGTGTGCTCGCGCACGATGCCCTTGAACGCGTCGACGAGCTTGCGCAGCTCGGCCGCCGGGACATCGGCGTCGGTCTTGGCCTTGGACCGCACCTTCGCTGCGTCGAGGGCGCGATCGAACTTCTCCGCCGGCACGTCGAGGACGATGCGGCCGAACATGCTGATGAACCTGCGGTACGCGTCGTACGCGAAGCGCTCGTTCTTCGTCAGCGTCGCCAGGCCGCGCACGGCGTCGTCGTTGAGCCCCAGGTTGAGGACCGTGTCCATCATCCCGGGCATGGACATCGCCGCGCCCGATCTCACGGAGACGAGGAGCGGGTCGTGCGTGTCGCCGAACGTCTTTCCCGCGGCACGCTCGAGCCGCGCGAGCCCCTTCTCCACCTGCTCCCAGAGGCCCGGCGGGAGCCGCTTCCCGGCCGAGAAGTACGCATTGCACGCCTCGGTCGAGATGGTGAATCCAGGCGGCACGGGCAAGCCCGCGTTGGTCATCTCCGCGACGCCCGCGCCCTTGCCGCCGAGGAGCGAGCGCATCGAGGCGTTGCCCTCGGCCTTGCCGTCCATGAAGAGGTAGACCCACTTCTTCGATCGCGAGGCGGTCGGGCGCGCCCGGCGCTTCGGCGCGGCAGCGCGCTTCACGAGGTCATTCTGGCAGAACTCCTGCTTCGTCGGACGCGATGCGGTCAGCGCAAGTCGATGTGCTAGCGTCGCGCGGCGTGTACGAACGACCCGGATACAGCACGTTGATCGGTCGCATCCGGGAGAACGTGCGGACCCTCATCCGCAAACAGCTCGAGCTCCCCCGCCAGGAGATCGCGGAGATCCTCCGCGCGAACCTCGGTGCCGCGAAGTGGCTGGCCATCGCCGCCGTATTCGGGCTGCTCTTCCTCTTCTCGTTCGTGATCCTGCTCGTCGCAGTTATCGCGATCTGGCTCCCGTTGCCGATCGCCGCCCTCATCGTGGCCGGCGTCCTCCTCCTCGGCGCGCTCCTCACCGGTCTGCGTGGGTGGAAGACGCGCGAGCTGCGCGGTCCCACGCGCTCGATCTCGTCGGTAAAGGAGACCATCTCGTGGGCGAAACAGCGTCTGCTCGGACAGACCGAGAGCTAGGGATCCTGCGCGGGGCCATCGAGCGCGACGTCGACGCGCTCAAAGAGCGCATCCGCGAGGACATGGACCCGCGCAACGTCCTGTTCCGCCAGCCCGTGGCGGTGCTCGGCTCGCTCGGGTCTCTCGCGACCGCCGCCGCGGTCGCGCTGATGCGTCGCGGACGCGAGAAGCGGGCCATGGACGGACAGGTCGACGCTCTCGTCGAGCGCTTCGGCGGCCGCATCGACAAGCTCAAGGGCGACGCGCGCAAGCGCTTCCGCAAGCAGCTGCGGAAGGAGCTCGCGGAGGTCGACGCCACCGGTCCCAAAGCGGTCGTGTATGGCGCGGCCTCGGCCCTGCTCACCGCGCTCGCGACGACCGTCGCGCAGACGCTCGGGCGGCGCCTTCTCGGCGACGACGAGGACGGGTACCGCCGCCGCTAGAGCGCCAGCTTCTCCCGCAGGCGCGCGGCGAGATCCGCGATCGGCACGCGCTCCTGCGACATGGGGTCGCGGTCGCGGATGGTCACGGCGCGGTCCTCGAGCGACTCGAAGTCGACCGTCACGCAGAAGGGCGTCCCGATCTCGTCCTGCCGGCGGTAGCGCCGCCCGATCGCCTGCGTCTCGTCGTACGTCGTCAGGAAGTGCGGCCGCAGTGACGCCCACACCTCGCGCGCGAGCGGCGTCAGCTTGTCGTTCTTCGAGAGCGGCAGCACCGCGACCTTGTACGGCGCGAGCGCGGGATGGAGCCGCAGCACCGTCCGGACGCTTCCCTTGTCGGGCTCCTCGTCGTAGGCGGCGAGGAGGAAGGCGTAGGTGCCGCGGTCCGCGCCGCCCGAGGTCTCGACGACGTGCGGCAGGACCTTCTCCTTCGCGACCTCGTCCTGCCACGAGAGATCCTTGCCGCTGAACTCGCTGTGACGCCGCAGGTCCCAGTCGCCGCGGTCGTGGATGCCCTCGAGCTCCTTCCAGCCGAAGGGATACTCGAACTCGATGTCGGTCGCGCGCTTCGCATAATGCGCGAGCTCGTTCGGCGCGTGGTCGCGGAAACGCAGCTTCGCGGCGGGGATGCCCAGCTCCGTGTACCAGCGGAGGCGCTCGGCCTTCCACATCTCGAACGCGTCCGCCGAGCCCTCGGGCCGCACGAAGTACTGCATCTCCATCTGCTCGAACTCCAGGGAGCGGAACAGGAAGTTGCCGGGCGTGATCTCGTTCCGGAACGCCTTCCCCACCTGCGCGATGCCGAAGGGGAGGCGCTTGCGCGTCGTCTGCTGCACGCTCTCGAAGTCCACGTAGATGCCCTGGGCCGTCTCCGGCCGCAGCCACGCGACGGAGGCCGAGTCCTCCACCGGCCCCACGAACGTCTTGAACATCAGGTTGAACTGCCGCGGCATGGTGAGCTGCTTCTGCCCGCACGAGGGGCAGGCGATGGCGCTGAGGTCGACGCTCCCCGCGCGCCACGCGTCGATGAGTCGCTCGCCTCCGGGCAGGTCGTCGATGCGGAAGCGGTGCTTGCAGCTGCGGCAGTCCACGAGCGGGTCGATGAAGTTCTC
>JACPOT010000070.1 GCA_016191385.1 Chloroflexota bacterium | reverse complement strand
GCGCCGAGCGCGAAGCAGATCGAGATCAGCGAGCTGCCCCCCTGTGAGATGAACGGGAGCGGGATGCCCGTCACCGGCATGAGCGAGACCGCCATGCCCACGTTCACGACGATCTGGAAGAAGAGCATCGCGGCGATCCCGCCGGCGAGGTACGTGCCGAAAGGGTCGCGCGAGCGATGCGCGATGCGCAGCGCGGAGAGCAGCAGCACCGTGTAAAGGACGAACAGGATCAGCGCGCCGACGAAGCCGAGGTCCTCGGCGAGTCCCGAGAAGACGAAGTCGGATTCGGCGATGGGCAGGTACCCGAGCGGCGACTGCGTGCCGGCGGTGAGGCCCTTGCCCGTGAGCTGACCGGATCCGACGGCGATGAGGGACTGGATGATGTTCCAGCCCGCGCCCTGCGGGTCGCTGTACGGGTCGAGGAAGACCGTGAGCCGCGCCTGCTGGTACTCCTTGAGGCTCCCCCACACCACCGGCAGCGCGGCGGCACCCGCGGCGGCGATCGCCGTGAGATGCCAGAGACGCGCGCCGGCGATGAAGGCGAGACCGAAGAACATGCCCAGGAAGACGAAGCTCGTCCCGAGGTCGGGCTGCTTGAAGACGAGCGCCACCGGCGCCGCGAGGAGCGCGAGGGCACCGGCCAGCGTGAACGGCGAGCGGACGTCGCGGTCGGCCAGCCACTTCGCGAGCACGACGACCATGAACACCTTGGCGAACTCGCTGGGCTGGAACTTGAAGCCCGCGATCGTGACCCAGCGGGTCGCGCCCAGCGTCGACTGGCCGATGACCAGAACGACCGCCAGCAGCGCCAGCGTCCCGAGGTAGAAGACCGGCGCGAGCGTCCCGAGCCAGGCATGATCCACGAGCGCGACGACGGCCATGACCGTGAGGCCGATGACGGCGTAGAGCATCGAGCGTAGGAGCTGCTGGCCGATGTCGCCGGTGAAGGTGCGGTCCTCGATGGTGTTCGAGTAGCCCATCACGAAGCCGTAGCCGATCAGCAGCAGCGTCGCGATGACGAGGATCCAGTCGAGGTCGAGCAGCCGCCGCGCACTCGGACGATCGTGAAGCGGCGACGCGGCCTTTTGCGGCAGCGCCATGGCCCGGACGCTCAAGGCGTGGTCCCCGCCTTCGGATCCGTGAGATAGGCCTCGAGGATCTTCTGGGTCATGGCGACCGCGGGGTTGTAGCAGACGTCGCAGAGCGAGCGGCTCGAGTCGAACGTGAAGATGACCATCGCGATCTCGGCGGTCGGGTCGGTGTTGTCCTGCTTCGGCACGAACGACACGAACCAGTTGTGGAACCCGAGCTTCTGCCGCCCCACGGAGTCGACACCTGCCGATTCCCCGAACTCGGCCGTGCCTGTCTTCCCGGCGATCGCCAGCTTCGCGTTCGGCATGGGCGCCATGCCGATCGTGACGACGCGCCTCGATCCCTCGCGGATCAGACGCAGATGCTCCGGCGCGATCTCGAGCTTACGCGCCACCTCAGGCTGCGGCGAGTAGACCGCCTTGCCGTCGCTGGTGACCTCCTTGAGGAGGCGCGGCTTGTACACCGTGCCCCCGTTCGCCACCGAGGCGTACGCGTTCAGCAGCTGCAGCGGCGTGACGGCGACGAAGCCCTGGCCGATCGACTCTTGGTACGTGTTGCCGAGCGTCCACTGCTCGTCGAACGCGGCCAGCTTCCAGAGCGGGTCGGGCATGATCCCGCCGGCCTCTCCGGGGATGTCGATGCCCGTCGGCGCGCCGAACCCGAGCATGCGGCCGTACTTGGCGATCGCGTCCGGTCCGGCCCCGCGCTGGCCCGTGTACGGGTTCCCGCCGCCCAGCGTGTAGAAGTAGATGTCGCTGGAGCGTGCGAAGCCGTTGAGGAAGTCGAGGCTCCCGTGGACGGTCCAGTCGTAAAAGCGCCAGCCGTCGACGACGAGCACGTTCGAGGTCACGTTGACCACGGTGTTCCGCGTGGCGACGCCGGTGCTCAGCGCGCTGAGGCCCGTCACCAGCTTGAAGGTCGACCCCGGCGGGTAGATCTCCCCGATGGCCTTGTTGACCAGCGGCTTGCGATCGTCGGAGTTCCACGCGCGCATCTGCTGCGTGGTCACGCCCTCGATGAAGGCGTTGTTGTCGTACGCCGGCGTCGAGACCATCGCGAGGATCTCGCCGTTCTGCGGGTTCATGGCGATCCCCACGGCCTGGGTGAAGCGGTCCTCCTTGACGCCCTGCTCGAGCTCGGCGTTCAGCAGCTTCTGGAGGCGGTCGTCGATGGTGAGGACGAGGTCGTTCCCCGACGTGGGCGGGATCAGCGCGAGGGTGCGCAGCTCGCGCAGGGAGGCGTCGCGCTCGATCTCGCGCCACCCGAGGGTCCCACGCAGGTAGCTCTCGTACTGCCACTCGATCCCCGTCTTGCCGACGACGTCTTGGAGCAGGTACTGCTGACCCGTCCGCGCCGCGAGCTCCTCTTCGGTGATCGGACCGACGTAACCCAGGATCGGCGCGTACAGCGGGCCGTTCTCGTACACGCGGACGGCCTCCGCGGTGACGCGCACGCCGGGATACAGCTCGGCGCGCTCGACGAGGAGCAGCGCCGTCTCGCGCGGGAGCGGCCGCGTGGTCACCTTGACCGGCTCGTAGGGATTGCGCACGCGCTGGTCGGCGATCGCCTTCGCGACCTCGGCCCCCGTCCGCTCGACGTAGGCCGCGAGCCGTGACGCGACCTCGCCCTCGCGCGACCGCGGAAGGTCGACGGGGATGACGCTCACCGCGAAGCCGGGATCGTTCCGCGCGAGGAGGCGGCCATTGCGGTCGTAGATCACGCCGCGCCCGGCGGGGACGGGGACCCGCACGACGCGGTTCTGCTCCGCGAGCCCGCGGTAGTAAGCACCATTGGTGACCTGCAGCTCCCACAGCCGGACGCTGAGCACGACGAAGACGCCGACCATCACCAGGGCGAAGGCGGCGATCCGGCGGCCGTGAACGAAAGCGCGATCGCGATGCAGCATCAGAAGGGCGACTCCTTCTCGGTCAGTCTGCGTCCCGCGCGCGCGAGGGGGTAGGCGGCGAGCGCGAGCGCTCCCGTGTAGATACCCACCCCGACGGTCTGCGGGACGAGCGCGGCGGCCGCCGCGACGGGGTGACCGAGGAAGGCGAGGACGCCGACGTAGAGGATCTGCGTCAGCAGCGCCGCCAGTCCCACCGCCAGCGCTCCCGTCAGGACGGGGACCGGCTTCGCGAGGGGCCGCTCCCCCAGCCCGACGACCAGCGCGCCGGGCAGCGCCGCCACGGTGAAGGCGCCGAGCGGCCCGCCCGAGAGCACGTCGCTGGCAAGGCCCCCGACGAAGGCCCACCAGAGCCCCTCGCGGGCCCCCGCCGCCACCGACCAGGACGCGGCGACGAGGACGGGCAGGCTCGGGAACGCGCCGGCCACCGGCAGCAGGCCGGGCATCGCTCCCTGGAACAGCGCGGCGGCGAGCGGAACGACGATCGCGAGGAGCAGGCGCACGCCTGGCGGTGCGCTAGGCCTGGCGCGGCAGCGCTCGCGCCTCCGCGGCCTCGATGGTGCCCGTGGTCTCCTCGATCTCGCGTTCGAGCTTCACGAGCGGATCCTCATCGCGCAGCTTCGCCATCACGTAGACCAGCACGAGGCGGAGCGCCGCCACCGTCGGAACGGCGAGGACCACGCCGAGGAGACCGAGCAGCGCGCCGCCGGCGAGCACGGAGAAGATCACCACGATGGGATGGAGCCGGACGATCCGGCCGATCACCAGCGGGATCACGAAGTAGTCCTCGGCGTGGCGCAGGACCGTGTACATCACGATCACCACCACGACGTAGCTCAGCTGCGACCACCCGAACGGGTTCTGGTGCCCGAGAGCCACCACAGACGCGATCGCGCCGGCGGTGATGGGCCCGACGATGGGGACCAGCTCCAGCCACCCCGTGGCGATCCCGAGCACGACCGCGTAGGGCAGGCCCAAGAGGGACAGGCCGATCGTCGTGACGCTCGCCATCAGCGCGACGAGGACGAGCTGCCCCCGGATGTAGCGGCTGATCAGTAGGCTCACCTGGTCGCCGATGTGAACGATCTCCACGCGATGCTCGCGCGGAATGAGGCCGCGGATGGCCTCGAACACGCGTGGCGCGTCGCGGAGGACGAAGAACACGGCGATGAGGAAGATCAGGAGCTCGAGCGCGAACCGCCCTATGGCCGTCGCCAGCGGCACGATCATCCGGCCGAGGCCGAGCGAGATCCCTTGCGTCCCTTGCACGAAGACGAGGGTCTTGAGATCGCCGGCGCCGATGGAATCGAGCCAGTCGCCCACCGTTCCCTGCGCGTTCGTGAGCAGTGCGGGCAGCGCGCGCTGAAGGTCGCGGACCTCTCCGATGGCGAGCGGTGCAACGACGCGGAGAAGAACGGCGATAGAGCCGACGATGACGAGGAACACGATCCCCGCCGCGAAGCCCCGGCGCATGCCGGTCCGCCGCTCGATGAGGGCGACCACCGGCAGCAGGACGTAGCCGAGGATGAAGGCCCAGACGAACGGGAAGACCAATTCGCCCAGCCTGGCCATGAGGAGAACGCCCGCGGCGACGAGCACCAGGAGCGCGATGCGCTTTGTCACGGGCGTCCACCGGCTGGGGGCCATCGGCGGCAGCATACGGTCGGGTCGCTCCGGCCCGGCGGGGCCCTCAGATATCGATTATGGTTGCAATGCGCCCACTCCTGGGTTCAGCGGGGGCGCCCGTCCGATTACCCATCGGGGTCCGGACGCGGTATGATCCGACCACGACGACTCCACTCTTCCCCCACCCTCCAGAGCACCGTCCGAGTCGTCCAACGACCCCTCTATTTCACGTGGAACGTCGGCCCCCATGCCCATAGTCGCGGTGGCCAACCAGAAGGGCGGAGTTGGCAAGACGACCACAGCCATCAGCCTCGGAGCCGCTCTCGCCCAGCGCGGATCGAGGGTGCTGATCGTCGACACAGACCCTCAGGGGAATGCCACGAGCGCACTGGGCCTGCCCCGCGACGGGCAGCGCTCGCTCTATGACGCCTTGCTCCGGGAGGAGCCCCTAGCCGATCTGGTGGTCCCTACCTCGCTTCCCGGCCTGAACGTCGTCCCGTCCTCACCGGCCATGGCTGGCGCCGAGGTAGAGCTTGTCCCCACCCTCGCCCGGGAGTTCCGGCTCAAGTCGGCCCTCCAGGGCGTGGCGGCGTATGACTGGGTCTTCGTCGACTGCCCGCCTTCCCTGGGCCTCCTGACGGTCAACGCACTCGTCGCAGCCGAGTCCGTGCTCATCCCGGTCCAGTGCGAGTACCTCGCGCTCGAGGGTCTTGCGCAGCTGCTCCGGACCATCGACGCCGTCCGCGCGCGCCTGAATCCCCCCCTGCGGGTCATCGCCATCGTGCTCACCATGGACGACCGCCGGAACCGCCTGTCCGTCCAGGTCGCGGAGGAGGTCCGCTCGCACTTCCCCGACCTCATCGCCTCGGTCACCATCCCCCGCGCCGTCCGGCTCGCGGAGGCGCCGAGTCACGGCCAGCCGATCGCGATCTATGACCCCGGCTCGCGGGCGGCCCACGCGTACGCGGAGCTGGCGCAGGAGCTCGAGGGGCGCGCCCGCGTCCAGCAGCGCCCGGCACTCGCGGAGGTCTCGTGAGGACCGGGCTGGGGCGCGGTCTCGACGTCCTTCTCGGCCAGACGCCGGCTCGCCCGAACGGTGATACCGTTCCTGGCCGCTCTGCACCCGTTGCTGGTATCGGGGAGGTCCCCCTCGAGCGCGTCACCCCCAACCCCCAGCAGCCACGCACCTCGTTCCCCGCCGAGGAGCTCGAGCAGCTGGCCACGTCGATCAGGCGACACGGCGTGTTGCAGCCGATAGTCGTATCGCGCAAGGGCGACGGGTTCGAGCTGGTCGCGGGCCATCGCCGTGTCCTCGCCGCGCGCATGGCCGGCCGCACGACGATCCCCGCGGTGATCCGGGATGACGTCACCGACCGCCTCGAGCTGGCGCTCATCGAGAACGTCCAGCGCGCCGACCTGAACGCGCTCGATGAGGCCCGCGCCTACAAGCTCCTCATGGAGACGTACGGCCTCACGCAGCAGCAGGTGGGGGAGCGCGTCGGACGCTCGCAGCCAGCGGTGGCGAACACGCTCCGCTCGCTCGAGGCCGCGCAGATCCTGCAGGACGCCCTCACCGAAGGGAAGATCTCCGCGGGCCACCTCCGCGCCCTGCTGCCGCTGACCGTGTCCGAGGGGATCGCGGCCCTTGGGAACGTCATCGCGAGGGAGATGTCCGTCCGCGAGACCGAGGCGCTGGTCCGCCGCATCAAGCGGAAGGGCACGAAAGCGGCCCCGCGCGACCGTGTCGGGGACGCGGATCTGCGTGCGCGCGTGGCGGAGCTTCGCGCGGTCCTCGGCACCAAGGTCGATATCCAGCGTGCCCGCAAGGGCGGGCGCATCACGATCCGGTTCTATTCGGAGGACGACCTCGACCGCCTCCACGAGATGCTGACCGGGACGAGGAAGCGCTGATGGCGACGCGTGAAGTGACCAACGGTCGCGCCGTGAAGAAGGACAACGGCTCCGCGGGATACAGCGCCAAGGACATCCAGGTCCTCGAGGGGCTCGAGGCCGTTCGCCGCCGGCCCGGCATGTACATCGGCACGACCGACCTGCGCGGGCTGCATCACCTCGTGCGCGAGATGCTCGACAACTCCATCGACGAGGCGATGAACGGCGCCTGCGACCGCATCGACATCGTCATCCACACGGACGACCGCGTCACCGTGAAGGACAACGGGCGCGGGATCCCCGTGGACAAGCAGGCCCAGACGGGCAAGTCCGCGCTCGAGGTCGTGCACACGATCCTGCACGCCGGCGGGAAGTTCGGCAGCGGCGGCTACAAGGTCTCCGGCGGCCTCCACGGCGTGGGCCTCTCGGTCGTGAACGCGCTCTCGAGCCATCTGCGCGTCGAGGTCCACCGCGACAACAAGGTCTTCACTCAGGAGTACGAGCGCGGCAAGCCGCTCGGCCCCGTGCGCGCGATCGCCAAGAACGGCGACACGCCGCCGCAGCTCAGCTGGAGCCCGCGCGAGCGTCTCACCGGCACGATCACCACGTTCACGCCCGACCCCGAGGTCTTCCCGGTCATCCAGTGGGACCCTTCGATCATTTCGCAGTGGCTGCGCGAGACCGCCTACCTCAACAAGGGGCTGTGGCTCTCGCTGCGCGACGAGGACACCGGCCTTGACGAGAGCTTCTACTTCGACGGCGGGATCGTCTCGTTCGTGCGGCACCTCAACAAGGCGCACGAGACTCTGCACAAGCCCGTGTACGTCGAGCGCACGTTCGAGAACGGCACGATCATCGAGGTCTCGCTCCAGTACAACGACTCGTTCGCCGAGCGCGTGTACACGTTCGCCAACAACATCAACACCATGGACGGCGGAGCCCACCTCACGGGCTTCCGCACCGCCCTCACCCGCACCCTGAACTTCCACGCGCGCAAGATCGGCCTCCTCCGTGAGGCGGACCCCAACCTCACGTCCGAGGACGTGCGCGAGGGGCTCACCAGCGTGATCAGCGTGAAGATCAAGGAGCCGCAGTTCGAGGGACAGACCAAGACCCGGCTCGGCAATGCCGAGGTGCAGGGCCAGGTCGCCACCGCAGTGAATGAGGAGCTCGGGCGCTACCTGGAGGAGAACCCACCGGACGCGCGTCGGATCATCGAGAAGTGCCTCACCGCGTTCCGCGCGCGCGAAGCCGCGCGCAAGGCGCGTGACCTCGTGCTGCGCAAGGGCGCTCTCGACGGGTTCTCACTGCCCGGCAAGCTCGCCGACTGTCAGGAGCGCGACCCCGACCGCTCCGAGCTGTTCATCGTCGAAGGCGACTCCGCCGGCGGGTCGGCGAAGCAGGGCCGCGACCGGCGGTTCCAGGCCATCCTCCCGCTCAAGGGGAAGATCCTCAACGTCGAGAAGTCGCGCGCCGACAAGATGCTCGGCAATGAGGAGATCAAGGCGATCATCACCGCGCTCGGCACCGGGATCGGCGAGTACTTCGACGCGAAGAAGCTCCGCTACGGGAAGACGATCCTCCTCGCCGACGCCGACGTCGACGGATCGCACATCCGCACGCTCCTGCTCACGCTCCTCTACCGGCACTTCCGCCCGCTGATCGAGGACCAGCGCGTCTACATCGGCATGCCCCCGCTGTTCCGCATCCAGCTCGGCAAGGAGATCCGCTGGGTGTACTCCGACAGCGAGCGCGACAAGGCCACCAAGGAGCTGAAGGCCCTCGCGAAGCAGAAGCGCGAGACGCGCAAGAAGGCGGAGCAGCCCGCCGAGGCCGTCTCGACGAACAGCGACGAGGGCACGGACGACGGCAAGGGCGGCCGCGAGCCGGCCATCGCGCGCTACAAGGGCCTTGGTGAGATGAACGCCGAGCAGCTGTGGGACACCACGCTGAACCCGGCCACGCGGACGCTCAAGCGCGTCACGCTCGAGGACGCCGAGCAGGCCGACCTCGTGTTCGACGAGCTGATGGGCACCGAGGTCGAGGGCCGCAAGAAGTGGATCATGGCCAACGCCAAGAAGGCGAGCCTCGACATTTAGGTGGCGCGCCTGTCCGAGCTCGGAGTGGACTTTGAGCACTGGTGCTTCGCCTGCGGGCATCTCAACCCCGCGGGGATGCACCTCGACTTCGACGTCTCGCGCGACCGCGCGGAGACGACGTACGTCGGGCAGCAGAAGCATCAGGGCTATGACGGGACGCTGCACGGCGGCGTCGTGGCCGCGCTCCTCGACGAGACGATGGGCTGGGCCATCTTCCACCAGGGCATCTGGGGCGTGACGGCGAAGCTCGACGTCACCTACCGCCGGCCCGTTCCGGTGGGGGAGGACCTGCGCGTCACGGGTCAGGTCGTCCGCGATCGCGGCCGCGCCATCGAGCTGCATGGGACGGTCGCGCGGGCGAGCGACGACGAGATCCTGGCCGAGGCCGACGGCCTCTTCCTGCGCATGCCCGAGGCCCGCCGCCGCGAGCTCGAGAAGCGCTACTCCGGGGCTGCCGACGCCTTCGTCCGCGTGCGCGCGGCCGTCGAGCGGGAGGAGCAAAGCCTGGAGCACGGGCGCACGTGATCGAGGGCGGCGGCAGCGAGCGGATCATCCCCGCAGACCTCCGCGCGGAGATGCGGCAGGCCTACCTCGACTACTCGATGAGCGTCATCGTCGCGCGCGCGCTCCCCGACGTGCGCGACGGCCTCAAGCCGGTCCAGCGACGGATCCTGCACGCGATGTGGAACTCCCTGGGCCTGCGACCCGACCGTCCGTTCCGCAAGTCCGCCGCGATCGTCGGCGACACGATGGGAAAGTTCCACCCCCACGGGAACCTCCCCATCTACGACGCCCTCGTCCGGCTCGCGCAGGACTTCACCGTCCGCTATCCGCTGATCCAGGGCCAGGGCAACTTCGGCTGCTTCAGCGGGGACACGAAGGTCGAGCTCACCAACGGGGACCAGAAGACGTTCATCGAGCTCATCGAGATGACGCGCCACGGAGTGCGCGCGGACGTCTTCACCATCGACCAGCACCGCAACGTGCGTCTCAAGCCGGTCCGCGCGCCGCGCCTCGTCAAGCGCGACGACGCGGTGGTGAAGGTGACGCTCTCGACGGGCAACGAGATCGTCTGCACGCCGGACCACCGGTTCATGCTCCGCGACGGCACCTACCGCGAGGCGCGATCGCTCAAGACCAAGGATCAGCTCATGCCCTTCGCGCGCACCGCCATCCCCGAGCGCCTCCATCGCACGGGCGCGTTCCCGATCCCCGCCAGCCTCCAGGTGCGCGTCGACAAGGTCGAAGCGGCGGGCAAGGCGGACGTGTACGACCTCACGGTCGACATCACGCAGAACTTCGCCCTGTCCGCCGGCGTGTTCGTCCACAACTCGATCGACGACGACCCGCCCGCCGCCGACCGCTACACCGAAGCGCGGCCCGCCGCGATCGCGACCGAGCTGCTGGCCGACATCGACCGCGACACCGTGGACTTCCGGCCGAACTACGACGGCCGCGAGCAGGAGCCCGTCGTCCTCCCGGCGCGCCTGCCGAACCTCATCGTCAACGGCTCCACGGGGATCGCGGTCGGCATGGCCACGAACATCCCGCCGCACAACCTCCGCGAGGTCGTCGAGGCCACGAAGCGGCTCATCGACGACCCCGAGCTCACCATCGACGACCTCTCCCAGACCATCACGGGCCCCGACTTCCCCGGTGGCGCGCTCGTCTACCGGTCCGAGGAGCAGCGCAACGTCGAGACGGGCAAGGCAGAGAAGGTGGACGCCATCCGCCGCGCCTACGCCACCGGCCGCGGCCGCGTCGTCATGCGCGCCAGGGCGCACGAGGAGGAGATGAAGGGCGGCCGCTGGTCGATCGTCGTCGACGAGCTGCCATACGCCGTCAACAAGGCGACCCTGATCGAGAAGATCGCCGAGCTGGTGCAGTCCAAGCGCCTGCAGGGCATATCCGACCTGCGTGACGAGAGCGACCGCGACGGCATGCGCGTGGTCATCGAGGTCAAGCGCGATGACGACCACAAGCGCGTGCTGAACTCGCTCTACAAGCACACCGCGATGCAGTCGGCCTTCAACTTCAACATGCTCGCCCTGGTCGACGACCAGCCGCGGACGCTGTCGCTGAAGGACATCCTCCAGCACCACATCGACTACCGCCGCGAGGTCATCCGGCGCCGCACCGCGCACGACCTGGCCAAGGCGAAGGACCGCGCCCACATCCTCGAGGGCTTCAAGATCGCGCTCGACCAGATCGACGCGGTGGTCAAGACCATCCGCGCCAGCAAGACGCCCGAGACCGCGCTCGCGAGCCTGCAGGAGAAGTTCGGCCTATCGGAGATCCAGGCAAAGGCCATCCTCGACATGCAGCTGCGCCGCCTCACGGGACTCGAGCGCTCCAAGATCGAGGAGGAGTACGAGGCGACCATCAAGCTCATCGCCGAGCTCGAGTCGATCCTCGCCAGCGCGCGGAAGGTCATGGCCCTGATCAAGGCGGACCTCGACGAGCTCGCCGAGAAGTATGGCGACGAGCGCCGGACGCGGATCGTCGACGACACGGTGCGCGAGCTCTCGGACATCGACCTCGTCGCCGACGAGGACGTCGTCATCACGGTCTCGAGCCGCAACTACGTGAAGCGCATGCCCCTCTCGACGTATCGGGCGCAGCACCGTGGCGGCCGCGGCGTCATCGGGATGCAGACCCGCGACGAGGACGACGTCGAGCATCTGCTCGTCGCGCGCACGCACGACCGGCTGTGCGTCTTCACCGACCGCGGCCGGGTGTTCGCGCTCAAGGTCCACGAGCTGCCGGACGCGAGCCGCACGGCGAAGGGGACCCCGATCCAGAACATCCTCGAGGCCATGCAGGCCGGCGAGCGCGTGTCCGCCCTCGTCGCGCTGAAGGACGGCTCCGCCGCGCAGCACCTCGTGATGGCGACACGCAAGGGCTTCGTGAAAAAGACGCCGCTCTCGGAATACGCCAACGTCCGGCGCGCGGGCCTGATCGCGATCGCGCTCCGCAAGGGCGACGAGCTCGCCTGGGTCGCGCCGTGCACGGACAAGGACCGCGTCCTCATCGCCACGAAGAAGGGGAAGGGGATCGTGTTCAAGGCCACCGACGCGCGGCCCATGGGCCGGCCCACCCAGGGCGTCACCGGCGTGCGGCTGGCCAAGGGCGATGGCGTGGTCGGCATGGGCATCGTCCGGCCGCGCACACAGGTGCTCTCGGTCACCGCGAGCGGCTACGGCAAGCGGACCGACGCCGACGAGTTCCCGACCCAGGGGCGCGGCGGCCAGGGGGTGATCCTCGGGGCCGTCACCGCGAAGACCGGCGACATCGCCGCGGTCCAGACCGTCGACGAAGCGACCCAGGAAGTGCTCCTCATCACGACGACCGGGGTGGTCATCCGCGTCCCGCTCGACCAGATCCGCGTCCTCTCACGCGCGACGCAGGGCGTGAAGGTCATGGCCACCGGCGATGCGACCATCGCGTCCATCGCCACCTTCGGCGCTGCGGCGACCTCCCAGCCGGAGCTGCCCCTCAAGCGCTAGCGGCCCCGTAACGGTGCCCTCGGCCGTTCGCCAAGCGGACGATCTCGTCTCAGCCCCTGCCAGACGTATCGCGAGGCCCCTTCCGGCGTTGTGCGGAACGCGGGCTGACTGATACGGTCGGCTCGGCGACCAAGAGGGGAAGGGCGATTGATCACGCTCGACGACGTCAGCAAGCGCTATCCCAACGGGACTTACGCGCTCCGTGACATCGACCTGCGCATCGACGCAGGCGAGTTCGTCTTCGCGGTCGGCTCGTCGGGCGCCGGCAAGTCCACCCTCAACCGGCTCCTCATCCGCGAGGAGCTGCCCACGACGGGCCGCGTCGTCGTCGACGGCCAGGACGTCGCGCGGCTCCCGCGCGGTCGCGTCGCGCACCTGCGCCGCAAGGTGGGGATCGTCTTCCAGGACTTCAAGCTGCTTCAGACCAAGACGGTCGCCGAGAACGTCGCGTTCGCGCTGATCGTCACCGGCCACGATGGCAAGACCGTCCGCGAAGAGACGGAGCGCGCGCTCGCGCTCGTCGGCCTCACGCAGCGGCGAGGGCACTTCCCGCGCGAGCTCTCCGGCGGCGAGCAGCAGCGCACGGCCATCGCGCGCGCTCTCGTGATGCGGCCGAAGATCCTCGTCGCCGACGAGCCGACCGGGAACCTCGACCCGGTCACGACGTGGGAGATCATCAAGCTCCTCGTCCGCGTGAACGAGCTGGGGACGACCCTCATCGTGGCCACGCACAACGCCGAGATCGTGAACGCGCTCCGCCGTCGGGTGGTCCATCTCGACCACGGGCGGATCGTCCGCGACGAGCGCGAAGGGCAGTACGCCGCATGACGCGGGCGCTCTACATCTTCACCGCGGCGTGGCAGGGCTTCTCCCGGAACGCCGTCATGAGCGTGGCCTCGACCGTGACGGTGGCGCTGATGCTGTTGCTCTTCGCGTTCTTCGCCGTCACCGACCAGGGCTTGCGGTCGGCGATCACCCTCCTCGAGTCGAAGGTCGAGCTGACCACGTACATCTCCGATGACGCGAAGATCTCCGACATCCTCGCGCTCAAGGCGCGGATCGAGAAGGACGCCGCCGTCTCGCGCGTCGACTACGTCAGCAAGCAGGACGCGCTCGACTCGCTGCGCAAGCTGAGCGCCGGCGGCACGCTCGGCCCCATCGAGGACATCGGCACGAACCCGCTGCCGGCGTCGCTCGAGATCAAGCTCGCGCGCGCTCAGGAGAGCGGCCGCGTCGCCGAAGAGCTCCGCGGCGAGGTCGGGAGCGGCGTGATCACCGAGGTGGTGGACAACCCGCAGATCGTCGACCAGCTCCTCACCATCACGCGCGTTCTGTCCATCGGCGGTATCGCGGTCCTCGCGATGATGCTGTTCGTCGCGCTGTTCGTGATCGTCAACACGATCCGCATCGCGGTGCACGCGCGGCGCGATGAGATCGAGATCATGCAGCTGGTGGGCGCGACGGACCGGCTCATCGCCGCGCCGTTCGTGCTCGAGGGCATGCTCGTCGGCGCCTTCGGGGCGATCGTGGCCCTGGGCGGCCTCGCTGTCGGCGCGGGTCCCGTGACCTCGACGCTCATCCGGTTCCTCGAGATCCTGCCGGTGACCCTCGGGCCCGCCTTCGTCACGCAGCTGGCCGCCGGCGTCTTCCTGTCGGCCCTCCTCATCGGCGCGGGAGGCGCGTCCATCTCCGTCCGGACGTACCTGGCCAAATGACGTTCTATCCCTTCGGTCGGGCAAGGCCCTTCCTCGGGCCCGCGTGCTCGACCTCGTCGCTGCGGCCCCTCGGCCTGCGCGCGCGGGGGACGGGCTTGACCGATACCGATGACGGGTGCAAGGATGCGCGGCCTATGGGAGCTCCCCGGATCGTCCGGGGAGGTGGGGTGCGCCGCTGGCGCGCGATGTCAGTGGCCGTGCTTGCGGCCGCCTTCATCGCGCTGCCGTTCGCCCCGCCCGCCAGCGCCGAACCCGGTGACCAGCAGCGGCTCGAGCAGCTCGCCCGCGAGAAGCAGGAGCTCGAGCGCGCGGTCCAGCTGTCGCGCGCGAACGCCGAGCGCTACCGGCAGGAGGCGAACCGCTTCCAGGCCGCGGTGAACTCCGCGAACGCGCGGATCTCGGAGCTCGCCGCGCGGCAGGCCGTGGCGGAAGACATCGCCGAATCTCTCCGCCTCGACATCGAGATCGACGAGGAGCAGCTCTCGCTCGTCGCGTTCCAGCTCGCGGAGACGCAGAGCCTCATTGACTCTCTGAGCGCGCAGGCCGCCGAGCAGCAGCGCCAGATCGCGCAGCGTGAGGAGATCTACGCGATCCACCTCAAGGCGCTCTACCGGCAGGCGCGCGTGAGCCCCCTCCAGATGCTGCTGTCGTCCTCGTCCCTCACCGAGTTCGTGAGCCGCGTCCAGACGATGGTGCTGATCAGCCGACAGGACCAGCAGCTGGTCAATGACATCCGCTCACTCAAGGCATCCACCGCCGCCAAGCAGGACGGCGTGACGTCGAAGGGGCTCGAGCTCGTCGGCCTGCGGAAGCAGATCGAAGGTCAGAAGGCCGCCCTCGCGACCAAGAAGACCGAATACGAGGCCATGGCCGCGGAGATGAAAGCGTCGATCGGGACGCAGGCGCAGCTACGCGGCGAGGCCGCGCAGAACAAGGCGGCCGCGGTCGGCGCGGTGCAGGCCGCGAACAACGAGACCTTCCAGCTCAACAAGCGGCTCGAGCAGACCGAAGCGGCGTACGCCGCGCTCGCGGCGGAGATGGCCGCGCGATCGGGCCTCGCGGTCTTCACCGGGAAGATGGTCGTATGGCCGCTGGTCGGTCCGCTGACATCGGGCTTCGGCCCGCGCTGGGGCGGTTTCCACAACGGCCTCGACATCGCCGCCCCCATGTACACGCCGATCCGCGCCGGCGCCGCCGGTCAGGTCGTCACCGTCGGCAAGCCGTACCTCGCGTACGGCGACACCGCGACGGTCGTGATCATCGCCCACGGCTCGAACTTCTCGACCCTGTACGGCCACATGGACGACTCGAAGCCGCCGACGGTCCGCGTCGGCCAGTTCGTCACCTCAGGCACCGTCATCGGCTACGTGGGCATGACCGGCTTCACCACCGGGCCGCACGTTCACTTCATGACGATCGTCAACGGCCGGGCCGTGAACCCGATGCCGTACATGCCATGAGCGCGCTCCGCTCGACGCGCTTCCTGATCGCACTCGTCGTCGCGCTCAGCGTGGTCTTCGCGGCGCTGACGATCGCCGACGCCTCCGGCCCCATCGCCTCGAACGTGGAGCTGCTCGCGCCCTAGCGCAAGTGCTTCGCCTCGGCGCGATCCGGCCGACGCGAGCGGCGACGGGAGACGGCGCGAGCCCTGCGGTCGCGTACGCGACAGGCGCGGGGAGCAAAAGGACGACCGAGAGAGAGGTCAGGTTCAAGGCTCGCCCGAGCGCCGGAGCGGGCGCGACCGCCGAGCGCCGGCAGGACCCGTCGCCGCGAGCACGACCTGCGGGAACGATCTTGCTAGCATCGGTCCGTAAGGAAGGAGGTGATGTGAAGTGCCAGATGCCAGTGGGAAACCAATGACCCGTGGCGACGCACTTCTGGACTCCTTGTCTCATGAGGTGATCGCGACCTAACGGGTCAAAGGCGACCCCGGAGGAGCGGCGGCAGAGATGCCG
>JACPOT010000069.1 GCA_016191385.1 Chloroflexota bacterium | reverse complement strand
TCCGGCTTCGCCTTTGCTGCCGTCGTCACCGCCTCCTTCGATCCGGCGGCCTCGCCGACCACGGTCATGCCCGTCTGCTTGGCGAGCAGCGTGCGTAGGCCCTCGCGAACGACCTCATGATCGTCGACGACCAGCACGCGGATGGGACGCTCCTCGCTCACGCTTGTGCCTCCCGCTCGAGGGGCAGCTCGAGCCTCACCCGTGTCCCCCCGTCGGGGGCGCGGTCCACCGCGAGCCTGCCGCCGACGACGAAGGCGCGTTCGCGCATGTTGCGGAGGCCCATCCCATCCGTGCCGGCCGAGGGCTCGAATCCGATGCCGTTGTCCACGACCTCGAGGATGGCGCCCCGGCCGCGCTCGCGCGCGAAACGGATGCCGGCGCGGGTCGCGCGGGCATGTCGCGCGATGTTCGTGAGCGCGTCGGCAGCCACGTAGAACGCCGCCTCGCGCTGCTCGGGGTCGAGGTCCCGCTCGGCGTCCCGGTCGACGTCGACCCTGATGGTGAGGCCCGCCTGGCGACCCACCTCCGAGGCCAGCGATGGCAATGATTCGGAGAGCGGCCGCTCGGCGCCGTGGATCGGCCGGAGGCCCACGACATACCGGCGCATGTCGGCGATCGCGTTGTTGAGCAGCTCGATCCCCCGCTCGATCGCCGCTCGCGAGGCGCTCGGTTCCGCGCTCACGCGCTCGCCCGCGTCCTCGAGCAGAAGTCCGACGCCGTACAGCGACTGCATCGCGCCGTCGTGCAGGTCCATCCCGATGCGCTGGCGCTCCTCGAGGACGGAGATGCGGCCGACCTGCTCGTAGAGCCGCGCGTTCTCGATCGCGACGGCGGCCTGGGCGGCGAGCGTGACGATCGCCTCCTCGTCCTCCTCCGTGAACTCGGGTGGCCCGATCTTCTCGGTCAGGTAGAGGTTCCCGACCGAGCGGCCGCGCCAGACGATCGGCACGCCGAGGAAGCTTCCCATAGGCGGATGGTTCGGCGGGAACCCCACCGAAGCGGGATGCTCCGCGATCGAGCGGAGCCGGATCGGCCGCTGCTCGTCCTGGAGGAGCCCGAGCAGGCCACGGCCTCGCGGGAGCAGGCCGATGCGCTCACGCTGTTCCCGCGTGATCCCGGCCGTGAGGAACTGCACGACTTCGCCGTTCTCGTTGAAGATCCCAAGCGCTGCGTAACGGGCGCCGGCGACCTCGCGGGCGGCCTCCACGATCTTCTGCAGGACCGCCGCGGTGTCAAGCTCCGCCGCCAGACTGATGCCCGCCTCGTTCAGCGCCTGGAGCTGGCGGCCGCGGCGCTCGAGGGCTTCCGCGAGGTCGCCGAGCCGCTCCCGCTGCTCGCGCTCGCGTAGCTGCAGCTCGGACAGGCGGTCGAAGATCGCGAGCGAGAAGGCGATCACCCCGACGACGCCGAGGAGGAACGTGACCAGGTGGGAGAGGCTGGACGGAAGGAGCGGGTCGAGGACGAAGTGCTCGAAGAGGATCAGCGCGCCCAGCAGCAGCGACGGGAGCACGAACGCCGAGATGCGGATCCCGCGCGGAAAGGCGCGCGCCCTCGCCCTCACCGCGCCCATGCTCGCAGGTCGGGCGAGGCCTAGACCTTGTGGACGAGGTAGGACATGGCCGGCTCGTGGTCGCCGTTGACGCGGTGGCGGTCGCGTGTCGCGACGACCATCGCCGACCCGTGAGACGCGCGCAGCCGGGACAGGAACGGCTCCTTGAGGGCGGTCTCGTGATAGAGGGCGAGCCCGGTCTCCTCGAGGAGCGGGCACCGCCCTTCTCCCCTCATGAGGATGCAGGTGACGTCGGGTCCGACGCAGCGCGACACGGTCATGCCGCACGCCTCCAGCGCCCGCGCCCACCCCTCGCGGATCGCGGGATCGCTCGAGACGACGAGCGCGTTCACCAGGCCGACTTTCGCCCGGCCGGCAGTCCCCGCAGAGGGCCGCGCGGACCGAGCGGCGTGGGACCTTCGGCCCTGTCGCGGGGGTGGCCCCCGCCCCGAGGATGACCGCCATGCCCATCGACTGGCTCGCCCTCCTCCTCTGGGCGGTGGTCCTCGTCGCCGTCGGCATCCTGGCCGGGCTCGGCGGCCGCATGGCCGCTCGCCTGTTCGTCCACGCGACCAAGGACCGCTAGCGGCCTGATCGGCGGGACCTTTCCACGCGCGGGTGGCCGCTTATCGCTACGTCGATGCGCTTGCGGTGACCTCGATCCAGCGTGCGACCGAGCTGCGCTCGAGGAGCCCGATGACCCCGACGCCCGGCTCGCTGACCGGAAGCGCATCCATCCGGAGCTCGTCCAGCTTCGCGAGGGCGGCGAGCGCCTGGGTCTCCAGTCCGATCGTCGGGACCGCGGGTGCGCGGCGCACCAGCCAATGCAGCTTCGTTGCGGCCCACAGACCGAGCGGGACCGCATTGAACATCGCCGGAGTCACGGTGCCGACGGCAGCGTCGTCCGCGACAACGGGGTAGAGCGGCTGCGGGGGCGCGGCTACGATCCGCTCCGCCGCGCGGTCGAGGGTGTCCTCGGCGTCGAGCGTGAGGAAGTCGAAGCGCACGAGCGGTGCGATGTTGCGTCCGCGGAGCGCGCTCTCGACGGTGATGCGAACCCGCTCCTGGTCGCCGGCGCCCCACAGGATCCACGCGATCAGGATCAGCCAGAGGCCGCCGGTCGCTTGCGAGCTCACGACCTGCCACAGACCGGCGAGCACCAGGCCGACCGTCGCGACGCGCGCGACGGCGATGGCGCGCAGGGTGGCGCGCTCGAAGCCGGGCCGCATCGCCCAGAGCAGCGCGCGCAGAGCGCGTCCGCCGTCAAGCGGGAACGCCGGGATGAGGTTGAAGGCGCCGAGCGCGAGGTTGCCGTACGCGAGGTAGAAG
>JACPOT010000011.1 GCA_016191385.1 Chloroflexota bacterium | reverse complement strand
CTCGGGTCAAGCCGGACCGGCTCCTATCAAGTCAGACCGCCGCCGTGATGGCAGGGCGGGCGACGGTTCCCATGAAGGGCAGCGAACGGCGCCCAGGAGCCTACGAGTCAGCCCGCCCTGCTGCCCGATCATCACAGTGAACTGAGCCTACGAGTCCGTCGACAAGACGCCGAGACCCTCGGCGCTCGCCCACGAAAGGTCGCCTCTCAGGATGTCCAGGCTCAGCGCTTCCTGGGCAAGCCGCCTCCCGGTGACCAGGTGGTCGCCGGCCGCAGCTCGGAGATCTTGGGGGAGCCACGTCGCGAGGGACGCCGCCGTTTCAGGAGAGGTGGGAGGGTGCTTCGCCGGGCGCCCGCGCCCGAGGAGCGCTCTCCAGAGAGCTGGCGCAGGCAGCACGCGTGGGAGCCCCAGCTCCTGCGCGACACGATCCGCGCCTGCGGGAATGCGAAGACCCTCGGGGTCGAGGTCGCCGAAGTATCGGACTGCCTCGATGGGCGTGCCGTGGGCCCTCAACTCGTCGAAATAGGCGACCGTACTGGCGAACGCATTCCCAGCGCCGAACGCCACGACACCGACCGGGCTGCTTGTAGGAAGAGCTGCGAGAACGGATGAGTACGTGGCCGCGTTCTCGATGACAAGGGCGACACGCCCGTCGCCGCGTTGCGTGTAGGAAAACGGAGGCGGGCAGCGGTGCGCCTTGAGCATCTCGAGCGTGAGCCGGCCCGGTCCGAAGAGCCGGCGGTTCCGCACGAGCCCATCGAGTCGCTTCTCGTCGCCAAAGAGCTGTAATGAGCGTTCCCCGAGCGGCAGCGAGCCCGCGTGCGATGCGTCGCGAAGGAACGTCTGGACTGCAATGAGAGCGTCGAACTCCGCTCGTCGCAGTGGCAACCCTGTCGCGAAGGCCAGCTCGGGTCTCCACGGATACCGCGCGACCTCGGCGCTCACGCGCGAATCGTCAGCCCGGCCAAGGAGCACGATGCGGCTCGGCAGCGAATGCGCTCCGGATCCCTGACGTCGCTTCGCGCAGACGAGCACGCCCCGAGCTTCGAGCTCGCCGAGCGCCTCGGCGAGGTGCTGCTGACGGTCCGGCGACGTCGCCAGATGCGGCGCCGCGCGCAGGAACGCTTCGGTGTACTCCTGCTGCGTGAGCGCTTTGCGCTTCGGATCCGTGCGCACGAGCTCTTGAGCGAGGGCCTCGACGAGCGAGGGCACTGCGACGCTCATGGCCGGGTCGCCACGGAGACACGCGCCGCCGAGAGCTTCCCGCCCGGCCCGTCGTCATCCGGACGCATCGCACGTCGGAGCTCGTCGTCGGCCCGGATGTACCGCCAGCCAGTCTTCTGCGCGGCACTGTTCGCCAGGGCGACGAAGTTCGGGAATCGGCGGATCGCAGCGAGGTCTTGGATCCCGCTGAGGTAGACCAGCTGGATCCCGGCGGCGCGTGCGACCGCCAGCTGCACATCGAGCAGGAAGCCGGCGTTGGCGTTGCCGAGCGGGTTGTCCAGGATGAGCGTGCCGAGCGATGCGTCGCGCGTGGCCGCGCGGCTGCGCCGACGGAGCTCCGAGAACATGAGCATCAGCGCGATCACCGCGGTCGCGCGCTGCCCGCCAGAGAACGAGGCGAGCTCAGTGATGCGGACGCGTAACGGCTCGAAGGACTCGTTGGGCTTGAGGATCTCGACGCTGAACCCAGCGACCGCGTGCAACAGCGCCTGGACGAGCAGCTCATCGCCGACAGGACCGTGTTGCAGACCCACGACATTGGTGACGAACGGCCTCAGCCGAACCTTGATCTCATCGGCTGTCGCAGGCTTCGACTTGATGCTGATGCGTAGGAAGGGTTCGCCGGCCCAGCCATGTAGCGATTCGGGGAGTCGCGAACTGCGCTCAGCGTTGCGAATCTCGGCGAGCGCGTTACCGACCGTCTTCGCCAGCGCGGTCGTGGCGAGGTCAAGGTCTTGATCCGCCGCGGCGAGCTCGGCCTCGACGACACGAATGAGCGTCTGCGTCTCGATGAGCAGCTCGCTGATGCGGGTGGCGCGCTCCTCTGCGGTCTGCTGCCGCAGGGCGTCGTACAGGCGCACGGTCCCTTGCGCGAGCGCGGCGAACTCGGGTCGCACGACGACCCGCATGACCGCGTCGTCGCGCTCTCGCCAGAGGCGCTGTGCGTCGTTCCGATCGTTCGTTGCCTGAAGGAGCCGGTCTCGCGTGTGCTTCCCGAGCGAGTCGAGCGTGTCGCGATCGCCCACGGCCGGGGCGACCGTCGTCGGTTGAACTGGCGGCTGCGAGTCCTCGGGCCCGAGCGACGCCCCGATCTGATCGATCCAGCTCCGCAGCGTGCGCGCGAGATCGGTCGCGTCCTTGTGCTCCTGCTCCGCGGCAGCGCGATCACGTTCGGCGGCCTCGGCGAGCGCCTTCTCCTGGTCAAAGCGCGCACGTGCCTCCGCTGCGCGTAGCTTCGCCGTCGTGCGGTCTGGCGCGAGTTCCTTCGGCGTGAGGCGCGCCGAGCGTCGCGCACGCTCGATGGTCTCCGTGATCTCACGTAGGGCTCGCTTGGCGTCCTCAAGAACCGCATAGGCCTCCCGCCGGGCCTGGGACGCCTGCTCGCTAGCGACTTGGGCCCGGCGCAGCGCGGCGGCCCTTCCCTCGGCGGTCGTGCCGTCGGCGGTAGCAACGAGCTCTCCGGCGCGGGCCTGTACGTCGGCGGGCTCCCGAGCGATTCGCTCCCGCATGGTCGCGAGTTGCCGGCCCTGAAAGTCGAGCCGCTGAAGGATCTCTGACTCGCTGAAACTCCGCCTGACGCGCTGGTCAAGCTCCTCGTATCGCGCACGCAGCTCTGGCAGCGCCCCGCGGTCGAAGGCGGCCTCTGAACCGGGCGCGACGGCCAGCCTCGCAACCTCGGCCCGAAGCTCGGTCGCCAGACGACGCGCGTCACGGGACTCGTCCTCGGCGCGTCTGCCTTCCGCCTGCGCTTGCTCCTCCTCGTGTCGCGCGACCTCCGCGAGCTCCCGCATTGCCCGCGCTTCCTCTCGCCGCTGCACGATCAGCGTTTCGACCCCGGCGACACGTTGTTCCGTTTCTACGAGCTCCGCGAGCGCGGCGCGCTTCGCAGCGGCATCCGTTTCGATCTCGTGTGAGCCGCGGACTATGGCTTGGAGCTCGTCGTCGCGCGTATCGATCTGCTGCAACCGTGAGATCCGCTGGCTCTCGCGAGTCCCGAGCCGCTCGAGCTCACTCGCGTAGCCAGCTCGCAGCGCGCGTTGCGCAGCAACGAAGCCAACGGGGTAGCGGTCGAGGTGCTCGAGGAGACGGCGCGCGAGCTGCGATTCTGTGTCCGCGCGTCCGAGCAGCTCTGCGCGCTGCGCGTCGATTGCGGTGGTCTGCTCAGTCAGGCGGAGGAGTTCCACTTCGGCGGCGCTCGTGTCCCACGCCGCGTCCGAGGGCGGCAGGACGAAGCTCGCGTCATCGGGCCGCGCAGACGCCTCGTAGAGGACCTGCGCGGGTCCCACCACCAGGGGCACGCTGCGTGTGAGCGGCGTCGCGTCGAGGACGCGGCGTGCCTCCGGAAGGTCAGCCGCGCGCGAGAGGACGATCCCGGCCAACAGGTCAGGCCGCGCGGCGGAGGCACGCGTGCGTTCGTCCGCGTTCATCGCGTTCGCCGCGTAGTGCGTGGCGGCGAGCGCGGCGCTGATCCCCGCACCGGCGAGCGCATCCAGGGCGCTTTCCACTTCGAGCGGCGCCGGCAGCAGGTGCTGCTCAGTCAGGCCGCTGATCGCACGCCGGTCGCTGGCTGCGGCCAGGTCGAGTTCGCGAGCGCGCTGCGTCCCAGCCTCGGCACGTACACGAAGGCGCTCGGCGACGGCCGTGCCGAGGGCCTCAATATCGATTGCGATCGTTTCCTGCGCGACTTCTAGGACGAGTGGATCGGCGGCGAGCTCGGCGCGCTCTGCCTCCGCGACATCGAGTTCTCTCGCTGTCTGGGTGTGGCTGCGTTCGAGGCGGATGCGCTCGTCGGATTCGCTGCGGCCCTCGCGCTCCAGATCCAGCCGTTCCGTCGCAAGCGTGCCCCGTTCGCGCTCGGCCGCCGTGCGGCGGTCGTGCGCGTCGCTCTCTCGGGCGGTCTCCCTCGCAAGGGCGACCCGGGCTGGCTCGTCGGCCTTGACGAAGCCCTTCGCGACGAGCCGCTGACGCTGCGAGCGCGCGCTCTCCAGGCGCGCCTCATCGGCGCGCGCGTCGGCCTCAAGGCCTGCGCTCTCGGTGAGGGCGTCGGTCTGCTCCTTCCGCTTCGCACGAGCGAGATCGGCGGCGCTGCCGGCACGCGCGTTAGCATCGGTGGCGTTCGTGTCGGCGCGCGCGGCCGTCGCAGTGAGGGTCGAGGCGAGAGCGCGCGCTGCTTCGTCACGTTGCTGTTCGAGCGGGGCGAAGCGCTCGCGTTCTTTCGCCGCAAGCTCCTCGATCGCGCCTAGCTCAGCTTCCGCCGCGTCACGCCGCGCGAGGTCCTCGGTCAGCCGCCACGCCTGGACGTCCCGACCGCCCTGCTCGTCGCGGCGCTGCGCTTCCGCATAGGACTCCTCAGCTTCCGTTTGCGCGAACCGTGCGGCGGTCTGGTCATGCTCGCGTGCGATGTCCTGCCAGCGGTCGGCGCTGCTCTCGTGCTGCTGCGCGGCGCGTCCGCGCTCGCGCGCCCGCTGCTCGGACGCCGTTGCGCGCTCGCGCTCGATTCCTTCGCGGGCCTCGAAGCCGCGCAGGAGCAAGCGCGCATCGGAACGGACTTGCCCGTAGGTCTCCTCGGCGCGCCGGTGCGCTCTGACGCTCTCGGCGAGCGGACCCAGTTCGGCGTGGACGCTCTGCTCGAAGCGGAGTTGCCGTTCTAGGTCAGGCAGACGCCGGATCTTGTCGGCCGTCGCAGCGATCTCACCTTGGAGGCTCTCGACCTCGCCTGGGTCGATGACGGTCTTGACGAAGAAGCGGATGAAGTCGACTTCCGTACGCCAGTGCGCGATCGCGGAGGCGCCCGCCTCGCTGTGGTTCATCTCGCCCATGTACCTCAGGAGCACACGGTCGAGCCCGAGGCTGTCGAGGTGCTCGACCCAGCGCTGCTGCACGTCGAACGTTTCGACGGCGGGCGCGCCGCGTCCGCGGGCAAGCGCGGCAAGCTGCTCACGGAACGCACGCAGTCGTATGCGGTGCCGCGCGCCGTCCTTCTCGATGAAGAACTGGAGCTGCTCGAGTGACGCGCGCTCGAACGGCCCACTGATCGAGTACCAGGCGCGGTTGAGATCGGCGATGCTCCGGGTCACGTGTTCGCCCCGCCACTCCGCGACCATGCCTGTCAGCAGCGTCCAGTCGTCGAACAGCTTGCCGCTGTCGACGCGCCGCCACTCCACGACGACGTGGGCCGTGTCGGTCCGGAGGATGTAGTCGACCAGGTTCCCGGTACGTCCCGCCGTGTCCTCACGTCCGATGCGCTCAACGATCGCGGGGTGGAGCATCGAGAAGAGCTCGCGCATGAGGCTCGTCTTGCCGCCCGCGTTCCGCAGGAACAGCAAGCTGTGCTCAGGGTTCGCGTCGGCGTGGCCGAGGAGCGTCAACGTGAGCGGATCCGCTCGCGCCTCCGTGTGGCCGATGCCCGCAAGGTAGATCCGCGAAATCTGCAGCTTCATACGTCGTGGCCCGAGAGCGTCCGTAGGAAGGAAAGCGCCTCGCCAACGGAAGTGGTGCCTGTCTGTCTGGGCAGGGCGCCGATGCCGTCGAGGACCAAGAGCCGGAAACGGCTGCGCATGCGGAAGGCGTCCTCGCCGACATCGTCGGCGCAGCCGTTGGCCGCGAGCCACCGCAAAGACCGCCGGACCATGCCAGATTTCTGGCGCGGGTGGCTGCGCTGGTCCGCGGTAGCCGCGGTGTCGGCCCAGGTCTGTATGGCTTGGTACAAGCGCTGGTGCAGCGGCTCGTCCGCGGGCGGGTCTGGATCGTGGTTCTTGCCCCGCTCATCTGCGACTCGCGCTGCGAGCTGATTCATGAAGCGCACGACCTGGCTCACCGTGATCTGCGGCAGCGGTCCGGTCTCGTCCTCGAGTGCGTCGGCGCGTGGGTAGCTCGCGGCAGCGATGGACAGGAAGACCAGCGCGTAACGGTGGCGTTCCTCCGCTGCCATTTGCGCGAATTCGTCGAGTCTGAGGTGGAAGGGCGACTCGTCCGAGTCCGCGGCGAGCACCAGCCCGTGGATCTCTGAACAGTCGAGGACCTCGAGCCCCATGCCCTTGGCCGTGCGGTCGAACGTGTCACGGAACTCCGGTTCATTCCGGTACCGCGCCACGAGCTCGCGGTACTCGGGATCCCGTCCGGGGACGAGTTTCGGCTGGGACCCGAAGCCGATCAATCGGCCAACCTCGCGGGCTGTGTCGGTCGTCAATGTGGCGTCCTCCCCGCGGCGCCAGGAGCCTCGTCGGCGAGGACGGTCGCAAGACCGACGAGCAGGTCGTCACCGGCGAACCCGTCTAGGCGGAAGGAAGCCGCGATCGGAGCGGCGATGAGCAGGCGCTGTTCTGGGTCCGTGGCGAGGATCTCCGGTGCGGTGGCGACGAGCGCGCGCAGTCGCAGCAAGTCGGCGGTGTTGAACCCACGCTCGAGCGCGGTGACCAGCAGCCGCGAGAGGCGCTGCGGAGTGGTCAGCGCGTCGAGGAGCTCGCCCACAGAGCCGCGCGTATGCTCATCGAACTCGAGCGGGTCTGGAGCTGGCTCCTCCCACGCGGGGTCCGTGACGGGTTCGCCGAGCTCCTCGCGGTGTTGGACCTCATGGAGCAGATCGCGCACGAACCACGTGAGGGAAAGCTGTCGCCATGGGGTCACCTTCTGGCCACTACCAGGACCCATTCCGATCAGCCGCGAGGCCACGGCTGCGATCACCGGCTCGACGCGATCGATCGGCGACGCGAGCGCTGGTAGAAGGAGTTCGTCGGTCAGGTCAACACCTCGGATTGCGCTGACACGACCGAACGTTTGGCGATCGCGCTCCTCGATGTAGACCCGCGCCGCCTCAAGGGTGACGCGGTGCAGCTCGGAGTGGCGGTCGAAGCAGTCGTTCACGATCTCCACAAGGCGCGCGGCGTGTTCACGCAGGTCCTCGCGCTCGGCGGATCCGCGCTGCTCTTGGATCGCCGCAAGGAGCTTGCGCTCGGTGTCCATCCGTTCGGTCAGGTGCCCACGGATCTCGGAGAGCCGCTCGGGCACCTGCTCGCGCCAGCCGGCGCGGCGCACGTCCCGCCTGGTGTCCTCGATGAGTCGGCGCACGTAGTCGGCGTACTGGACCGAGCGGATCTTCGCCTCGCGCGCGGGGACCGCGGCATCGGCAAGCCGCTGACGGCGCAGGAGGTGCTCGAGCGTCGCCTCCGCGGCCATTTGCGCGGACTCGACGTCCACGTTCAATCCGCCGACCAGGACGTTGATGGCCTGGCTCGTCGCGCGCAGGTAGATCGTGCCTTCGGTGCGCTCGTGCTCGGTCAGCAGCGCGAACTCGAACTGCCGTCGGACATCCTCGAGCTCTGATGTGTACTCGGCGACACTTGGTCGGATGAGCGCGCCGACAACGCCCTCGGCCACGGCCCGGGCCTGCTCGAAGTCAGTGCCGGGCACCTGCTTGCGGGCACGGCTCGCGAGTGCCCCGACGAGCTCATCGGCACCGATCCCGGAGTCGAAGCCCATCTTGTCCACGACGAGGTCGATCGCGACGAGCGAGAGGTCGTACAGGTCAAAGGCGTCCCACCCGCGAAGCCCGCGGTTGCGTTGGAGGTCGTGGAGCGGAGCCGTGCACGCGAGAGCCTTCGCCCGGAGCGCTCGCGTCGGGTCGCGCTCGGGCTCTGCTTCATCGGCCGGCGCGGCGCTCGCCGTCGTCGTAGGCCCATCGGGTGAGACGAACGGTGAGTTGTCTGAGTGCGTCGCAAGGCCCGACGCGCCGTCCTGCAACACAGCAGTCGTGCCGGGCTCACTGAGGCCGAGGGTGGGCTGCGTGGGGACGTGGTTCATTTCGACACTGGACAGCGCAGGGTCCTCAGATCCTCGCCCGCTGTCATGTCCTGTCTTGATCACACCAGGCGCTCCACGAGTGTTGCGTCGCCGTCCCGGCTGATCACGTAGCGGCTCGGGAAGAGCAGGCGGTCGCGGAAGTCGTCGTGGTGGCTGACGACGATCACCCGCTCGAGGTACTGCGCGAGGCTGTGGAGCTCCTGGATCATCTCTTGGCGACCCCGCACATCGAGGCTGCCGAAGCCTTCGTCAACGATGAGCGCCCGCGGCGCGCCGCGCATGCCGCCGGCGTACTGCCCAATGCCAGCCGCGAGCGCGACGGCGACGCGGAACTTCTGCCCGCCCGAGATGAACTCGATGTCCAGCGGTGCGTCGGCCGAGGAGTGGTCCGTCGCGCGGATGACGATCTCCTCGTCGCCACCCGCGGTCGACTCACGGCGCAGGTGGAGTTCAAGCTGGTGGTCCGAGACCCGCCCGAGGGTCTCGTTCGCGAACGCCTGGACGCCGCGGAGCGCCTCGTCGATCAGGAAGGCTTGCAGGCGCCGACGTCCGAGCAAGTCCTCAAGCCGTCCGTAGAGGTGCGCACGACGGCGCGCGGCGCCGACCTCGCCCTCGAGCTCGGTCCTGCGCTCGCGCTGCTGCTCGAGGTCGTGCACACGCTTGTTGGCGGCGTCGCGTTCCTTCTCCTGGACCGTCCGCGACGCGAGCGCGTCGCGCTGCTCGGCCTGAGCGGTTTCGACGGGAATCCGCTGCTCGGTCGGGATTCGCTCAATGCGCTCTTCGATGGAGGCGACCTCGGCCGCGAACTGACCATGGGTCTGTTCCGCCTCGACGAGCTCCTCGTATCGGCTCTCGCTGTCGGCGAGGGCGTTGAAGCGCGTTTCGAGCTCGTTCACCAGAGTCGCATCAGCGGCTTGCGCCCGCTCGCGCCACGCCTCGGGAACGTCCGCGAGACGCACCGCGGCGAGCGATCGGAACCCGCCCGCGCGCTCGCGGTGCTGCTGCACCTTGCCAAGCAGGTCGCTGCGCTTGGTCCGAGCGTTCGCGAATGCGGTGTCCGCCCGTTCGCGGGCCTGCTTGCTCTGCGCGTAGCCAGTGCGCGCGACCTCGAGCGCGCGCTGCAGACGTTCACGCTCCGCCGCTAGGTCGCGCTGCCGCGTCCTGCGACGCGTCCGCTCGTCTGGCGGCAGCGTCAGGCGCAGCGGGGCGAGCTCGGCCTGCAGCTTCGTGACGCGGCCGAGCGAGTCCTCGAGGAGCGCGCCCTTCGTCCGGAGCTCAGCGGCCCGTGCCCGGAGGGCTGGCAATTCCTTGAGCTCGCGGGTAAGCGGATCGCGTTCGGCGGGAGAGAGTCGCGCAAGCTCCTGCGCGACGCGCACGATGTCCGCAGCCGCCTTCGCGATCGCTCCTTCGGCAGCCGTGACGGCCTTGCGGGCGTTTGCGACTTCACCATCGGCTGTCTCCGCACGGACGCGCTCGTGTCGCGCATCATCGCGCGCCTTCGTCAGCGTCTTGACCCGGTCCATCGCCGTCGTGACCTGCGTCGTCGCAGTGGTGACGCGGCTGTTCACCTTGGTGACCGTCTCGCCGGCCTCCTTCACGCGCTCCGCGTCCTGCCGCGAAAGCGTAGGTCCGCCACCGCGGCCCAACTCAGACTCCCGTCGTGTACCGAACATCAGTTCTATCTACCACGTCCTCACCACGTTGGCAAGACCCTTAGCGACCGCGGCGATGGGCTGGGGATGCAAGCCGAGATTGAGCCCGTTGCCGCGCCACACCGGCCTTCACTTCACGCCGGAGCAGGACTTCGGATCCGGCGATATGAAGGCTCGTCGTGAGCTCCAGCGCCAAACCCGCTTTCACATCGAGCGAGGTGAAAGCCCGTGAGTCCGGCCGGGGCTCAATGTGAAAACGCACGTTGGCGCAGGAGCTCACCATGACACCCGGCGCCGTCCCTAATTCCTTTCGGGAATCTCGCGCTCCGGCCGAGCCCCGACGCCAGCGCTGCTTTCAGATTGACGGATCGAGCCTTCAGATCGGCTCGATCGCGCCATCTTCAGCTTTCGGGCTCAGCCGACCGTCGGGCTCCAGGTCCCTGTGGAGATGGGGGAGGGTCGAACTCCCCGTCCAAGACGATCGAACGATCCGCGTCCACGAAGCCTCGTCGGCGATCTTTTGTCTCGCTGGTCCGAGCGCCCACCGACGGGCTCTCGGTCCAAGCCAGTCCCGTTGTCTTGGGCCCGCTCACCGGACGTCGGCGGGCAGCACCTCCGCTTTTATCGCTCTTACCGGCCCGCGGAGGGTGGACCGGCAGAACGCTCACTGTTTAAGCAGCGAGGGCGTAAGAAGTGTTGGCAGTTGTCTGCCTGCCGTCAGGTTCACGGGGTCAACGGCAAACCCCCGGCTCGCAACGGATCGCTTTCCCGCCCTGTCGAAACCACGCATCCCCGCGGTCCCTCGAGGGACAGGTGGATCGTACCGCATCGGGCTCGGTCGGCCGGCGACCGGCGCATACGCTCGTGATCGATGCGAGCCTTGCTCGTGATGGTCGTGATCGTCGCCGCATGCGCACCCGCAGCCGCTCCATCGCCGGCCCCGCGCACCGCGACGCCGACACGGCCGCCGGCGAGCCCACCGCCGGCGCGCACACCGGCACCGTCGGGCAGCGCGACGGCGATCCCCTCGGGGACGCCGGTCGTGCGCGCCTCGGGCGCGGTCCACTACGTCGCGATCGGCGCGTCGGACACCGTCGGCATCGGCTCGCTGGACCCGAGCACGGGGTCGTGGCCGTCGCGGCTCGCGGCGCTGCTGCCGCCCGGCAGCACCTATCGCAATATCGGCGTGTCCGGGTCGCTCACCGCGCAAGCGCAGCGCGAGCAGCTGCCCATCGCCATCGCCGAGCAGCCCACGATCGTCACGGTGTGGCTCGCGGTCAATGACATCAACGCCGGGGTGCCGCCGAAGGACCATGCCGCGGCCCTCGACGCGATCGTCGCCGCCCTGGTGCAGGGGACGGGCGCACGGGTCTTCGTCGGCACGGTCCCGGACCTTCGCGCGGTCCCGGCGTACGCCAACGTGGACCCCCTGGTCATGCTCGCGACGGTGCAGACCTTCAACGCCGGCATCATCACGCTCGCCGCCAGATACCCGGGTCGGGTGCGTGTCGTCGACCTCAACAGCGGGTCAGCGGAGCTCATGAGCAGCGTGACGGTGTCAGCGGACGGATTCCATCCCTCCGACGCGGGCTACGAGCTGATCGCGCAGCGCTTCGCGACCGCCATGCGCTCGAACGGCATCCCCATTCGTTAGCCGTCGGCTCGCCCCGCGGGGCTCGCTTCGCGGCTGCCGCTCCGCTACTTGCGGACTCGCTCGGACCGGCACAGCCGGATCCTCGCTCGGCTCCTCTAAGAAGTAGCCGGGGCGGTCTCCACGACGAGCGCCTCGCGCGTCGGGGCGAACTCGCGCGCGGCGCGGTAGTACATCACGGTCCCGATGACCATCAGCGTGATGATCACGAACAGGACCGGGTACGCGCTGCCGCCGAACACGCCGATGAGGATCGACGCGAGGAACGGCGCGACGGTCCCGCGGACCCCGAGGGCGAAAGACTGCGCCGTGGCGTAATCGAGCACGCGTCCTCGCGGAGCGATCTGCACGATGTTCGTGTGGAAGGTGATCTCGAACCCCGTGTTCACGATGCCCGTCACCACGGCGACCGGCAGCAACCACCACACCGTCGGCGCGAACAGGTACGTGAGCGGGACGGCGAGGAGCAACGCGCAGCTGTAGGCCGAGAGCATCAGCGATGAGCCTCGATCGATGAGCCGCCCCCAGAAGATGTAGGAGACGACCGCGACCGCCGACGTCAGCGCGGCCATCAGGCCGATGAAGGTGTTCGGGGCGTCGAAGTGGTCGACCAGCATCAGCGGGATGACGGTCGCGTTCATGAGGTTCCCGAGGCCGAACACGCTGTGGGCGATGAGCAGGTCGCGATAGCGCAGGTCGCTCCAGACCTCACGGGCGATGCGCGACATCGGCCGGCGGGGCGGCACCTCGGCGCGGCCCTCCTCGCGGATCCAGAAAAAGCCGACCGCGCCGGGGAAGGAGATGATCGTGGCCGCCGCGAAGACCAGCGTCGCCGACATCGTGTCGAAGAGGATCCCCGCGATCGCCGCGGTGGCAAGTGAGGCGACCGCGGCGCCCATCCGGACCTTGCCCATGGCCTGAGCTCGCTCGCGGTCGGGATAGATCGCGGCCATGACCGTCGTGTAGGCGGCCACGTTCGCGAGGTTGACGACCCAGAAGACGACCGTCGTCGCTCCGAGCATGAGCGGCGTCGTCGCGACGAGCACGCCCGCGAGGAAGACCACGCGTCCGGTCGTGACGACACCGGCCACGACGCGGACCGGGGGCAGTCCCGAGAGCAGGTAGATCCCGATCGGCGAGAGCAGATGCCCGATGAACGGCGCGGCCACGACGAGAGCGACGTCGGTCGTAGATCCGCCCATGCGGCGGATGATCACGGGCATGAATCCGACGACCACGGCGACGTAGATCCCCGAGCAGATGCCACCGAAGAGGTCGATGCGGAAGTTGCGGCGGACGACCTCGGGGACGTGCGGCTGGAGCATGGCGCGACGCTAGCGGCTGGAGTGGTGCGGGTCTGTAGACGCTGACGCGTTCAGGGGCTGATGCGACCGAGGTGGAACGCGCTCAGGACCCGCTCGGCCTCCGGGGCGGCCCGTACCGGGACTGGAAGCCGCCGGGCCGTGCGCCGAACGTACGCCGCGGGCCGGAGCCGGGCCGCCGGATGGGCCCGCCGGGACCGCGCGGCACGAAGGGCCGGGGACCCGCGGGCCCGCGCGCCCCGGGCGCGGTCGACTGGATGACGACGCGCCGGTTGGGCTCGATCCCCACGGACTCGGTGCGTAGGCCCGCCGTCCCTTGCACCACGAGGTGCACGATGCGCCGCTCGTAGGCCAGCATCGGCTCGAGCGTCACGGCCTGGCCGGTCGCCTTCACCCGCTCCGCCACGCGGTGGGCCACCTCGCGCAGCTGATCCTCGCGCTTGCGCCGGTAGCCCTCGATGTCGATGGGCACGTGCACCGTGCGGCCGACGCGGCGCGACGTGATGGCGGACACGACCTGCCCAAGGGCGACGAGGTTCTCACCACCGCGTCCGATGAGCACACCGAGATCCTGGCCGACGACCTCGAGGCCCTCGCGGCCCGGGATCTGCTCGATCTGCACGTCGGCCTGGATGCCCATGACCTCGAGCAGCTCCGTCATCACCGCGGCGCCGACGGGCAGCTCTTCCGCGTACGCGGCGGCGGCCTCTTCGTCGTCCTCCTGGCGCGCGACGCGCTCGCCCTGGGGCCGCCGGGGGACCTCGGCCTCATCCGGCGTGGGCTGCGCCTCCGGCTCGGCCGCCTCCTCGTAGGACAGCAGGACGCGCGCGTCCTCGCCGCCCAGGCCCAGCATGTTCGCCGGCTTCCCCTTCTCGAGGACCTCGATGTCGACCTGGTCGCGTCGCCTTCCGAGCTCGCGCAGGCCGCGCTCGATGGCCTCCTCGACGGAGCGGCCGGTGAATTCGTCGCCGCGCATCGGGCTCATCGTCCCCTCCTGCGACGCCGCCGCGCGCGGCTTCGCTCGTCCGACTCCTCCACCTTGACAGGCGTCGCGCTCATGTCCGCTTCGACCTCGGCGATCGCGGCGCGCTGCCCGCGCGCGATGGCGCGATCCGCCGGCGTGGGGATCCCGCGAAGGAACGGGATCCAGCGCGGAAGCTGCCCCCATCCCGTCACGAAGTACTGCTGCGCGATCTGGAAGATCGTGGTGCTGACCCAGTAGACCGCGAGACCCGCGGGCAGCCCGGCCGCGATTACGACCGTGATGATCGGGAAGTAATAGACCATCGATTGCATCATCTTGGCCTGCGGATCCTGGGTGGCCGGCATCTTCGCCGGCTGCGCCATCAGCGACGCGATCAGCTGCGAGATGCCCGCGAGGATCGGCAGCACGTAGAGCTGGTCGTTACACGCGAGACCACGGAGTGTCGTGCCATTCGGCCCCGGGCAGTCCGCTATCCACGGCAGCCAGTTCGCGGTCGTGTCGAGGGTCTGGCCCGGCGCGAGAGCGTCGCGCACGAACGAGATGTTCCACAGCAGCTCGCGGACCTGGTCGCCCGTGAGGAGCGGCGCCTGGATGAACGCCGCGTACATCGCGAAGAGGATCGGCATCTGTATCAGCAGCGGGAGGCAGCCCATGGCCGGGTTCACGCCTCGTTCGCGGTAGAGCTTCATCTGCTCTTCGGCCATGCGCTGGCGGTCCTTGCCGTACTTGGCCTTGAGCTCGTTGAGGGCGGGGCCGACCTCCTGCATCGCGCGCTGCGAGCGGATCTGCGTCACGAAGAGCGGGTAGAGCGCGAGCCGGATCCCGAACGTGACGACGACGATCGCGAGCCCGAAGTCGCGGAGGAAGCCGTACGCGGCGATCAGCAGCGAGAGCAACGGATGGACCAGGAGGAAGTTCCAGTAGGGGGCCAGGAACTCCACTAGCGGCTCCCTCGCTGCGGGACGGGGTCGTACCCGCCCCGCGCGAACGGGTGGCACGAGAGGACGCGCCGTACGGCCAGCACGGTGCCGCCCGCGAGGCCGTGGGTCTCGATGGCCTCCGTGGCGTATTCCGAGCAGGTCGGCGTGTAGCGGCAGGCCGGCGGCAGCATCGGGCTCACGGCGCGCTTGTACCAGCGCAGGGCGGCGAGAACGACGGCGGTCACGTGGCCAGCACCGCGTCGAGATGCCGCGAGACCGCTTCGCGCAGGAGCGCAGCCGGGGCGTCGACGGCGGGGGCGCGGGTCACGACGAGCAGGTCTGTTCCGGGGGCCGCGGAACGGGCCAAGAGCTGTGTGCGGATGGCCTCGCGGACACGCCTGCGGGCGCGACTGCGCGTCACGGCACCGCCGACAGCGCGGGGAGAGGCCACGGCGACGCGCACGACGTCGAGCCCGTTGCGGCGCGACCGCACGGTGAAATGGCGATCGCTCCGGACATCGCCGGAACGGCGCACGAGCTCGATGTCCCGCGTGCGACGCAGGCGTTCCGCCCGCATGAACGGGTCAGCGAGAGACGGTGAGACGCTTGCGACCGCGAGCGCGGCGACGAGCGAGCACCACGCGGCCGCCGGTCGAGCTCATGCGCGCGCGAAAGCCATGCACGCGCGCGCGGCGGCGTTGTTTGGGCTGATACGTACGCTTCACGTCGGAGTTCCCTTCTCGGAAATGTGCGGGGCGCCATCGAAGTGATCAATGCGGTCCCCTCTGAGTTGTGCGATCAGTCTAGCGGTCCGATATAGTTCGCGCGCTTCCAAGGGCGGTCCTCTACGGGGTGGCTTCGCGTTCGCGATCCATGGCGGTGTGGCAACGCGTCGGGCTCGCAGTCGCAGATGGGGAAGGTCACGATCGGAAACGTAGAGGGCCGCGTCGATGCGAAGCAGATATGGTCTGCCGTCCTTGGTGAGATCCAGCTCGCCATCACCAAGGCGAACTTCGACACGTGGTTCAAGGACACGGTCATCGTGTCCGAAGAGGACGACGTCTACTGCGTCGGGGTCCCGAACGCCTTCGCCCGGCAGTGGCTCGAGGAGAAGTTCCGGCCCCAGGTCCGCCAGGCGCTCCAGCGCATCGTCGGGCGCACCGTCGAGGTCCGTTTCGTGACGTCCCCCGGCGCCGGCGCCAAGCCCGCGAGTGGCCCGAAGCCCGGGATCGTTCCGGAAAAGGCCCCGAGCGCGCCTCCGCCCGCCGAGCGCCGCGAGGGCGCGGCGAGCGCCGTCCTCAACCCGCGGTACGCGTTCTCGACATTCGTCGTGGGCTCCAACAACCGTCTGGCGCACGCCGCGGCGCTGTCCGTGGCGGAGCGGCCGGGCCATTCCTACAACCCGCTCTTCGTCTACGGGGGCAGCGGGCTCGGGAAGACGCACCTGATGCACGCGATCGGCAACGCGGTCATGTCGCGACATCCGCGGAAGCGCGTCGCGTACGCCACGAGCGAGAAGTTCACGAACGAGTTCATCAATTCCATCCGTAGCCAGAAGACCGAGGAGTTCCGCGAGCGCTACCGGCGCATCGACGTGCTCCTCATCGACGACATCCAGTTCATCGCGGGCAAGGAAGGCACGCAGGACGAGTTCTTCCACACGTTCAACGCCATACATGAAGAGGGGAAGCAGATCGTCCTCTCGAGCGACCGGCCGCCGAAGGCCATCGCGAGCCTGGAAGAGCGGTTGCGCTCGCGGTTCGAGTGGGGCCTCATCGCCGACATATCGCCGCCGGATCTCGAGACGCGGATCGCGATCCTGCGGGCGAAAGCGGAGGCGCAGAACGCCGCGATCCCGCCCCCGGTCATCGACTACCTGGCGCAGAGGATCGTCTCGAACATCCGCGAGCTGGAGGGCGCGCTCACCCGCGTGCTCGCATACGCGACGCTCAACGCCGTCCCGGTCACGACGGACCTCGCTCAGCAGATGCTCCAGCACCTGCTGCAGAACCCGCGGAAGCAGACGCTCGCGCCCGAGAAGATCGTCGAGATCGTGGCCCGCTACTACCAGGTCCCGGTCGAACAGCTGCGCGGGAAAGCGCGGGACAAGCAGATCGTCCTGCCGCGCCAGGTCGCCATGTACCTGATGCGCGAGGAGACCGAGGCCCCGCTGCTGCGCATCGGCGCGGCCCTCGGCGGCCGGGATCACTCCACCGTGCTTCACGGCTGCGACAAGATCGAGCGCGAGATGGCCGACAGCGACGATTTCCGGCGCGAGGTCAGCTCGATCCGGGAGATGCTGTACGCCGAATGAGGCCTATTTCCTGAGGTTTTGTGTGGATAAGGCTCCATTTCGTGTGGACAACAGACACCATTTGTGGACAAGCGGGCAGGCGTTGGCGTCAGGGCGCGTGTCGATCGTTCCGCTTCGCGACATGCCCGGCAACCCTCTCCCGCTGATCCCCCGATCTCTCCACGGCTCATCCACGACACCCGCGGAGCACAGGCCTTGTGTCCATGCGCCCGGAGAGGGCAAGCCGTATGGTCCACACGCTCACTACTACGGCTACCTGATAAGTCGATCATCGATACACGAGACGGGGAAAGGGGACCTTTCGTGAAGGTCACGTGCCTTCAGGAGAACCTGACGCGCGGGCTCCAGGTCACCGGACGGGGCGTTTCCACCCGCACAACGCTCCCCATCCTCGGCAATGTCCTCCTCCGGACCGAGAACGGCCGGCTCAAGTTGACCGCGACGAACCTCGAGGTCGGGATCAACTGCTGGGTCGCTGCCAAGGTCGACGACGAAGGCTCCATCACCGTGCCGGCGAAGCTATTCACGGACTTCGTGAACTCGCTCCCCCCCGGGCCCATCGAGCTCTCGCTGAACGTGCGCACCAAGACGGTGCATATCCGGAGCGGCGCGTACGAGGCCAATCTCAAGGGGCTCGACGCAGAGGAGTTCCCGAATATCCCAGGCATACCCGACAGGCCGACGACCAAGATGAGCCAGAGCGTCCTGCGGCGCATGATCCGCGAGGTCGCCTTCGTCGCGGCGACCGACGACAGCCGGCCGGTCCTCACCGGTGTGCTGACGACCTTCGAGGGCGACGAGGTCCTCATGGCCGCAGCGGACCCCTACCGGCTCTCCGTTCGTCGCGACAGGCTCCTCGCGCCGGTCAAGGAGAAGCTCGAGGCCATCATCCCGGCCAAGAGCCTCTTCGAGGTCGAGCGCATCCTCGCCGACAGCGACGACCCGGTCGAGATCTACATCACGCCGAACAAGAGCCAGGTCATCTTCCACACCGAGGACGTGGACCTGGTATCGCGCGTCATCGAGGGCCAATTCCCGAACTACAAGCAGGTCATCCCAAGCTCGAGCCAGACGATGGTGACCGTGCAGCGCGAGGAGCTGCTCAAGGCCACTCGCCTCGCGTCGTACTTCGCGCGCGATGCGGCCAACATCGTCCGGTTCCAGGTCGACCCGACCAGCGACACCCCGCTGGTCGTGAGCGCGACCGCGGCCGAGGTCGGCGACAACACCGGCCGCATCGAGGCCACCGTCCAAGGACAGGCCACGACCATCGCCTTCAACAGCCGCTTCGTCCAGGAGGCGCTGGCGAGCCTGACCGCGGCCGAGGTGAAGCTCGAGCTCGGCGGGCCCCTCGCTCCGGGCGTCGTGCGTGTCGTGGGGGACTCCGAAGACGCCTACCTTCACGTGGTGATGCCGCTCCGCATCCCCGGTTGAATCCCCGGTCTGCGCGCCGGGGGGACGGTTGAGCCGTGCGGGTCACACACCTCGCACTTGAAGACTTCCGCGGGTATGACCGCGCGGAGATGGACCTCGCCCCCGGGATCACGACATTCGTCGGCCCCAACGGCGCCGGCAAGACCAACATCCTCGAGGCCATCCACGTGCTCGCTCGTGGCGACTCGCCGCGCGCCGGCGACGACGCCGAGATGGTGCGCTGGGGCGCATCACTCGCTCGACTCGGGGCCGAGATCGTGCGTGAGGACGGATCGCCGCGCGTCGAGACCGTCCTCTTCGCCCCCACGGAAGGGGAGCGCCGCCGGCCACGCCGCTATCTCGTCGACGGCGCGCCGAAGCGCGCCGACGACGCACTCGGCCGGATCGTCGTGGTCGCCTTCTTCCCCGAGGACGTCGAGCTGCTCAGCCAGGCACCCAGCGCTCGCCGCCGCTACCTCGACGCGATGATCGCCCAGGTGGACCGACACCATCGCGGGGAGACGCGCGAGTACCAGCGGGTGCTCGAGCAGCGCAACGCGCTGCTGCGCGCGATCCGTGACGAGCCCGGCCGCTCGCCCGCGGAGATGTCGTTCTGGGACGCGGAGCTGTGCCGGCTGGCGGCCGCGATCTCGCTGCGGCGCATGCACGCGGTGCGCGAGGTGCGGCCGGCGTTCCGCGACGCGATCGAGAGGTGGAGCGGCGGGCACACCGTCGATGTCGCGTACGCCAGTCCCGCCGAGGGCGAGAACGCGGCGGAGAGGGAGGAGGCCTATCGCTCTCTGCTCGCGGAGAAGCGCGAGAAGGAGGCCTGGCAGGCCACCACGCTGGTCGGCCCGCATCGCGAGGATCTGGCCGTGCGATCCGGCGGGCGGGAGCTCCCCGAATTCGCCTCGCGCGGGGAGCAGCGCGCGGTCGTGCTCGCCCTCAAGCTCGCCGAGGCTGCCTGGCTGACAGGCCGCACCGGGACCGCGCCGGTCTTCCTGCTCGACGACGTCCTCTCCGAGCTCGACCGCGACCGGCAGGAGCGCCTCATCGAAGCGATCCCCGCGGACGCCCAGGCGCTCATCACCTCCGCGGTCCCCGCAACGCTGCCGGCAGGCACGACGACCCGTCGCGTCGAGGTCGAGCGCGGCCGGATCCACGCATGAAGCCGATCTCGCGCGCCGTCGACCGCGTGCTCCGCGGGCTCGGTCTCGCGACCGAGGTGGCACGCGCGAGCGCGATCGACGTCTGGCCGGCCGCGGCCGCCGGCGTTCTCGGCCCGGATGGAGAGCGCACGCGGGCGATCGCGGTCGACGGGGACACACTCGTGGTGTCGGTGCCCGATGGGGCGTGGGCCGCGGAGATCCGCCTTCGGTCGGCCGACCTCCGGGAGCGGATAGCGGTCCTCGCGCCGCGCGCGAAGATCGCGTCGATCCGGAGCGTCGTCACGGTGCGCTCCTAGACTCCGACCCCATGCGGACCGCCAGCTTCGTGACGACGGTCGGCACCATCGGTACGTCGACGGACGGCCGCGACGTCGTGATCACCCATGAGCCCGAGACCGGAGCCACGCTCCGGACGCGTGGCCGGTTCTACCTGGTCTGCGAGATCGACCCGCCGTCACGCGGCGCGAGCGAGATCGCCGGCGAGATCGCCGAGATCGTCCGCCACGAGTACTACTACGACCTGTCCGCCGGGGTCGAGGTCGGGCTCCGTCGCGCGCTGCGCAAAGCGAACCGGCGCGCGGCGCAGTTGATCCGCGAACAGCGCGGGCGCTTGCACCTTCACCTCGCGTGCGCGGTCGTCGTGAACAACGAGGTCTACGCCGCGCGCATCGGCAGCGCGCAGGTCTTCCTCGTGCGCCATGCCCGGCTCTTCCTACCGGGAGACGAGCCGGGCGAGCTCGCGGACTTCGTGCACCGCACGACGACACGCGAAGCGGCGTCGGTCGGCGCGGAGACGGATCTGCTCCCCGAGGTGTGGCGGCAGATCGTCGAAGCGGGCGACACGATCGTCCTGGCCGCGGGGAGCCTGGTGGAGACGATCGGCGCCGAGGCGCTCAAGAACGCGGCCATCACGCTGCACCCGCGGGCCGCGGCCCGGCACGTTCGCGACCGCGCCGTGGCCGAAGGCATCACGGGGAGCACCGCCTCCGTGTTCATCGAGGTCGTCCCCGCGGCCGGAGCCGCCGCGCGCCTGGGCGGCGGACCCGACGTGTCGCCGCCGCCCGCGGAGGTCGTGATCGCGGAGAGCATCCGCTCACGGGCCGACACGGTCGTGCGCGTCCTCCCGCGGCCGGGCCGCATGCTCGCGGCGATCACGCGGCCGTTGACGGCCCTCCTGACGCGCGTCGTCGGGGTCGGGCTCGAGCTGATGCCGCGGAAGCACGCCGCGCTTCCCCGGCGCCCCGAGAGCGCGCGGCTGCGCACCCGGCGGGCGCAGCGCCTGACCTCCCTGCTCGCGGTGCTCCTGCTCCTCGTCGTCGGCGGGATCGGCTACGCCGTCGTGCGTGACTACGAAGCGAACCAGGTCGTCAACGACTACCGGCTCGCGGTCATCGATGTCGAGACCGACATGGCCTCGGCACGCAGCTTCGCGTCGCGCAACGACACGGACCGCGCGTGGCAGAAGGTGGATGCGGCGCGCCAGCGGCTGGCCGTGGCCGCGTCGTTCCCGGGCGCGGATGCCACGCGCCTCGCGCAGCTGCGCGATGAGATCGCGGGGATCGAGGACAAGCTGAGCGGCGTCATCATCGACCTGTCGAAGGTGGCCTCCGGCGCGGCGCCCGTCGACCTCACGCAGACCGTGAACGGGTTGTATGCCGCGGACCCCGGGGCCGGCCGCCTGTGGCGGATCTTCGGCGATCCCCTTCAGACCGGCGTCGTGCTACAGCGGGGAGGGGGCCTGGCCATCGGCACACCCGTCGCGGTCACATCCGTGGACGCCGCGCTCCTGACGCTCGATGACGCGCGAAAGCTGTGGAAGGCCGAAGGCAACACGGTGAAGGAGGTCGCCATACCGAAGACCGACACGTGGAAGAGCGCGACGGACCTCGCGACCTTCGCCGGGAACGTCTACGTCCTCGACGGCGCGAGCGGGCAGCTCTGGCGCTACGAGGAGGACTTCTCCGGGAAGCTCGCCGGCCCGGTCGCCTTCCTCCCGCAGCCGCTGACCGCCGACTCCGCGCGCGGGCTCGCGGTGGATGGCGACATCTGGATCCTGGCCGGTGGCGAGCTGCAGCGATACCGCCGCCAGGGGACCGACCGCGTCCTCACGCGCCTGCCGCTGACGATCCAGTGGATCGGCACGCCGCTCCGCCCCACGCACATCCAGGCCCTCGAGTCGCAGCGGTCGCTGTGGCTCGTCGACGCTCCGGCGCGGATCCTCGTGCAGGTGACCCGTGACGGCCGCGAGGTCGCGCGATTCGCTTTGCCCGAGCGGCTGGCGCCGCCGACGGCGTTCTTCGTCTCCGAGGGCCAGCGGCTCGCCTACACCGTGCACGGCGCGAAGGTCTCGACCACCGACCTGACGCGTTGATCCCGCTGCCTGCCCTTCGCTCGTGATCCCCCTTAACGACCTCGAGCGGCCGCGGCGGCCGCCGGTCGTCACGCGGCTCCTCATCGCCGCCAACGCCCTCGTGTGGATCTACGTGCTCACGTTTGCGGGCGACCCGTCCGCGGTCAGCGCGTTCTACGACCGCTGGTCGTTCGACCTCGCCACCCCCACGGTCGTCACGCTGCTGTCGCACCAGTTCGTGCACGCGGGCTGGCTGCACCTGCTCGGGAACCTGCTCTACCTCTGGATCTTCGGCGACAACGTCGAAGACCGGATGGGACGGGGACGCTTCCTCGTCTTCTACCTCCTCGCCGGCGCGATCGCGGCGGTCGGGCAAGGTCTCGTGAGCCCAGGCCCGATGGTCGGTGCCTCCGGTGCCATCGCCGCTGTTCTCGGGGCGTACGTGGTCGTCTCGCCGGGAGCCAAGATCCGCACGCTCATCTTCCTCGGCATCTTCATCACCGTCGTGACGCTGCCGGCCGTCGTCGTGATCGGCGAATGGATCGTGATCCAGGTGATCTCGGGGCTCAGCGCGATGCGCATCACGCAATACAGCGCGACGGCGACCGTCGCCTACGCGGCGCACGTGTTCGGGTTCGCGAGCGGGATCCTCCTCGCGCGGGCGTTCGGAGCGGGCCGCCGGTGATACCCTCGCTCGCGAGAGATGTTCATCCCGTGCGTCGTGGAATCAGTGCGGGTGCATGTCCTCACCGGGCAGCACGTCGTGTTCCTCCAAGCGAGCGGATCGGAGCGCATCGTCCCCATCTGGATCGGTCCCGACCAGGCGCACAGCATCGCCGTGCGCATCGCGGGCCTCAAGAGCGAAAGGCCGCTCACCCACGACCTCATCAGCGAGATGCTGGGCAAGCTCGGCGTCGAAGTGACGCGCGTCGTCGTGAAGGACCTGGTCGAGGACGGGAACGGGAGCGGCGTCTTCCACGGGAGCGTCTTCCTCCAGAGCGGCGAGCGCGAGCTCGAGATAGATTCGCGCGCCTCCGACGCGATCGCGCTCGCGGTCCGGACCGACGCGCGCATCCTCGTATCGGGCGAGGTCTTCGACCGGTCCTCGATCGCCCCCGAAGGCTCGGACGAGGACGTCGGCGAGCTGGCCGTCTTCAAGCAGTTCATCGACGGCCTCACTGACGAGCCTCCGGCGCCGCCGCGAACGTCCGCATAGCCCGACCTCGCGACCCCAGCGGGGTGTGGCCGCTGGCGACGGCCGTCGACCCCGCGGGACGCCTGCGCGTCGGCTCCCTGGACCTCGCGCGCCTCGCCGAACGCCACGGCACGCCCCTCTACGCGTACGACGCCGCGACGATCCGCGCGGCCTATCGCGACTACGTCCGGGCGTACCGGCCGTTCCGCCCGGTGCGCATCTCGTACGCGCTCAAGTCCTGCCCCCTGCTCGGCGTGGCGGGACTGCTGGCGGGCGAGGGCGCCGACGCCAGCGCCGCATCTCTCGGGGAGGTCCTCGCCGCGCGCCGGAGCGGGTACGACCCGACGCGCATCCAGCTGCACGGCAACGCGAAGACGGAGGAGGAGCTCGCGGGTGCCCTCCGCGCGAAGGTCGGTCGCATCGTCATCGACGGCGCCGAGGAGATCGCCGCGCTCGGCAGGCTGATGCGACGGCGGCGCGCGACACAGGCCGTGTGGCTGCGCGTATCGCCGGGGATCGCGGCCGACACGCATCCGCACCTGCGCACCGGCGCGCTCGACAGCAAGTTCGGCGCGCCGCTCGCGACGGGCGACGCTCTCGCGCAGGCGCGCGCGATCGCGGCGACCCCCGGGCTTCGGCTGGTCGGCATCCACGCCCACATCGGGACCGAGCTCCACGAGGCAGAGCGCTATCGCGAGCTCGCCGGGATGCTCGCCGGCTTCGCGCGCTCTCTGCGCGAGACGCTCGGTGTCCGCATCACCGAGATCGGCGCGGGAGGGGGCCTCAAGATCCCGCTGCGGGCCGGCGATCACGTCCTTGGCCTCTGCGCCTACGCGAGCGCTCTCGGGAGCGCACTGCGTGGCGCCGACGCCGGCAAGACGACGCTGTACCTCGAGCCGGGACGCTCGCTGGTGGGGCGCGCGGGCGTCGCGCTCTATCGCGTCGTGGGGACGAAGCGGGTCGCCGGCGTCCGGACCTTCGTCTCGGTCGACGGCGGGATGGGCGACAACATCCGTCCCGCGCTGTACGGCGCCGAGTACACCGCAGTGCTCGCGGAGCGTGCCGCCGCGCCTCCGGAGGAGGAGGTGGCGATCGCGGGACGCTACTGCGAGAGCGGCGATCTCCTCATCCGGTCGGTCGCGCTTCCGACGCCGCGCGCGGGCGAGGTGCTCGCCGTGCCCGGCGCGGGCGCGTACGCCGTCGCGATGGCCTCGAACTACAACCATTTCCCGCGGCCCGCCGTCGTCCTCCTGGACCGCGGCCGCGCGCGCCTCATCCGGAAGCGCGAGAAGCACGCGGACATCTGGCGGCTGGAGCGCCGCTAGTTGACCCGAGCGGAGCCCAGCGGTCCCTAGCGACGCACGAGCGTGCGGGCCCTCCGCAGCGACCGCAGGACCGGAGCGAGCTCCTTCTCTTGGCGAGTGAGGAGCTGGTCAAGAGCCACGCGAAGTAGTTCCGGAGGGCTCACGCCGCGAACGACCGCCGCTGCCTCGAGCGCCTCACTTTGTTCTGGAGTGAGCTTGACATGGACCGCATCGGTAAGGCGCCCTCGGGTCCCCGGCTTCCTAGCCATAATGATTGCCAAGAGCCTAGCAATCAGATATCTTTATGGCAAATGGGCCGGGCAAAGGGCACATCCTCCGAGACCTACCATCCAGAGCCTATGAAGGCGAGTGCGGAGGCTCCGAGCGAACTCGCGGTCTTCCGTCACGGTCATCAGACGCTCGTCCTCGCCGACTGCTTCGAGTGGCTTGCGCATGCTGGACCGAACAGCATCTCGGCAGTCGTCACGGATCCCCCTTACGGCCTTATCGAGTACCAGCCGGATCAGCAGCGAAAGCTCCGCGCTGGCCGCGGAGGCGTCTGGCGGATCCCGCCTTCGTTCGACGGTGCTAATCGCAGGCCTCTGCCGCGGTTCACGATCCTCACGAAGACCGATCGCGAGGGGATCGTCATCTTCTTCGAGCGATGGGCACGTCTGCTGCACCCGATCGTCCGTCCCGGTGCGCACGTCGCGATCGCGGGGAATCCTCTCGTCTCGCCCTTGGTGGCGAGCGCAATGGAAAGGGCTGGCTTCGAGCGCCGCGGCGAGATCGTGCGGCTGGTGCGGACTTTTCGTGGGGGAGACCGACCGAAAGGCGCTGAGGAGGAGTTTCCTGAGATCAGCTCGATGCCACGCGCATGTTGGGAACCCTGGGGCCTCTACCGGAAACCGATCGAAACGAAGACTCTCGCCGAGAACCTCCGCAAGTGGGGCACCGGAGGATTGCGGCGCGTCTCGGAGGACACGCCATTCCTCGACGTGATCGAGAGCGGCACCGCGCCGGATGTCGAGCGTGAGATCGCACCGCACCCGAGCCTCAAACCCCAGGCCTTCCTACGGAAGCTAGTCCGAGGCTTGCTGCCAAGGGGCGACGGCATCGTCTTGGATCCGTTCGCAGGATGCGCCTCAACGCTCGCGGCCTGCGAGGCTCTTGGTGTTGAAGGCATCGGTCTAGAGATCGATCCGACCTACTACGAGCTTGGTCGGACCGCGATCCCTGGCCTTTCGGCTCCATTACCTTTGCGGAGCATCTAGGCTCGGGTCAACTCCTATGTCGATGTCTGAGTTGTCACTGAAGGGCATTGGGTATCGGTCTGGCGCGAGGCTGAGCCCATGAGCGCCGAGCCGATAATGAAAACCTCGGGTTTCCCATGCTCCGAACTCAGCTGTGCCGACAGAAACTCGCGGAAGCGATCCCACTCATCGTCGGTCTCGGAGATCACTGGCCGACGCGAGAGGAGGTAGCTCTCGACAAAGGCCTCGAGGCCATCCTCCGGCTGACTCCGAAGATCACTGGCGGATCCAGCTTCCGACGGCCTTTCGCGCATCGATGGCGCTACCCTCCAGTTCGCGGGGCGGACCGACATCAGCGGGAGGGGCCTCTCCCCGACTCCGACCTTTCTCGAAGATCGTTCCAGCGGATAGCTTGTCTCTCCCGGCACGGTTGATCGACGCGGTCGGTGTACGGCGACTCTCTGCGCTTCGCCCGGAGTAGGTCCAGTCGGCCTCGACCAGGTTGGCGATGAGGACCCGAAGTACCTCGGTCGGAGCGCGGTCGTACACCGGCGAAGTCAGGCGGTCGATCTTGACCTGAACGACCATCAGCCAGCCTGTCTCGGGGTTATGCCCTTGCCACGATGTCGCGTTCCCGCTCGCTTTGACTTCGACCCCTTCCTCACCACGATGGACGGAGTCGCCGGGATAGACCGCGCGTGGCACAAGATCGGGCCGACCACCCGGGCGTTGATTGCGTGCGATGCCGGGCTGCGAATGGCCATGCTGCTTAGCGACGGCGCGAACGAAGAGCTCGGACAGGAGTCCGGAGAATCCGGCCGGAAGCATGATGTCTTCGAGTCGGTCGTATCCGTGCTCGATACTCGCCGCGTTGAGCGCGTGGAGGTAGGCGTAGAGATCATTGATCGAGGCCACGATCCCGGCAGCACTGAGACCGTAGGGCAGCGCCAAGTTCGGGTCTGCATCGGCGGCGTCAGCCTGTGGGCGGTCAAGATATCTGGGCACGGTCAGCAGGATATGGGCGGATGCCTGCCATCCCAACGCCATCCACCTATCCCGTGATGAGGGCCGTCGTGGTCGCGCACGGGGACGTGGATCCCGACGACCTCGCGCACGTCCGCGCGGCCGACCTCATCGTCGCGGCGGACGGCGGGACCGAGACGCTGGCGCGATGGGGGATCGAGCCGCACCTCGTGGTGGGTGACCTCGACTCGCTCGGGGCCGAGCGGCGCGCGCGGCTCGACCCGAAGATCGTGGAGCGCTGGCCCGCCGAGAAGGACAAGACCGACACCGAGCTCGCGCTCGAGCGCGCCGTCGCGCGCGGCGCGACGGAGATCGTGCTCCTCGGCGCGCTGGGCGGGTCGCGCGGGGATCACGCCATCGCGAACATCCTGGCGCTGGGCCTGGATCGGGGGTCGGCCGTCCCCATCCGCCTCGTCCGGGGTCCGCTGTCGATGCGCGTCACGCGGGGCGGGGGAACGGCGACGCTCGACGGGGATCCCGGCGGGGTCGTGACGCTGCTGGCCCTCGGAGGCGAGGCCAGCGGGATCACGACCGACGGGCTCCGCTATCCGCTCGCGGGCGGAACGCTCCTCCTGGGGTCCTCGCGCGGAGTGAGCAACGAGATAGCGCGCAAGGGCGCGACGGTCCGCGTCGGGTCAGGGCTGCTGCTCATCGTCGAGGGCGGGACGCCGGAGCCACAAGCGAAGGCGTAGCCGCAGCAGGTCGCGCATCGCGCGGACCACGACGCGCAGCGTCGCCCCTTTTTCTTCGCCGGCGCGCCGCGGGAAATGCCGCACCGGCACCTGGGCGATGCGCACCCCTGCTGACCGCAGCACCAGCAGGAGCTCGGGCGAGAAGAACGCGCCGTCGGACCTCACGCGCGAGAGCGGGACACGCTCGAAGACGTCGCGACGGAAGAGCTTGAAGGCGCAGTCGACGTCGCGGAACGGCGCCAGGAACAGCACGTTGATGATCCGGTTGTAGACCCAGGCGATGAAGCGGCGCTTCGCGGGGTCCGCACGCTTCTCGCGATAGCCGATCACCACCTCGGCGCGATCCAGGCGCGAGAGGAGACGGTCGAGATCGGCGAGGTCGAACTGCAGGTCGCTGTCGGTGAGCAGGAGGTATGGCTTCGTCGACGCGGCGAAGCCGGAGCGCAGCGCACCGCCGTACCCGCGGTTCGGCCGGTGATGGACGACGTGGACCCGAGGATCCGACGCCGCGATGGCATCGACGATGGCCCCGGTCCGATCGGCGCTCCCGTCGTCGACCACGGTGACCTCGAGGTCGTCGGTGAAGCGAGGCAGCAGAGCGACGGCGGCGCCGACAGCGTCCGCGATGTTCGCCTCCTCGTTGTACGCCGGCAGCAACAGCGAGAGGCCGGGGAGGCGCGTCACTCCAGGCCGATCAGCCTCAGGGCCTGGTACGCGCCGAAGGCCGCGGCCGCTGTCGCGGGGATGGTGAGGACCCACGCCGTCAGCATGTTGCCCGCGACGTTCCAGCGGACGTAGCTGGTCCCGCGCGTCGCGCCGACGCCCATGATCGTCGAGGCGATCACGTGCGTGGTCGATAGCGGGAAGCCGAAGCGCGACGCGATCTCGATCACGGTCGCCGCGCTCGTTTCGGCCACGAACCCGTGGACCGGCTGGAGGCGGGTGAGGCGCGTGCCCATGGTGCGGATGATCCGCCAGCCGCCGGCCGCGGTCCCGAAGGCCATGGCCGTCGCGGCCGTCGCGATGACCCACACCGGGATGGGCGCGTCCTTGGGCAGGAGGCCCGCCGAGATGAGCGCGATGGTGACGACGCCCATCGTCTTCTGGGCGTCATTGCTCCCGTGGCTGAACGCCATGAATGCCGACGAGGCGAGCTGTGCCCGCCCGAAGATGCCGCCCATGTGCGCGCGGGTCGCGCGTTGGAACGCGTTGAGCACGACGACCATCAGCACGAACGCGAGGACGAACCCGACGAGGGGGGAGACGAGGAAAGGCAGGATCGTCTTCTGCAGGATCGTCGTCCAGAGCGGGGCCGTGACGCCCGCGTGCGCGATGGCGCCGCCCACGATGCCGCCGACCAGCGCGTGGCTCGAGCTCGAGGGGATCCCGTAGTACCAGGTGAAGAGGTTCCAGAAGATCGCGCCGAGGAGCGCGGCCAGCACGGCCGACTGCGAGATCGCGTTCGGATCGATGAGGCCGGCACCGATGGTCTTCGCGACCGCGGTCCCCGAGAGCGCTCCGCCGAAGTTGAGCACGGCTGCCATGACGATGGCCTGCCATGGCGCGAGCACGCGTGTCGCGATCACCGTGGCGATGGCATTGGCCGTGTCGTGGAAGCCGTTGATGAAGTCGAAGATCACTGCCGCGATGACGACAAGACCGAGGATGAGGATCACCTCATCCATGCTTCACGGTGATCCCCTCCAGCAGGTCGGCCACGTCCTCGAGCCGGTCCGTGCAGGCCTCGAGGTGCTCGTACACCTCCTTCCAGCGCGTCACCTCGTACCAGTCGTCGCGATGCGCCAGCAGGTCGCGGAGCGCCAGGCGCGCGATGCGGTCGGCCTCGTTCTCGTACCGGTTGACCTCGATGACGTGCTCGCGGATGCGCCCGAACGATCGCCGGTCACGAAGACCGCGCACCGCGGCGTCGACCTCGGCCGCGCCCTTGGCGATGATCCGGCAGATGTCGATCGCCGGCGGCGTCGGCTGCTCGATCTGCCACAGGATCATCTCCTCGGCAGCCTCCTGGATCGCGTCGACGGCATCGTCGAGACGGCCGGCCAGGCCCGCGATGTCCTCGGTGTCGAAGGGGGTCGTGAAGCTGCGCCGCGCGAGGTCGATGACCGCGTGCGTCACGAAGTCCGCCTCATGCTCGATCTCCGTCAGCTGCGCGACCTTGCCCTCGATGTCGGAATAGTCCTCGGCCATGCGCAGGAGCTGCTGGGCGGCGCGCAGGAGCGTGGAGGAGTGCTGCTCGAAAAGGTCGAAGAAGCGCTGCTCGACGGGCAGGATCTGGAAGCGGGGCATGCCGGGACGATAGCGACGGCCGTGTCCTAGCGTTCTCCGCCGTGCGGATCACCGATGCGCGCATCGCCGCCGCGCTCGCGCTCGCCGGCGCGATCGTCTACCTCGGCTTCGGGTGGGGCACGGAGACGACGTACGACTACTACGGCCGGCTCGCGAGCGCCTTCGTGTCGGGCCGCTGGTGGCTGGTCGAGGCGCCGCCGTGGCTCAACGAGCTCATCCCCTGCGGCAGCGGCCGCTGGTGCGTCGCCTATCCGCCGCTCCCCGCGGTGCTCGCGATCCCCTTCCTGCCTCTCGGGACGGCGGCGGCGCAGGTCATCGTCGCGCGGATCGCCGGCGGCGCGTCGACGGGCTTCGTCTATCTGGGCCTGCGTCGCTACGGCGCGCCGCTCTGGGTGGCGGTCGCGGGCGCGGCGGTGTCGGCGATCGGCACGACGCTGCTCTTCTCGAGCGCCGACGGGCGCGCCTGGTACGCGGCGCATTCGGTCGCGATGCTCTTCACGAGCGCGGCGTTCTGGCTCGCGGCGCGCGGCGGTCCGGCGTGGGCCATCGGCGCGGCACTCGGTCTCGGCGCCCTCGCGCGGCTGCCCATCGCCGCCGCGTTCCCCGCGCTCGCTCTGCTCGCCGCGCGACGTGGAGCGCTGCCGTACCCGCGTGCGCTCACCGGTGTGGTGCTCGGCGGCCTGCCGTTCGCCGCGATCTACGTCGCCTACAACGTCCTGCGCTGGGGGTCGGTCCTCGACCTCGGCTACGCGAAGCTCACCGAGGACGACATCTTCTTCTCGCGCGGCTTGTTCTCGCTCTCGTACCTGCCGCGCCACATCTACGCGATCTTCCTGGAGCCGCCCGACCTCGTCGAAGGTGTGCCGTGGTTCCTGCGCCCGCGCTTCGTGGGCATGAGCCTCTTCGTCACCACGCCCGCGCTCCTGTGGGTCTTCGCCGGGCTGCAGCATGTACGGCGCGACGTCGCCGCCGCGGCTGCCGCGATCGCCGCGGGCCTCGCGCTCCTCCCCGATGTGCTCCACGGCACGACCGGCTTCCAGCAGTTCGGCTATCGCTTCAGCATCGATGCCCAGCCGTATCTCATCGCCCTCGCAGTGGGCGGTGACGCGATGGCCGGCGCCGTGTGGCGCCGCAGGCCCTCGATCCTGTTCATCGTGGCCGCGGTCATCGCCGCCGCCGTGAACGTCTATGCCGCGATCGCGATCATCCGGTTCGGCTGGTGGCAGTGAGCCGAGCCCCCGCGGGCCGGCAGGCCGTCCTTGTCCTCGCCGGCGCGATCGCCGCGGGCAGCGTGGTGCGGCTCCTCGTGTTCCAGGGGCCCGGCTTCCCCAGCGACGTCGGCACCTTCATGGCCTGGGCCGATCGCATGGCCTCCGTCGGGCCCGCGCGCTTCTATGAGCCCGGCTACTTCAGCGACTACCCGCCCGCGTTCCTCTACGTGCTCTGGCTCGTCGGGTCGCTCTTCGATGGCGAAGCGCTGCGCCTCGTCGTGAAGATGCTGTCGCTGCCCGCGGACATCGCCATCGCCGTCCTTCTCTACCGCGTCGTCCGCGGGCAGGCCGGCGCCTACTACGGAGCCGAAGGCGAAGTAGCAGGACGGTCAGGCACGAAGGGCCTGACCACCTACGCAGGCGCGCTGGCTGGAGCGCTGTGGATGCTCCAGCCGGGAGCGATCTTCGCGGGACCCTTCTGGGGGCAGGTCGACGCGTGGGGGACGCTGCCCTTCCTCGGCGCGCTGGTCGCCGCGGGACAGCGGCGCTGGGCAGTCGCGGGAGCGCTGTCAGGGCTCGCGGGGATGGTGAAGCCGCAGTTCGGCCTCGTCGCCATCGTCGTCGGCGTGGCCGCGGCGATCGAAGCCTTCCGCACGCGCCGCTGGGGGACCCTCGCGGTCACCGCCGCGAGCGGCCTGGTGACCGTCGCGATCGTCGCGCTGCCCTTCGGCGTCACGCCCGGCGCCTTCATCGATCTGGTGCGGACCGCGTCGGAGACCTATCCCTACACGTCGCTCTACGCGTTCAACGTGTGGTCGATCGTCGGCGACTTCTGGGAGCCCGACACGGCCTACGTCGCGATCGGCGGCATCGCCCTCGTCGCCGGCATCGTCGCGTCGCTCGTCCCGCTGTGGTGGCGGCGCGACACGGCGATGCTCCTCGCGGCCGGCGCGTTCGCGGGGATGGCCTTCTACTTCCTGCCGACCCGGGCGCACGAGCGCTACCTCTTCCCCGTCTTCGCGCTCCTGGCGCCGTTCGCCATCGTCCGCGCGCGCATCTCCATCCCCTATGCCGTGCTCGCCGGTGGGTTCTTCGTGACCCTGTACTTCGCGTTCACGCGCTATCCGCAGAACGGTCTCGCCGCGGCCCCGCTGATCGAGGCCACGCTCTTCTCGCGGACGGGTCAGATCGCCATCGCGATGGGGATGATCGGATCGGCCGCGCTGCTGGCGTGGCGCCTCGTCCGCGGCGAGGCGCGCCTCGATCCCTCGCTCGAGCTCGCGGAGCCCGTAGCGGCGCGACCCTGGCAGCTCCCCGCGGGCCTGGGACTCGGCCGCGCGCCTACGCGCCGCGACGTCACGCTCGCGCTCGCCGTCGCCCTCGCGGTGATCGCGACGCGAGGCTTCCGCCTGGATCAGCCGCGCGACATGTACTTCGACGAGGTCTACCACGCGCGCACCGCGATGGAGCTGCTCGCGCAGAACGAGCCGTACGAGTGGACGCACCCGCACCTGGCGAAGGAGATCATGGCGGTCTCGATCCTCGCGTTCGGCGGCGACCGGGTCGAAGCGCGCGAGGCCGCGCCGGCGGGGATCACGGCCTTCGCCGTGTCGAACGACGGCGTCCGCGCGTACGGCTTCGCGGACGGGACGGTCCGGGTGTGCTGCGGACCGGAGGAGCGTCTCGACGGGCCCGTGCGCGCTCTCGCCTTCGACGGCGGTGACTGGATCGCCGCCACCGACCGGTCGCTCTACCTCCACGGCATCCCGACGCCCCTCGAAGGATCGCTGACCTCGCTGGCGTATTCGCGCGGGCGCGCCATCGTCGGCACCGCGACCGGCGTCGAGATCCGCTCGCTCGCCGCGGGCGATCACGCGATCCGCCTCGCCATCCCCACGGTCGCCCTGACGGCGAAGCCTGACTCCGACGACGTCTTCGTCGCGGATCCGGACGGCGTGATCCACGTGATCAACGCCGCCACCGGCCTCGAGTCGGCGCGCCTGACCGGCGGCGCGCGCCCCACGGCCCTCGCCTATGCGCGCGGCCCGGACCGGCTGTACGCGGCGCGCGCCGGCGAGGCGGCCATCGACTGGTACGAGCCGCCGAGCGGCGACCGCCAGAGCGGGTCGTACGGCGGGAAGGTCGACCTCGCGAACGCTCGGACGGGGATCTTCCAGGCTCCGGTGACCGCGCTGGCCGTCGTCCCGCGGACGCAGTTCCTCTACGCCATCGCCGACGGGCGACTGGTGGTCACGGAGACGTACGGCAACTCGCCCTACGCCGCGATCCCGGTCGGCGGGACGGCCATCGGCATCGACGGCGTGCATGACCAGCTGCTCGTCGCGGGTGCTACCGCCATCGAGACGGTCCCGACCGGACGGCACGCGCTCGCCTGGCGCATCCCGGGGGTCCTCTTCGCCGCTGTCCTGGCGTTCTTCGTCGTCCTCATCGCGCGCCGGCTCTTCGCGTCACCTCTCGTCGCGGCGTTCGCGGGGGCCGCCGTGGTGCTGGACGGGTCGATGTTCGCCCAGGCGCGCATCGGCATGAACGACATCTACGTCGCGGCGTTCCTCGTCGCCGGCTGGTACTTCGTCATCGCCGCGCACCGGCCGCGACGCTCGGCGGCCGCCGATCTCGTCATCGCCGGGCTCCTCTTCGGCCTGGCCCTCGCGTCCAAGTGGGTCGCTGCCTATGCCCTCGGCGGCCTGGGCCTCTTGTCGGTCGCCGTGACCGCGTGGGCCTGGTCGCAGGGTCGACCCGGGACCGGCGGCCCGCTCGATCTCCTCGCCCGCCGCGGCGTGAACGCGGTGGTCCTGTTCTGCTCCTTCTTCCTCATCCCGCTCGTCGTCTACGTCGGGTCGTATGCGCAGTGGTTCGGCGGGCCGACGATCCCGATGAAGTGGAGCCTCTGGGAGCTCACCCAGCAGATGTATTGGTACCACTCGGGTCTGACCTCGCCGCACCCGGCCGGGTCGCCCTGGTGGAGCTGGCCGTTCGTTCTCAAGCCGGTGTACTGGTACCTCGGCTCACCGGGCAACGGCCAGACGGCGGTCATCTACGACGCCGGGAACATCGTGCTCTTCTGGGCGGCCGTCGCGGCGTTCGTGTGGGCGTTCGCCGCCGCCATCCGCGCGCGATCGCTATCGCTGGGTCTGCTCGTCTTCGCGATGCTCACGCAGTACGTCGCGTGGGTCCCCATCACGCGGGTGCTGTTCTTCTATCACTTCTTCACCGCGCTGCCGTTCTTCCTGCTCATCCTCGCGGCGGCGCTCGCCGCGCTCTGGGAGACGGGCCATCGCGTCCTGGTGACGGCGTTCTTCGCGCTCGCGACGGCCGCGTTCGTCTTCTTCTACCCGTTCGTCTCGGGACAGCCCGTCGCCGCGGATCAGGCCGCCGCGTTCTTCGTGCTGCCCACGTGGCAGTACGACTGCCAGTTCTACCCGTCGTTCCGGTGTGAGAGCGCGTTCCGCGGCGACATCCCGGTGCCGGCGATCCTGGGCCGCGTGGCCATCGGGGCGGGCGTCGCGCTCCTCGCCTACGCGGCGTTCTCGCTCCGGCTCACGAGCGGCGCAATAGCCGCCATCGTCCGGGCTGCGCGTACACCACGACCGTGATGTTGTCCTGCCCGCCGCGCTGATTCGCGAGCGCCACGAGCGACGCCGCCGCTCTCTCGGGTGGCGAGGCGATGACCGCCGCGGCGATCTCCTCGGGCGACACGTTGAGGGTGAGCCCGTCCGAGCACAGCACCAGGCGGTCATTCGACCGCAGTCGCTCGACGAAGACGTCGGGCGCCACGCCGCGCGGGTCCCCGACGAAACGCGTGATCGAGCCGGGGAAGAGCCCCGAGTGGTCGGCGGTGATCTGGCGCGCGACCCCTTCGCGCACGAGGTACGCGCGCGAGTCGCCGAGGTTGGCGACGGCCAGGTCGGATCCCCGCACCACGGCGGCGACGAGTGTCGTGCCGGCCGTGTGGTAGCCGCGCTCCGCGGTCGCGCGGATCACGGCGTCGTTCACGCCGCGCAGGGCCGACGAGAGGGATGCGGCGACGTCGGAGGCGCCCGGGTCGTAGCCGCCCGCGAGCGCGTCGACCGCCGCGGCGCTCGCGACGTCGCCGCCCGGCTGGCCGCCGATCCCGTCCGCGACGGCGAGCAGGATCGCGTTCCCGAGGCGGAGGGTGAGGTAGCGGTCCTGGTTGGTCCCGCGCAGCCGGCCGATGTCGCTGAGGGCGGCGACGTCCGCCATCAGCAGCTCCCGCGGGGTGGCGGTACGAGGAACAGCTTCGCCGCGGCACCCGGGCGATACGACGTGGCCGGCGCGGGATCCTGCCGCACGACCGAACACGCGGCCCCCGTCGCCCCGGGCACCAGCTCCCAGGGGATCTCCCGGCGGCCTTGCGGATCCCGGAATCCGGCACCTAAGAGGATGGACGCCGCCTCGCTGACGCTCTTGCCCACGACGTTCGGCGTCACCAGCGCGGCGCTCGCCGTAGGGGTCGGACCGCCCAGCGCGGGGACATCGCCGAAGCGCATGAACAGAAGGACGACCGAGAGGACCACGATGGCCACCGCCAGGATGGCAACGGTCGAGCTCACGCGGGGCGTCCGCGGCGCGCGCGGCAGCGGTCGCGCCCGCGGCGGCGTGATGTCCATCGTCTGGGTCGCCTCACCGCGGACCGCGGCGGCGAGGTCGCGCGCCATCTCGCCCGCGCGCTGATAGCGGCGCGCGGGGTCGCGCGCGAGGGCTTTGGCGATGACCAGGTCGATCTCCGTGGGGAGGCCGGGCCGCGCGCGCCGCAGCGAGGGCGGCGGTGCTTCGAGCCTTTCGCGCAGGAGCTCCTCGGTCGTCAGGCCTTCCCACGGCGGCAGGCCGCTGAGGATCTCGTACGCGATCAGACCCAGGCCATAGACGTCGCTGGCCGCGACAGGTGGCTTCCCCTCGATGCGCTCGGGGGCGATGTAGCGCGGCGTCGCGATGAGCTCGTGCTCCGCCGGCCCGCGCGCGGCGCGCGCCACGCCGAAGTCGGCGAGCTTGGCACCGCCGCGCTCGTCGACGATCACGTTGGCCGGCTTCACGTCGCAGTGGATGACGCCCGCGTCGTGGGCCGCATCGAGCGCGCCCGCGACCTGCGTCACGATCCGCGCTGCCTCGCGCGGCTCGAGCGCGCCGCGCTCCTGCACCACCTCGCGCAGCGTCCGCCCGCGCACGTGCTCCATGACCATGTACGCGTCCGTCCCGTCGACGCCCTCGTCGAACACGGTGACGACGTTGGTCACGCCAGCGCGACCAGGACGGCCAGCGCCTCCTCGTACATGCGATCGCTGGCCAGGATCGTCAGCTCTTCGCCCAGCAGCTCGACCACGTCCGTCGCCGGGAGCGGCACGACCCGTTCCGACACGATCTTCCCGTCGACACGCACCGTGCCCGACGCGTAGCGGCGCTCGTCGAGCCGCGTGATCCGGAACTCGGTGCGCGTGCCGCCCGCGAAAGCCTCGATGCGGACACCCGACACGTCGCCTTCCTCGAGGCCACGGTCGAAGCGCGGGCGCACGCGCACGCGCACGCGCTGGCCATCGGGCCGGATCATCCCGAAGAGCAGGCCGCCCGCCTCGGACGGCGCCATGCGCTCCGCGGGCCGCCACCCCAGGCGCGCCGCGATCCAGCCGATCAGCAGCAGCGCCTGCGACGGCTGGATCTCGCGACCGTCGGCATCGACGGCGAAGCTCACGCGCATCCCGTCGACGCTCCGCAGCAGCGCGCGCCACGCGGGCACGTCGAAGAACTGCGTGAGCAGCTCGCGCCACGCCGTGAGCCGCGTCCAGTTCAGGTCGGTCAGCGCGCAGTGCTGCGCGCCGACGAAGCACACGCTCGCGAGCGCGGGGATGGTGCGCTCGGGGCGCGCGAAGTCGGCGGAGTCGACGACGAGGCGGCTCGCGAGCGCGACGAGGTCCTCGAAGTGGCGTGTCCCGATGGGCGGCGTCTCCGTCCACCACAGGAAGAGCGGCAGGTCCGGCACGAGCAGTGGCACGACGACGCTCAGCAGGCGGCGGTCGGCGGGGCCGCGCGCGCGGACGAGGATCTGCTCGAAGTGGACCTGGTCGAACTGGTCGACCTCCGGAACGCGGCCGTAGAGCGAGACCGCCGAGCTCGCGCGCTCGTCCGGGTGCGCGTCGCCGAGCACCACGATGGCCCGCGACGGATGCCGCATCGCGAGCTCCTCGATCGTGCGCGAGGCCCGCAGCGCGTGGATCTCACGGCGCGCGACGACCACGATGTTGACGACGGCGGCGCGCGCGACCGTCGCGACCTGCTCGCGCGCGTGCGCCGACCGTCCGCGCCGCACCCGAGCGAGATCGCGCTCGAGCGCGCTCACGCTCGGCGACGGGTCGCCCCAGACGCCTGTGTCGATCACGGCTGGCGCCAGCGGCGGCCGTCGCGTCCGATGAAGAGATCGGCCTCGGTCGGGCCCCAGGTCCCCGCGGGGTAGGCGGGCGGCTCGGCGTCGCTCTCCTGCCACGCTCGCAGCACCGGGTCGACGAGCCTCCACTGCTCCTCGACCTCGTCCTTGCGCGTGAAGAGCGTCCCGTCGCCGCGGAGCGCGTCGAGGATCAGGGTCTCGTAAGCGTCGGGCGCGTCGACGAGGAACGAGGCGCCGTACACGAAGTCCATGGCCACGGAGCGGATGCGGATCCCCTGGACCGGGACCTTCGCGCCGAACTTGAGCGAGATCCCTTCCTCCGGCTGCACGCGAATGACGAGCGTGTTCGGCTCGAGGCCGTCACGCGCCTCGGCGCTGAAGACCTGGTGGGGGACGGCGCGGAACTGGATGGCGACCTCGGTCGCGCGCTTGGGCATCCGCTTCCCGGTGCGCAGGTAGAAGGGTGTCCCCTCCCAGCGCCAGTTGTCGACGAAGAGCTTGAGCGCGACGAACGTCTCGGTGCGCGACTCGGGCGCGACCTCCCGTCCCTCGCGGTAGCCGGGCACCGGGTCGCCTTCGATGAAGCCGGCCGTGTACTGGCCGCGCACCGTGCGCTCGGCGGTCTCGTCCGGGCGGATGGGTCGCATGGCGCGCAGCACCTTCACCTTCTCGTCGCGGACCGCGCCGGCCTCGAACGCGGCCGGAGGCTCCATCGCCACGAGCGTGAGGATCTGCAGCAGGTGGTTCTGGACGATGTCGCGCATCGCGCCGGCGCCCTCGTAGTACTCCGCCCGCTCGTCGGCGCCCAGGGCCTCGGCCACGGTGATCTGCACGTGATCGACGTACTGGCGCGACCACACCGGCTCGAAGATCGCGTTCGCGAACCGCAGGACGAGGATGTTCTGGACGGTCTCCTTGCCCAGGTAGTGGTCGATGCGGAAGATCTCCTCTTCCTTGAAGACCTCGTGCAGCGTCTCCGTCAGCGCGCGCGCCGTCTCGAGGTCGCGGCCGAAGGGCTTCTCCACGACGATCCGCGCCCACCCCGTGCCCGACCGCACGACCTCGCTGCGTCCGAGCGAACGCACGATGGGCGCATACGCCACGGGCGGCGTCGCGAGGTAGAACAGCCGGTCGCCTCCTGTCCCGAGATCCGTGTCGATGCGCGCAAGGCGCCGGCGCAGGTCGTCGTAGCCCTCTTCGGAGCGGACCGAGACGTACAGCAGCCGCTCCGCGAAGGACGCCCACACCTCCTCGTCGATCGGGCGCGAGCGGCTGTTCTCCGCGACCGCCTCCCGGAGCTGCGCGCGGTACTCGGAGTCGGTCAGCGCGGCGCGGCCGATGCCGACGATCGCGAACGCGGCGGGGAGGAGGCGCTGCCGCGCGAGGTCGTAGAGCGCGGGCACGAGCTTGCGCGTCGACAGATCGCCGGTGCCGCCGAAGATGACCATGACGCTCGGCTCCGGGACCCGCGCGAGGCGCAACCCCGCGCGCAGCGGGTTAGCGCTCGTGACCGCCAACGCCTTTATGCCTTTGAAGGATCTCGATCCGCTGCTGCTGTGCGGTCGCTCTCTTCTGCCTTGAGCGCATGACCCCCGAATTGGTTCCGGAGGGCCGCCGCAAGCCGCATGGCGAACGAGTCCTCTTGCCGCGACGTGAAGCGCGCGAACAGCGAGTGGGCCAGCGCCGTCATCGGCACGTCGTGAGAGATGGCCTCGAGGATGGTCCAGCGGCCCTCGCCGGAGTCGGCGACCCAGCCCTTGATGCCCCTGAGCTCGGACCCCTCCTGCTCGAACGCGCGCTCGGCCAGCTCGAGCAGCCATGACCGGACGACGCTGCCGTTGTTCCATACACGCGCGACCTCGTGGAGATCCATCCCGAACTCGGACGCGTGGAGGAGCTCGAAGCCCTCGCCGTAGGCCTGCATCATCCCGTACTCGATCCCGTTGTGGACCATCTTCACGAAGTGGCCGGCGCCGGCCTTTCCGAAATGCGCCCAGCCGTTCGGCGGGGCGAGCGTGTCGAGGATGGGCTTGATGGTCGCGACCGCGTCCGCGGGTCCGCCGACCATCATGCAGTAGCCGTTCTCGAGACCCCAGATCCCGCCGGACACGCCCGCATCCACGAAGCGCAGGCCCTTCGCAGCCAGCTCGTCGGACCGGCGCATGGAGTCGCGGAAATACGAGTTCGCGCCGTCGACGACGATGTCGCCCTTCGAGAGGTGGTCCGCGAACTCGCGCAGCGTCGCGTCGGTGGCTTCGCCCGCCGGGACCATCGTCCAGAGCACGCGCGGCGTCTTGAGCTTGCCGATCATGTCCGCGATCGAGCTCGAGCCCGTCGCGCCGTGACGGGCGGCCTCATCGACAGGCCCGGGACTGCGGTTGCCGGCGACGACGCGATGGCCGCCCCGCGCGAGGCGCGTCACCATGTTGCCGCCCATGCGACCGAGGCCGTAAAGGCCGATCTCCAAGGCGCGCGATCGTATCGCGACCGCTGCGCTAGGGTTGAGACGTGGCGGTGACGGCGCCCGCCAAGATCGAGACATACCGCGCACTCGCGCGGCAGCTGCGCGTGGACAGCATCCGCTGCAGCACCGCGGCGGGGTCGGGGCACCCGACCTCGTCCCTCTCAGCAGCGGACCTCATGGCAGTGCTGCTCGCGGGCCATCTCCGCTATGACTTCGCCAAGCCAGACGATCCGGCGAACGACCACCTCATCTTCTCGAAGGGCCATGCTTCTCCGCTCGTCTACTCGCTCTTCCGCGCCGCGGGCGCGATCACCGACCAGGAGCTGCTCACGTTCCGCAAGCTCGGGAGCCGCCTCGAGGGCCACCCCACGCCGCTGCTGCCGTGGGTGGACGTCGCGACCGGGTCGCTCGGGCAGGGATTCCCCATCGCCGTCGGCGTCGCCTGGGCGGGGAAGAGGGTGCTCGACGCTCCGTACCACGTGTGGGCGCTCCTTGGCGACAGCGAGACGGCCGAGGGATCGGTGTGGGAGGCCTTCGACCGCGCGGGGAACGAAGGGCTCGCGAACCTCACCGCGATCCTCGACATCAACCGCCTCGGGCAGCGCGGGCCCACGGAGCTGCAGTGGGACACCGACGCCTACGCGCAGCGGATCGAGGCCTTCGGCTGGGAGGCGATCGTCATCGACGGCCACGATCTGGACGAGATCGACGATGCCCTCGGCCGAGCGCGCGATGCCACGCGCCCGACCGCCATCGTCGCGCGCACCAGGAAGGGCCACGGCGTCTCGTTCCTGGACGACAAGGAGGGCTGGCACGGCAAGGCCCTCAAGCCCGAGGAGCTGGAGAAGGCGCTCGACGAGCTCGGCCGCGAGCCGCCGCGCACGTTCGAGGCGGCCACGCCGCCGCGCTGGTCACGGCCGGAGCTGAAGCGCGGGCCCGTGACGCTGCCCGCGTACACCGAGGCTCTCGCCACACGCAAGGCGTACGGCGAAGCGCTCGCCGCGCTCGGTCGCGCGCGCGGCGACGTCGTCGTCCTCGACGCCGAGGTCAGCAACTCGACGCACAGCGAGGACTTCAAGAAGGAGTTCCCGCAGCGGTTCTTCGAGTCGTACATCGCCGAGCAGCAGATGGTCGCCTCCGCGGTGGGGATGCAGGTGGTCGGCCTTGTGCCGTTCGCGTCGACCTTCGCGGCCTTCCTGACGCGCGCCTACGACTTCATCCGCATGGCCGCGGTCTCCCGCGCGAACATCCGGCTCTCCGGATCGCACGCGGGCGTGTCCATCGGCGAGGACGGACCATCGCAGATGGCGCTCGAGGACCTGGCGATGATGCGCGCCGTCCACGGGTCGACGGTCCTGTATCCGTGCGACGCCGGGCAGACGGCGAAGCTCGTCGCCGCGATGGCCGACCGCGAGGGCATCGTCTACATGCGGACGACGCGCGAGAAGACGCCGCTCGTCTACAAACCCGACGAGACGTTCGAGATCGGCGGCAGCAAGGTCGTGCGCGGCGGCGGGGCCGACGACAGAGTGGCGGTGGTCGCGGCGGGCATCACGCTGCACGAGGCCATCAAGGCCGCCGACGAGCTCGCGGCCGCCGGCACGAAGGTGCGGGTGATCGATCTCTACTCCGTGAAGCCGGTCGACCGCAAGGCGCTGGTCGCCGCCGCGAAGGCGACCGGCGGTCGCATCCTCGTGGTCGAGGACCACTGGGCCGAAGGCGGGATCGGCGACGCGGTCCTCGCGTCGCTCGCCGAGGCGGGCGAGATCGGCCTCCGCTACCGGCACCTCGCGGTGCGCGAGATGCCCGGGTCGGGGAAGCCCACGGAGCTGCTGGATGCCGCGGGTATCAGCGCGAAGCACATCGTCGCGGCGGTGAAGGAGCTTTCGCCCTAGGGTAGAAGGCCAATGGACACCACCGTGCTCATCATCGTCGCGGTCCTCGTCGTCGCCGCGCTGTTCCTCGTCGCCACGTACAACCGTCTCGTCACCCTGAGGCAGCGCGTGCGCGAGGCCTGGAGCGACATCGACGTGCAGCTCAAGCGGCGGCACGACCTCATCCCGAACCTCGTGGAGACCGTCAAGGGCTACGCGGCGCACGAGCGCGGGACGCTCGAGGCCGTCGTCCAGGCGCGCAGCACCGCGGTGCAGGCCGCGGGGCAGGCGCCCGAGCAGCGCGCCCAGGCTGAGAACATCCTCACCGGCGCGCTGCGGCAGCTCTTCGCGCTCGCCGAGGCGTACCCGCAGCTGCGCGCGGTCGAGTCATTCACGCAGCTGCAGGGCGAGCTGACCGCGACCGAGGACAAGATCTCCTTCGCGCGGCGCTTCTACAACGGCAACGTGCGCGACTACAACACGTCGCTGATGACGTTCCCTACCAGCCTCTTCGCGTCGATGTTCGGCTTCGCCCCGGAGCAGTACTTCGAGGTCGCCGACGCGACGGAGCGGGCGGTACCGCAGGTCAAGTTCACCTAGGCCACACCGAGTGGCCGCGCCGGTCCCCACCGCCCGCGTCAACCTGTACGACGCGATCTCCGCGAACCGCGTGCGCACCGTCGTGCTCGTGGCCGTCTTCATCGCGATCGTTGCCGCCATCGGATACATCGTCGGCGAGCTGACCTTTCCGGGCGCGGGGCTCACCGCGCTGCCCTTCGCCGTCGGCCTCGCGTCGGTCTCGAGCGTCGGCGCGTATTTCGGCGGCGACCAGCTCGTGCTCGCGCAGAGCCGCGCGCGCGAGATCGCCGCGGGCAAGGAGCCGCTGCTCCGCAACACCGTGGAGGCGCTGGCCATCGGCCTCGGCATCCCCACGCCCAAGATCTTCGTGATCGAGGATCCGGCGCCGAACGCGTTCGCCACCGGACGCGACCCGAAGCATGCCTCGATCGCCGTCACGCGCGGCCTGCTCGAGAAGCTCGACAAGACGGAGCTGGAGGGGGTCCTCGCGCACGAGCTCTCGCATGTCGGCAACTACGACATCCGCCTCATGCTCCTGGTGGCCGTCCTCGTGGGCACGATCGCCCTCCTCTCCGACTGGATCCTGCGCACCGCGTTCTACGGCGGGCGTCGCCGCGATCGCGATCGCGGGAGCGGGGGGATCCTCCTCCTCGTCGGCTTCGCGCTGGCCCTGCTCACGCCGGTCATCGCGGCGCTCATCCAGATGGCCGTCTCGCGGCAGCGCGAATATCTCGCCGACGCGTCGGGCGCGCTGCTCACGCGCTACCCGCAGGGGCTCGCGAACGCGCTGCGCAAGATCGCCGCCGACCCGGTCCCGCTCGCGGTCGCGAACAAGGCCACCGCCGCGCTCTGGATCTGGCCACCGCTCAAGGAGCACGGCGCGTTCATGGACGGCCTCTTCGACACTCATCCCCCGATCGCCGAGCGGATCCGCCGCCTCGAAGCCATGGGCTGACGTGGAGATGCGATGACCGCTCCTCTTGACGGGGTCCGCGCGCTCGAGGTCGGGAACTACATGGCCGGCCCGTACTGCGGGATGCAGCTCGCGGACCTCGGGGCGGACGTCGTCAAGGTCGAGGAGCCCGGAGCCGGCGATCTCTCGCGGCGCATGCCGCCGCTGATCGATGGCGAGAGCGGCCAGTTCCCGCGGCTCAACCGCGGCAAGCGCAGCCTCGCGCTCGATCCAGGCCGTCTCGGGGATCATGAGCATCACCGGCGAGGAGGGTGGCGCGCCGGTCAAGGTGGGCGTCTCCATCGCGGATCTCACAGCGGCCCTCTACGCCACGATCGCGATCCTCGCCGCGCTGCGCGCGCGCGAGCGCGATGGGAAGGGCCAGCTCGTCGACGTGTCGATGTTCGAGTCCTCGGTCGCGCTTGCGGTCTGGGAGGCGGGCGAGAACTTCACGACCGGCGAGATCCCGCGCGCGGCCGGGTCGGCGCACAAGCTGGTCGCTCCATACCAGGCCGTCGCGGCGGCCGACGGCCACTTCGTCGTGGGCGCCACGACCCCGCGGAACTGGACGGCGTTCTGCCGCGCGCTCGGGCTGGAGGCCATCGAGAGCGACGCGCGCTTCGCGGACGCCGCTTCGCGCCGCCGGAACATCCGCGTACTGATACCGCTCATCGAACAGGTCACGTGTACGCGGCCGCTGGCGCATTGGCTCGAGCGGCTGCGCGGGGCGGGCGTGCCCTCCGGCGAGATCCGGGACTACGGCGCGGTGTTCTCCGACCCGCACCTCGCGGCGCGCGGATTCTTCCGCGAGGTGCCGCACCCGACGCTCGGGACGGTGCGGGTGCTGGGCTCTCCGATCCGCCTGGGACGGACGCCGGTGCGGATCGAGCGCGGCGGGCCGCTCCTCGGCGAGCACTCGCTGGAGGTCATGCGCGAAGCGGGGATGGCCGATGGGGAGATCGACGCGCTCGTCGCCGCGGGGGTGGTCGGCGCGCCGGCAGGACGCGCGGTGGCCACGTGAGCGACGGCGAGGTCCGCTTCGAGAGGCGCGACGCCATCGGCTGGCTGACGTTCGACCGCCCGGACGCGCGCAATGCCATGACCTTCGCGATGTACGAGCGGCTCGGGGACATCTGCCGCGAGGTCGCCGCCGACGCGGCCCTTCGCGCGCTCGTGCTCACCGGTGCGGGCGAGGCGTTCGTCGCGGGCACCGACATCTCGCAATTCAAGGACTTCACGACCGAGAAGCAGGCGCTCGACTACGAGGAGCGCATGGACGGCGTGCTCGGCTCGCTCGAGGGGCTGCGCATCCCGACCATCGCCGCTATCCGCGGCCCGGCCGTCGGGGGCGGCGCGGCGATCGCTTCCGCATGCGACATCCGGATCGGCGCGCCCTCGGCCCGCTTCGGCGTGCCCATCGCGCGCACGCTCGGCAACTGCCTCTCGACGGCCAACATCCTCCGGCTCGTCGCTCTCATCAGCGCCGCGCGGGTGAAGGACCTGCTCTTCACGGCGCGCCTTCTCGACGCGCAGGAGATGCTGCGAGCGGGCCTCCTGTCCGAGGTGACGGCAACGGACGAAGCGCTCCTGCCGCGCGCCGAGGAGGTGGCGCGCGCGATGGCCTCCTTCGCGCCGCTCACCCTGCGCGCGACGAAGGAACAGGTACGGCGCATCCGCGAGCGCCTGCGGCCCGATGAGGGCGCGGACCTCATCCTCCTCTGCTACATGTCGGCGGACTTCCGTGAAGGGGTACGCGCCTTCATGGAGAAGCGCAAGCCGGTCTGGCGGGGGGAGTAGGTCGGCGCTCGGGCGGGCGACGTTGCCTCGGGTCGGCCCGTCCGCAGTACTCGGTCGCTCCTCGCCCTCCTTCAAAGTCCGTCTTGTCCGTTCCGCGGTCGGGCTCGTCGCTCCCTCGCCGGATCGGGCCTCCCCTCGACCTCGCCCGCCCTCGCGCTGATCGGCGCGCGTGATGCAGCGACCGCACCCGATGCCGGAGAAGAACAACCGGTGGCAGACCGACAGCCGCGGAGAAGAGAGGTAAAGATGCCTGAGAAGAGGACGCTCAAGAAGGCGCGTGCCGCCAAGCGCGCGGGAAAGTCGGCATCGACGCAGGCCGGACCCTTCGTCGAAGAGGAGATGCGGCACGTCAAGAAGGGCAAGCACGGTGCGCGGTCGCGGAAGCAGGTGATCGCGATCGGCCTCAGCAAAGCGCGCAAGGCCGGCGTGAAGGTGCCGAAGCGCAAGGGCGCCCGGAAGAAGCGCGCCGCCTAAGCCGTCCGCAGCCTCGGGTCGAGCGCGTCGCGCAGCGAGTCGCCGAAGAGGTTGAACCCGAACACCGCGAGGCTGATCGCGACGCCCGGAGCGATCGCCAGCCAGGGTGCCTGATCGAGGAACTGCATGCCCTGGCCGCGCAGCATGTTGCCCCACGCCGGGTCCGGCTCGACCACGCCGAGCCCGAGGTAGGAGAGCGTCGCCTCGAGCAGGATGGCCTGGCCGAGGAACGCGGTCATCATGATCAGGTACGGCGCGAAGACGTTCGGCGCGATGTGCAGCCGCATGATCCGCGGAGCCTGGACGCCGACCGAGCGCGCCGCCTCGATGTACGGCATCTGCACGATCGCCAGGCCGCTCGCGCGCGTGACACGCGCGACGCGAGGGATCACCGGGATGGTGATGGCCACGATGACCTTCTCGGTGCCCGGGCCGAGCGCGGCGACGATCGCGATGGCGAGGACGATGAGCGGGAACGAGATCAGCACGTCCATGAGCCGCTGGATGATCTCGTCGACCTTGCCGCCGAAGTAGGCGCTCATAACGCCGAGGATCAGACCGAGGGTCGATCCGACGAGCGAGGACGTGAAGCCGACGAGCAGAGCGGTGCGGGACCCGTAGATGAGCCGCGAGAAGACATCGCGGCCGAACGGGTCCGTGCCGAAGAAGTGCTGGAGACTCGGCTCCGTCGGAAGGCCGGTGAACGTGCCCTCCTGCGGACCGTACGGGGCGAGCTGGTCGGCGAAGACCGCCGCGACGACCATCACGAGGATGACCGCCGCGCCCGCGGTGCCGAGGGGGCGCCGGCGGATGAACGTCCCGATCGCGCGACGCGCGCGCGGCCAGCCGCGATCCTCGAGGTAGCGCTTGTGGGCGCTGTCCTCGACGTCGCGCCGCCGCGGGATCCCCGCCGCGACCGGTGCCGTCATCCGAAGCGGATCCGAGGATCGAGGATCCCGTAGAGCATGTCGACGATGAAGTTCACGAAGACGAACACGAAGGAGAAGATGAGCACGATGGCCTGGACCAGCGGGTAGTCGCGGTGCGCGACGGCGTCGACGAGGAGCTTGCCGAGCCCGTTGACGTTGAAGACCTGCTCGGTCACCACGAGACCGCCGAAGAGGAACGCGAACTCGAGGCTGATCACGGTGATCACCGGTAGCAGCGAATTACGGAGGGCGTGACGGACCACGACGAGCGTCTCGCTCACGCCTTTCGCGCGCGCCGTGCGCACGTAGTCCTCGCGGAGCACCTCGAGCACGGATGAGCGCGTCATGCGCGTGGCCACGGCGGAGTAGCGATAGCCGACCGCCAGTGCGGGCCAGATGAGCTGGGCGAGGTTCGCGATGGGGTCCTTCCAGATAGGGACGAAGATCAGGGGTGGGGCCCACTGGAACCACACCACCAGCGCGAGGATCATCAGGATCCCGAGCCAGAACGAGGGGAAGGCGATGCCGCCGATGGCGAAGACGCGGATCACGTAGTCGACCCAGGTGTCCTGCTTCACCGCCGCGAGGACGCCGAGCGGAACGGCCAGCGTCGACGCGACCAGGGCCGCGAGGAGCGCGAGCTCGACGGTGATCCCCAGCCGTGTCGAGATCTCCTCCGTCACCGGGCGGTCGGTCCACAGGGACGTGCCGAAGTCCATGCGCACGACCTGGCCCATCCACTCGACGAACTGCGCCTGGAGCGGCTTGTCGAGCCCGATGAGCTTGCGCTCGCGGTCGATGACCTCCTGCGGCACGGATCCGGACTGCGAGTACCGCAGGGTGACGACGTCCCCGGGCACCACGCGCATGAGGACGAACGTGAGGATGGCCACGCCGAGGAGGGTGGGGATCATGAGGAGGAGCCGGCCGATGACGTAGGTGGTCATGCGTAGCTCACGCTACGCCTGACCGTCCTGCTGCTGCGCCTGCGGCTCCGCAGTAGCGCCCCACAGCAGGACGGTCCCTGCCGTTAGTTCTCTTCTATTTGGTCGCGAGCCAGATGTTCGCCATGTCCATGGTCGTGTAGTGGTTCGATCCGATGCGGTAGCCGCGGACGATGTTGAGGTACGGGATGATCCGGTACCACCAGATCACCGGGACCATCCAGGCCTTCTCGCCGATGACGTAGCGCTCGATGTCGTTGACCAGCGCCTTCCGCTTGGCGGCGTCGGTCTCCTTGCTCTGCGCGGCGATCATGTCGTCGAGCTTCGGGTCGTCGTAGAACGAGAAGTTGAGGCCCTTCCCGAGGCCGCTGGCCGAATACATCTTGGCCAGCTGCAGGTCGGGCTCGTCGAAGTAGTCGCAGTTGAAGTCGAGGCCGACGTCGAAGTTCCCGTTGCGCATGTCGGCCTGGTACGCGGCGGTCTCCTTGACCAGGTGCGTCGCGGTGACGCCGATCTTCTTCCATTCGTTGAGGAGGAAGAGCGCGACCGGCTCGTACGGCGTCGTCACGTTGCGGTTGAGGAACTGGAATGTGAGGGTCGGCACGCCGGCGTCGGCGAGCAGCTTCTTCGCGTCCTCGACCGCCTTCTTGTTGTCGCGCGAGTACCCGGGGACCTTCTCCAGGTCCGCGTCAGACATGGCGAAGGGACCCTTCGGCCGCATGAGGCCTCCGACGTCCTTCACGATCGTCTGCTTCGACAGCGCCTCGCCGCCGGCCCATCGATCGATCGCGATGTTCAGCGCCTGGCGCACGCGGACGTCATCGAAGGGCTTCTTCTTGGTGTTGAACGAGATGTAGTTGACGCAGACCCACGCCGCCTCCTGCACCGCGAGGTCGTTCGGGAGCGCGCGCGAGAGCGTGTCGCGCTGCTGCGGCGTGAACCCGCGGAACTCGATCATGGCCTGCTTGCTCTGGATGGCGGTGGTCTGCCGGTTCACGTCCGTGATGAAGAACGCCTTGTAGCTGTCGAGGTAGGGCTTGGGCTTGTCGAAGTAGTCGGCGAACTTCTTGCCCGCCCAGTAGGAGCCCTTGACGTACTCGACGAACGTGAAGGGGCCGGTGCCCATGATGTTCTTCTCGTAGAACTTCGGGTCGGCCTTCAGCTTCGCCGCGCTGTAGAGGTAGTTCCACGGCGAGGCCATCGCCGCCAGGAGCGAGCCCGACGGGTACTTGAGCTTGATGGTGAAGGTGGTGGGGTCCGTCGCGGTGAAGGTGTCGACGGCCGCGAGGGTCGCCTGCCGCGGGCTGGTCACGCCCGTGGGCGGGTTCTTGAGCTTGTCGTAGGTCGCCTTCACGTCCTCGGCGGTGAGGACGCTGCCGTCGTGGAACTTGATGCCGCTCCGGATCTTCACCGTCCACGTGAGCTTGTCGGCCGAGATCGTCGGAAGCCCATCGGCCGCGTCGGGGATGATCTTGCTCACGTTGTCGGCCGGGTCGAGCTTGTAGAGGGTGCTGTAGTGCGGTGAGATCGGCTGTAGCGTCGCGAAGGTCGTCGACTGGTGCGCGTCGAAGGTCGGAGGCTCAGCGGTGACGATGTAGGTGAGCTCTCCGCCGGGCTTGGGCTGCTCGCCAGCGGCGGTCGCCGCCGCGGTCCCGGCCGCTGATGCCGCCGGAGACGAGGTGCTCGGTCCGCTCGGCGCGCATGCCGCAAGGACGAGAGCTCCGATCATGAAACATGGGATCAGCGCGCGTCGTATCACGGTCTATCCCTCCCCGCGCGGCACTGCCGCGCCCGCGAGATGGCGCCACCCTACGCTTAGGCGCGACGGCGTTCCAGCACCTCCTCGTACACCTCGACGAGCTGTCGCGTGACGTGGGCCCAGTCGAAATCGCGGGCCCGCTGCGCCCCCGCCCGACCCAGCTCTTCCCGCAGCGCGGGATCCGCGATGAGCTGCGCCATCGCGCGGCACAGGGCGTCCGGGTCCTTCGGCTCGACCAGGAGGCCGGTCACATTCCTCTGTACGACCTTCTTGTATCCGTGGATGTCCGACGCCACGATCGCGCGCCCCGCGGCCATGGCCTCGAGGAGCACGATCCCGAAGGATTCGCGCCCGGTCGAGGGCGCGCAGAAGATGTCGGCGGTCTTGTAAAGGCGCGACTTCTCGACGTCGCTGACCCGGTCCGCGAAGAAGACGTCCCCGATCTGACGCCGCGCGACGGTGCGGCGCAGCTGCGCTTGGATGGGGCCGCGGCCGGCGATGATGAGCCGCGTCTCGGGGTAGGTCCGCTTCAGCCCCTCGTAGGCAGCGAGCAGGTAGGTCGCACCCTTCCGCGGCTCGAGCCGCCCGACGAAGAGGATGTTGATCTTGCCGTCGCGGAACTCCGGCAGCGGCCGCGCGGAGGCGTAGAAGTCGACGTCGACGCCGTTCGGGATGATCCGGTAGTCGCCCGGGAAGTACGTGGAGACGAAGTGTTTCGCGGCGCTCGAGACCGCGATGCGCGCGTCGAGCTTCCGCATGTACCGCTCCGCCACAGGCCGGCCGAGCCAGTACGACAGCGAGAACCCGCCGAAGGCGTGGAACGTCGCGACCTGCGGGCAGCTCGAGTTGTCGAGGATCTGCGGCGACAGGAAGGGCACGAGCGGCTCGTGGTGGTGGATGACGTCGAAGCGCTCCTTCTTGAGCATCCGGTTCACCAGGTAGTCGAGCCGCAGGGACAGCGTGATACGCCCGACGCTGCCGTTGTAGGGGACGGCGATCGCGCGGCCGATGCGGATCACGTCCTGCGCCGCCGGGTCGTCGCCCCACGGCGCGGTGATGATCCGCACCTCGTGACCGAGCAGCCGCAGCTGCTCGTAGGTCTCGCGGATGTGCTCGTTCGCGCCGCCCGGCCGCGGGAACGCGTAGGGCGAGACGATCCCGATCTTCATCGGGATCCCCTTGACCCTTCGCTCGGGGGGACCCCTCGCTCAGGCCCCGGTGCTCGACCTCGTCGGTGCGCCGCCTCGGTCTGCGCGCCGGGGGGACGGACCGCGCCCTTGACGTAGCTGCGCCAGACCCGCTTCGCGGGGTCGCGCACCATCGAGCGCCACTGCTGGCGCACCGCGCCGTCGAGATGCTCGCGCAGGGTCCAGGCGCGTCCGCCCGGCGACGTGGTACGCGCGAGGATGGCTGCCCGCAGATCCTCCGCCGTCGTCCCGGGGAACTCGGTCCACGCCGTCCCGACCAGCGCCGCGTGGTGCGCATCGCTCGATCCGGTCTCCGCGACGCGCAGGACATGCGCGTTGAGCCACGTCGCCCGATGCGCGCGCACGCGGCCCGCGTACGAAGGGTTGCGCAGCTCGATGCCGTCCACGGACACGCCGCTCGCGGCGATGTCGCGCAAGGCGCGCTCGCCGAGGGAGAACGTGAGGTAGGAGAGCGGGTGCGGCACGACCGCGATCCCGCCGAGCCGGTGGATCGCCTCGATGGTCTCGGCCAGCGGTCGCAGCATGGCGACCTCGTCCTCGATGAAGAGGGCGAGGAGGTGGCCCGACCGCGTCGTGACCTCGGCGCCGGTGATGACCCTGACGCGGCTGCCCTGCCGGGCCGCGCTATCGCGCAGCTGGAAGGACCCGCGGATGTCGTCGTGGTCCGTGAGCGCGATCACATCGAGGCCGCAGCGCTCGGCCGCGGCGAGGATCTCGTCGGGGGACGACAGTCCGTCGCCGAGATCCGAGTGCAGCTGCAGGTCCGCCCGGCTCATCGGTCCCACACCCGGTCGAACACCGACCACTGCTCGGGGGCGCGCGCGACCCACTGCTCGAGGATCGCGGCCCAGCGCTGGACGCCGTCGCGCAGGTCGGCGTCGCGGTCGCCGGTCCGTACGAGGTCCAGCTCGGGACCCATGACGGCGTGCAGCTGGCCGCCCTCGCGCAGCGCGAACGCGGGCAGGAGCGCGGCGCCGGTGTGGAGCGCGAGGGCCACGTGCGCCGACGGCAGCAGCGCCTCGCGGCCGAAGAACGTGACCCGCTCGCCGACGCCGCTGACCGGGCGGTCGGCCAGGGATCCGAGGATCGCGCCGCGCCGCAGCACACGCCCGATGGCCATGGGTGAGCGGATGTCGATCGTCTTGATGCCCATGGACCCGCGCGCGCGGTCGATGACGCGGCCGATGTCGCCCGTCTTCGCCTCGACCGTCACGGACACGTCGAGCCCTCGCGCCGCCAGCACCTGGCCGCAGAGCACGACCGGTCCGAGGTGGGCGCTCGCGAGCATCACGCCCTTCCCCCGCGCAAGGGCCGCCTGGAGGTGGCCCCACCCGTCGAGCCGGACCATCTCGATCAGCGTCACCGGGGCGAGCCGGAGGATCCGGAACGTCTCCACGTAGTGCCGGGCCTGGCACACGAAGACCTCCCGCGCGAGGCGGCGTCCGGGGGCGATGACCGAGAGATTGGCCTCGACCGCGGCGCGGCGCGCCGGCGCGGCCGCCCAGCCGAGGGTGCCGACGATCTCGCTCACGGGGACATCGAGGATGTCGGGCAGCGCCGGGACCGCGCGCTCGGCCGCGCGCGAGAGCGCGGCCGCGATCACGTCGTGACCGCCCCGACCGCCTCTGCCGGCCACATGGGTCGGAAGATGTACCACTGGTCCGGCCAGCGGCTGACGAAGTGCTCGAGGCCGCGCGCGATGGCATCGGTGACGCGCGCGATCTCCTGAGCGCTCGAGCCGTTGCGTTCGACGAAGATCGGCGGCAGCGCGATCCCGCGGAAGGTGTTGTTCGGCTCGCGGACCACGGCGGCGACCACGATGGGTGCGCCCGAGACGCGCGCCAGGTCCGCGGCGACGCGCGGGAAGCTCGTGGGCTCGCCGAAGAAGGTCGTGCGGACCGTGTCGAAGGCCAGGGCCCGCGGGCCGAGATCCATCATCAGCCCGACCATCTCGTTGCGCCGGAGGGCCTGCAGCACCTTGCGCGCGGCGCCCACGGGCGTGTGGATGTTGATGTTCTTGTGCGCGCGGTTGCCGACGAGGAAGTCCATGAGGCGCTGGTTGTCGAGGTCGTCGGCGATGACGTTCAAGGGGATCTCGTCGGCGATGCGGGCGCCGCCGACCTCGAAGTTCCCGAAATGAATGGAGACGAAGATCAGGCCGCGCCCGCGGTCGATCGCCGTGCGCAGGTGCTCCCAGCCCTCGATGGTGACGAGCCGCGCGAGATCCTCGGTCCGCAGCGTCGGGAACCGCATGATCTCGACGACGTACTTCGCGAAGTTGCGGAAGGAGCGGCGCGCGACGCGCGCGACCTCACGATCTCCGGCGCTGCGGCCGAGGACGCGCGCGAAGTTGTCCTTCGCGATCCGCCGCCGGCGACCCCAGACGAGATACGCGGCCTCGCCCAGCGTCACGGCGACCGGGTAGAGCGCCCACTGCGGCAGCCTCTGGGCGAGCGCCGCCCCGAGGCGCCACACCCAGTACGCCAGGCCGTGCGCGGATCGGCGGAGCATCGCTACGCCCGGACCGCGACCTTCTCCCCCGTGAGGACCTCGAGGTCGGTGCCGGCGATGTAGGCCTCGACGCGTTCCCGCGCGACGTCGTCGTGGATCTGGCGCGGCGGGGACTTCATGAAGTACGCCGCCGGCGCGACGAGCGTCCCGGCGAGACCGCGGTCGAGCGCGAGCTTCGCGCAGCGGATCGCGTCGATGACGACGCCCGCGCTGTTGGGCGAGTCCCAGACCTCGAGCTTGACCTCCAGGTTCAGCGGAACGTCGCCGAAGGTCGTGCCCTCCATCCGGATGTAGCACCACTTGCGGTCGAGCAGCCACGGCACGTGGTCGGACGGCCCGACGTGCACGTCGCCTTTGGGCAGCTCGTAGGGGAGCATGCTGGTGACCGCGTTCGTCTTGCTGATCTTCTTTGACTCGAGCCGCTCGCGCTCGAGCATGTTGAGGAAGTCGGTGTTGCCTCCGAAGTTCAGCTGATAGGTGCGGTCGAGGCGCACGCCGCGGTCGTTGAAGAGGTTCGTGAGCACGCGGTGGGTGATGGTGGCGCCCACCTGCGACTTGATGTCGTCGCCGATGATCGGCACGCCGCGCTCCGCGAACCGGCGCTGCCAGTAGGGCTCGCGACCGATGAATACCGGGATGCAGTTGATGAACGCGCATCCCGCGTCGAGCACCTGCTCGACGTACCACTTCGTGGCTTCCTCGCTGCCGACGGGCAGGTAGCTGATGACGACGTCGGCCTTGGTGTCCTTGAGGATGCCGACGATGTCGTCGGTCGGCCCCGGGGCCTTCTGGACGACCTCGGCGAGATACTTCCCGATGCCGTCGTGCGTCATCCCGCGGTGGACCTTCACGCCGGTCTTGGGCACGTCGGCGAAGCGGTAGGTGTTGTTGGGCGGCGAGTAGATCGCGTCGGCGAGGTCCTTGCCGACCTTGTTCTTGTCGACGTCGAACGCCGCGACGAACTCGATGTCCTTGATGTGATAGCCGCCGAGATCGACGTGCATGAGCCCGGGGATGCGGTCCCCGACCTTGGCGTTGCGGTAGTAGTGGACGCCCTGCACGAGCGAGCTCGCGCAATTGCCGACGCCGACAACAGCCACCCGTATCTTTCTCAACGGCCGTCGGCTCGCCTTCGGCTCGCTTCGCGGCCCCGCTACGCGGTGGAACTCGCTCGGACCGGCGGAGCCGGATCCTCGCTCGCGCCTCCCGTTGCGCTGCGACCCGTTCTTCCGGTTGCTCCCGTTGGTGCGTGCCATGTCCGTGCTCCCCTTTATCTGCTCATGCCGAGCGCGCGGGCGACGGCCACGACGCGCTGCAGGAGCGTGATGGATCCGAGGATCGCGACGGCGGCGACGGCCGCCGTGAACGCCACGGGCGAGCCCAGTCCGGCCCACCCCGCAAGACCGATGAGAAGGATCACCAGCCGCGCCTCGCGCGGGGCCGGTCCGACCGTGGCCGAGATGCCGAGCGACTCGGCCTTCGCGCGCACGTACGGAACGAGGAACGACGCGACCATCGCGGCCATCGCGGCCCAGAACAGGACGGCGTCGGCGCGCGTCGCGCCGAGCCATGCGGCCGCGGCGAAGAGGGCGGCGTCGGCGACGCGGTCGGCGCTGGAGTCGAGGAACGCCCCGAGCCGCGTTCCGCCTCCCGACGCTCGCGCGATCGCGCCGTCGAGCGTGTCGGCGAGCGAGCCCACGATGAGCACGGCGAGCGCCGCGAGGGGCTGCTCGGTAGCGACGAGCCACGCACCGGCCAGAGTGAGAAGGACCCCGAGCGCGGTCACGGCATTGGCGGTCACGCCGATCCGATGCAGCGCGCGGGCGAAGGGAGCGAGCCCGCCGCGGGCGGCACGCGCTGCGCGGTCGGGGACGACGCCGTGCGACGCCGTCATCGCGCCCACGACCTGTTCATGAGCGTTCGCGCCCCTCGCTCCCCCAGCTCGACGAATCGCTCGCGGTCGAACGAGCAGCGGACCTCGCGGCCGACTCGCAGGGTGCGCACGATCCCGGCGCGCTTGAGGCGATGCAGGTGCCACGTCAGGAGCGGCTGGCTCACGCGGACGCGGCGCGCGATCTCCGAGACCATCTGCTCGCCTTCGGTCGCGAGGAGCTGGACGATCCGCATGCGCGTCGCATCGCCAAGGGCTCGGTAGTAATAGCGAAGCTCGCGCAGCGACGCCTCGCTCAGCATGCTCCCCACAATTCAACTTTTATATATGCTTCGACCGTGCCTGACAAGCCGCTCGCCGCGCGCATGCGGCCGCGCGATCTCAGCGAGTTCGTGGGGCAGGAGCACATCGTCGGCGAGGGCCGCGTGCTGCGTCGCGCCATCGAAGCGGGCCAGCTGCCCTCATTCATCCTGTGGGGCCCGCCGGGCACGGGCAAGACGACCCTCGCGGCGATCGCGGCCCGCCAGGCGCATGCTCGCTTCGTTCCGCTCTCGGCCGTGTCCGCGGGCGTCGCCGACCTGCGCCGCGTGATCGCCGACGCCACGAAGGTCCGTTCGCTGAATGGCGAGCGCACCGTGCTCTTCATCGACGAGATCCACCGCTTCAACAAGGCGCAGCAGGACGTCGTGCTCCCGCACGTCGAAGAAGGCGACATCGTGCTCATCGGCGCGACGACGGAGAACCCCTCGTTCGAGGTCATCAACGCCCTGCTCTCTCGCAGCCGCGTCTACACCCTCAAGCCGCTCGAGGACGGGCACGTGCGCGCGATCGTGCGCCGCGCGGTGGCCGACGAACGAGGTCTCGGAGGGAAAGTGACGCTCGCGGCTGACGCCGAGGACGCGCTCGTGAACGTCGCGAACGGCGACGCGCGCGTCGCGCTGAACGCCCTCGAGCTCGCCGCGGACGCCACGGCAGCGGCCGGCGGGGTGCGCGCGGTCGGGCTCGATGCCGTCCGCGATGCGCTGCAGCGGCGCACGCTCCTGTACGACCGCGCGGGCGACGAGCACTACGACACCATCAGCGCATTCATCAAGAGCGTCCGCGGCTCGGACCCGGATGCCGGGCTGTACTGGCTGGTGCGCATGATCGACGCGGGCGAGGACGCGATGTTCATCGCGCGGCGGCTCGTCATCCTCGCCGCGGAGGATGTCGGTCTCGCGGATCCGCAGGCGCTCGTCGTCGCCACCGCCGCCCAGCAGGCGGTCCACCTCATCGGCCTGCCCGAGGGGTATTTCCCGCTGGCCGAAGCGACGGTGTACCTCGCGCTCGCGCCCAAATCCGACTCCCTCAAGACCGCGCGCCGGCGTCTCGCCGATGACATCGAAGGGACGCGCGCCGATCCCGTGCCGCTTCACCTGCGCAACGCGGTGACCGGCCTCATGCGGCAGCTCGGCTACGGCAAGGACTACCGCTACGCGCACGACCGCCCCGAGCACTTCGATCCGGAGGAGGTGTTCCTCCCGCCGTCGCTCGAAGGCCGCGATTACTACGTGCCGACGGACATGGGCGCGGAGGCCGCGCTCAAGCGGCGACTCGCGGACCTCCGACGAAGCGTGAGATCAGCATCCCGAGCTCGAACAGGAGGTACATCGGGAGAGCGACCAGGGACTGGTTGAACGGGTCCGGCGTCGGCGTGATGAGCGCGCCGAGGAGGAACGTGCCGAGGAAGACATAGCGGCGGGCGGAGGCCAGCCGCTGCCGCGGGATCACACCCACGCGGATGAGCGCGACGATGATCGCGGGCATCTCGAAGATGATGCCGACGCCGAGCACGAACGTGGTGACGAACGAGAGGTACTCGGCGCACCGGAGCTGGTTCTCGATGACGGCGCTGCCGAAGTTCAGGAGGAACTTCAGCGAGTTCGGCAGCAGCAGGTAGTAGCAGAAGGCCATGCCGCCGACGAACAGCGCCAGGACGAATGGGCCGGTGATCAGCGCGAAGCGGCGCTCGTGCGGCATGAGCGCGGGGTCGATGTACGAGTAGATCTCGTAGAGGATCAGGGGCATGGCGAGGGCGATGCCCGCGAAGAGCGAGACCTGCATGAACGTCGTGAAGTTCTCCGTCGGGCTGAGGGCGATGCAGCGATCGACACCCGACGGCACGAGGAGGAACCGCACGAGATCCGTCGAGAACAGGAACGCGAAGACCGTGGTGACCAGGACTCCGACCGCCGCGACGTACAGCCGCTTGCGCAGCTCTTCGAGATGCTCGACGAGCGAGAGCTCGCGGTCGCGTTCGGAGGTCACGGTCGCCTCCATAGAATGGTCATCCCGAGCCCCCATAGCTCAGCGGATAGAGCGACGGCCTCCGAAGCCGTAGACGGGCGTTCGATTCGCCCTGGGGGTACAGCGCGGACCGGACTCCGACCTATCTCTCCGCCGCGGGCATCAGCCGCGTGACGTGGATCCAGGAGCGGCCGAGCCGGTGCTCCACGAGCCACTCCTCGTCCGTCGGGGAGGGCCGGATCAGCTTGCCCTCGAGCTCCGCCGGAGCGTGCGCGGGCTGCCACCGCACGCGCGCGCCCGGCCGGAGATCGAGCCGCGCGGGGCGCTCGTGCATCACGGCCGGACGATACCCGCGGGGCTGTCGAGCCGCCGCACGTGCTCGGCGAACATCGGCTCCAGGAACTCGTAGCGCCCGCGCGAGATGCGCGTCACGAGGCCGCGCGCCTGCAGCGCTGTGACCGCTCGCAGGACCTCGGCTCGGGGAACGTCGCCCTCCGCGCGCGCGGCATAGAGCGCGTCACCCGCCGCGATCCGCTTGGCGACCGGCTGCAGCCACTTCTGCTCTCCGAGATCCGTCCAGTGCATCGCGAAGGGGCGCTCGAGCTCGCGGAGCGCGACCTCGAACGCGACACCGACAAGATCGGCCGTGACGGCGCGGAGGGAGCCGTCGCGCATGAAGTGGTAGAGGGCCGCGCACACCTGCATCGTGTCCTGGGGGTGGCCGCCGGTGGCGTCGAGGATCCGGTCGACCTCGCTCTCCTCGATCGCCATCCGCTTCTGCGCGAACTTGCGCTTGAGGTAGGCGAGCCAGTCGGCGGGGTCGATGCCGAAGCGGTGACCGCCCGCTTCCGCCATGTCGTGCGCGACCGCGAACCGGTAGAGCGCGCGCCCTTTGTGCCCGAAGAGCTCCTCCAGGACGCCCTCCTCGGACCCGAGGAACGCGAAGGCGACCCCGCGCTGCGCTTGGAAGCGCGACCGCATCACGTCGAACACCCGGGGGCCGGCGCGGCCCGCGGCCTGGAACTCATCGAGCGCGACCACGACGCGCTTGCCCGTGCGCGCCGCGAGCGCGCGGGGCAGGTCGAGGGCGCCCTCGAAGGACCGGCCGGCCGGACCCGCCTTGACCACCGGGAGCACGAGCTCGAGATGCTCGAAGCGGATGCGACCCTTCGCGCGCTGGCCGGCGGCGATCCCGCGCGCGTCTTCGAGCCCGCCATCGCGGCCCTCGAGCGACGCCAGGAGCGATGCCGCAAGACGCTCGCCCAACCCGCGCACGTCCGTCGCCCCGAGACAGTCGACGTAGGCGGTGAGCGCGCCGCGCCTCCTGAGCCGCCGCAGCACCTCGAGGATCACCGACGTCTTGCCGATGCGGCGCGGACCGGCGATCAGCAGATGCTCGCCGTCGAGCAGGCGGGCCGCCGTCTCTCGCATGTAGCCCTCGCGGCCGACGAGGTCCTCGGCAGGGACGGGGCCGCCGACGGGGAAGTGCGGGCCATGCAGCACGTGCGTCATTTGTATACACCAAATGAGTACAAGCGGCGGCGTTAGCGTCGGATCGGATGGAGCCGCTGATCGCCGCCGTCGTCGTGGCCAGCACCGTCGCGGCGGCGCTGTGGCTCCGTGCCCCCGTGGTCGAGCGGCGCTCCCCTGAGGCGCAAGCGGCTCTCGAGCGGGCCGTCGCGGCCGTGGACCGCGAGCTCGCGGCGGATCTCGAGCTCACGACGATGTTCGATCAGACCAAGCAGGCCTTCGTGATGGAGCTCGGGCAGTTCGAGGCGTGGCGTGAGGTCCTCGCGCGGGAGGCGCCCGCGGCCTTCCCCTTCCTCGCCGACCTCTACGGACGCATCCCGGCGATGGAGTCGGCCATGGAGCGCCGGGGCCCAGCAGGGAGCATCAGCGACGCCGACCGCGCCCTCGTCAACGAGTGGGAAGGCGATGCGCGCGAAGCGCAGCGCTCCCTGCGCGCGTCGACCGTCCCGCGGCGGGCCACCCGGTGGCGCTGGCTCCGCGAGCGCTTGGCTGTGCGCCGCTCAGCCACCTGAGGCGGCGCCCCCTGGCATCCGCCGTGCATCCCTCGTTAGATGGATATGGGTCAGAACGGGCGCGGCGTCACGCCGGGCCGGTACCGCGCGTACCGCTTCGCACACCACGACGGCCGCCTCTCGAGGCGGCCGGGCGGAGCCGTGGCCAGCGTCGGCTCCCTCGCCGGCGCCTTCGGGATCATCCTGGCCGTCGCCGCCCTTTTCGCGGGCACCGCGGCCGCGAGCGTCATCACCTTCTTCACCTCTGACCTTCCCGAGGTGCGCGACCTCGAGACAGCGGCCATCCCGCTCTCGACCCTGATCTACGACCGCAGCGGCGAGCACCTTCTGTATCGCCTCGAGGACGAGCGCCGCGAGCTCATCACCCTCGACCAGGTCCCCGAGAAGATGCAGCAGGCCACCATCGCCATCGAGGACAAGACCTTCTGGACCAACCCCGGCATCGACGTCGGAGGGATCGTGCGCGCCGCGCAGGCGAACCTGCAGAGCGGCGGCATCAGCCAGGGTGGGTCGACCATCACGCAGCAGCTCATCAAGACGCGCCTTCTCGGCGACGAGCCCACGTTCACGCGCAAGATCAAGGAAGCCATCCTGGCCATCGAGGTCGCACGGACCTACGACAAGAAGAAGATCCTCGAGATGTACTTCAATCAGATCTATTACGGGAACCAGGCTTACGGGATCAAGGCCGCGGCCGCGACGTACTTCGCGGTCGGTGACCTCCAGCAGCTGACCCTCGGCCAGATGGCGCTGCTCGCGGGGCTACCGCAGCTGCCGTCGGAGTACGACCCCGTCCAAAACCCCGCTTCCGCCAAGGGCCGCCGCGCCGCGGTCCTCGATGCGATGAAGGACGCGGGCTTCATCACGAGCGCCGAGTCTGAGCAGGCGAAGGACGAGCCCATCAAGGTGAAGCAGGTCACCACCGTCATCGACGCGCCGCACTTCGTCTTCCGCGTTCGCGAGCAGCTGGCGGCGCTGTTCGGCGAGCGCGCCGCCTACCGCGGCGGCTACAAGGTGTACTCGTCCCTCGACTGGAACATGCAGCAGCTCGCGGAGAAGGAAGTGAAGGACCACGTCGCGTCGCTGAAGGGCGCGAACGTGAACAACGCCTCGATGATCACGATGGAGCCGACCACGGGCGAGATCCTCGCCTACGTCGGCAGCGTCGACTACTACAACAACTCGCCCAAGGTCCGCGGCGACTACGACTCCGCCGGCATCGCCTACCGGCAGCCGGGATCCACGTTCAAGATCTTCACCTACCTCACGGGGATGCAGAAGGCCGGGCTGACCGCAGCGTCGATCCTCAACGACATCGAGTTCTGCATGGGCGACGGCAGCACGGCGAAGTGGTGCCCGAAGAACGCGCCGACGAACGGCTGGTCGCCGCAGAACGGACCCATCTCGCTGCGCCAGGCGATCCGCGAGTCGGTGAACCTGCCCGCCATCTCCGTCGGGCGGATGGTCGGCGTGGACGCGATGATGGACACGGTCGCGCAGCTGGGCATCCGGCGCGACTGGGGCGACCGCTCGCGGTACGGCCTCTCGTTCGCGATCGGCGCGGGCGAGCTGCGCCTCATCGACATGGTCAGCGCGTACCAGGTCGTCGCGAACATGGGCGTACGCGCGGAGCCCACCTTCATCAACCGCATCCTCGATAGCGAGGGCAAGGTGATCAAGGACTACGGCCAGCCCGAGGGGCGCCGGGTCCTCGACGCCGGCACGGCCTACGTGTTCGCGGACATCCTCAAGGACAACACCGACCCGAACGGGTCGTGGCTCTTCGGCCCCTGGACGAGCATCGGCCGGCCCGCCGGCCTCAAGACCGGGACCACGGACAACCTGCAGGACGTGTGGGCCATCGGCTTCACGCCCCAGCGGCTCACGGGGATCTGGATGGGCAACGCCGACAACGACATCATGTACGGCATCACCTCGGCGATGGGCCCCGGCGTCCTCTGGAAGGACTACATGACCAAGGTCGTGGGTGGCCTGCCCGTGGTCTGGTACGAGAAGCCCGACAACGTGGTCAACGTCACGGTCTGCGTGAATCCCGCGCTCCGCGGCGGCAACGGGTCGGGGAAGCTCCCCGGTCCCAACTGCCCCGCGGGCTTCCGCCGCAATGAGATCTTCGTCAAGGGGACGGAGCCGCGGACGAACGACAGCGACGTCTACCTGGCCGGCGGCTGCTACAAGCTCACGGCGCACTTCGCCGACTGGCAGGGGTACGCGAACACCTGGGCGGCCGGCGCCAGCAAGTACTCCGCGGGCCGGTTCAGCGGCCCCTTCTGCGGGATCGCGGCCGCGCCGAGCGGATCGCCGAGCGCGTCGCCGGGTGCCTCCGCATCGGCGCCCTCCGGGCGCGGCACTCCTCCGCCCCCGGCGCAGACGACCCCGCCGCCCGCGACCCTGCCGCCGACGCCGGCGCCGACCAAGGCGCCGCCGCCCACGAAGAAACCCTAGTACCGCACTGGCCTCCGATCACACTCAGCCGGTGCGCGCACCGGCCACCGGCGCGGGGTTCTACTCGCTCGTCGAGCCGGAGCTCGACCACCTTCGGCGTCGCCTTCTGGGCGTGGGCCGCGGCGCGCATCCGACCTTCGCCGCGGCTGCCACCCATCTCTTCGGCTCGCCGGGGAAGCTGCTCCGCCCCACCCTGGTCTTCCTCTCGGCGCGCTTCGGCCCGGCGAGCGGCGCGTCGATGATCGTGGACCTCGCCGAGTCGCTCGAGCTCGTCCACACCGCGTCGCTGGTGCATGACGACATCGTCGATGAGGCCGACGTGCGCCGGAACGTGCCGACCGTGAACGCGGTGTGGACAGATGACGTGGCCCTCATCGTGGGCGACTACCTGTTCGCGAAGGCCTACGCGCTCGCGGCCGTGCTGCCCAAGCCCGAGGTCATCGCGATGGTGGCGCAGACCGTCTTCGCGCTCTGCGATGGCGAGCTCGCGGAGGTCGCGGCCCCGGCGCGCATCCCGACCGAGGCCGAGTACCTCGAGCGCATCGAGCTCAAGACCGCGTCCCTCTACGCGGCTTGCTGTCAGGGCGCCGCGCTCCTGGCCGACGCCGAGCCCGGGCACGTCGCGGCCCTCGGCGCGTCGGCCGAGCTTCGCGACCTCCTGCGGACCATCCGATCGTCGGGCGGCGTGGCGCGGGCCCGCACCCGCGCCGCCGGCTTCCACGATGCCGCGCTCGCGGCGCTGGACCGTCTCCCCGCGCGACCCGAGCGCGACGCGCTCGCCGCGATCGCCGAGTTCGTCGTCGCGCGCGAGCGCTAGATCCCTTGCGCGCCGACTTCTCCACGGCTCTCGACACCCCGTCCACAGGCTCGGTGATCGCCGCATCGATCTAGCGCCCAAGCGCGCACTTCGGTCCACAGTCGGCTCGACGCGAGTCCAGTTATCCGCATTTAGCCCTTCTGTCCGATTGCCAGCCAAGCGACCCTTCTACTTATGGAACCAACTCGTGGAGCGACACAGGGATTGATGTATGCGCGGTGGAGTGAAAAACTATGCCTCGAAGCATGGATGACGCACTCCTCGCCCGCGAGATCGGTCGTCGGTTGCGGCAGGCGCGGGTCTCGGTCTATGGGGAGCGGAGTCAGTCGCACTTGGCTCGCCTCATGAAGACGGTGACTCAGTCAGATATCTCTCGATGGGAAGCGGGCTCGCGGATCCCGGACGTCGTGCAATTCGTCCGCTTCTCCGAAGCGTGCGGAGCCCCGCCGACGCGGCTTCTTCGGGGACTGGGTTCGAAGATCACCATGGAACAGCAGCCTCTGCCGCTTGGGGCGATCGATTCTTCTGCGGCTCAACTCGTCCGCCGACTTGTGCTGTTGCTCCGAGAGCGCAGCGTCCGCCCATCTCAACCTCGCAGGCGGGCGTCCTGATGTCTGACGCGGTCGCTGGGAAGGATGGCTGGGGCATCGATCATCTGAGCGTGGCGACGCGTAGCGTCGTGATGTCGCGCATTCGTTCTGTCGAGACGGGGCCAGAACGGCTCCTACGCGAAACGCTCGGCCGCTATGGCCTCCGCGGCTGGCGCAAGAACCGCCGCTTCATCCCGAATGCGAGCTCGCCCGATGTCGCCTTCACACGCTGGAAGGTCGCGGTCTTCGTCGATGGTGCCTTCTGGCACGGTCACCCGAAGTTCTTCACTCCCGGGAAGTCGGGTTCCTACTGGGACAAGAAGATCGCGAGGAACCGTCGTCGTGACCGGTCGACCACGCTGGCATATCGCGCCGCAGGCTGGCGAGTGCTCCGGGTCTGGGACTTCGCCGTTGAAGAGAGTCCAGATGACGTCGCGCGGCGGGTGGTCGACGCGGTTGCGCTTCGCAAGACAGGGTCGAGGACTAACGCCCCATGAAGTGGCTCACGTCGCTCGAGATTTGCGCCGGCGGGGGCGGTACCGCGGTGGGAACCGAGCAGGCTGGTTTCCATCACGTCGGGCTGGTCGAAGTCGATTCGGACGCATGCCGCACCTTGCGCATGAACCACCCTGACTGGAATGTGATCGAGACCGATGTCCGGAACTTCGAGGCATCCGCTTTTGAGGGAGTCGATCTGCTATCTGGAGGCGTTCCGTGCCCGCCGTTCTCAATGGCGGGCCTGCGCCTCGGGAGAGACGATGACCGCGACCTGTTCCCGCACGCCTTGAGGATCATTGGTGAGAGCAGACCCCGTGCGGTCCTTCTCGAGAACGTTCGCGGTCTTCTGGAAGCCAAGTTCGCCGACTATCGGGCATGGATCGACGAGCGATTGTCTGCGATGGGCTACGTACCGGAGTGGCGCCTCCTCAACGCGCGTGACTTCGGAGTTCCTCAGCTGAGACCTCGTGCGGTTTGCGTCGGACTTCGGCCGGAAGACTTTGAGCATTTCAGCTGGCCGAGCCCACTGGCCGACTCGCCGCTCACCGTCGGCGAGGCCCTTCTCGACGAGATGGGATCACGCGGGTGGAGTGGCGCGGTTGAGTGGGCCTCACGCGCGAAGCGAATTGCTCCGACCCTGGTCGGCGGCTCGAAGCGCCACGGCGGTCCTGATCTGGGTCCGACTCGCGCGCGGGCCCAGTGGGCCGAGCTCGGAGTCAACGGCAAGACGATCGCGGAAACGCCACCTGATCCCGATCACCAAGGGATGCCGCGTCTAACGGTGAAGATGGCTGCGAGGCTCCAGGGCTTTCCGCCTGAGTGGACTTTCACGGGCGGCAAGACAGCGGCGTACCGGCAGGTCGGCAACGCGTTCCCACCGCCGGTCGCCCAAGCGGTCGCCTTTGCTATTCGCCGCGCGATCGAGGCCACGGAGGCAACGAGCCATGATCCGCACGCCGTAGGAGTTCTGTCCGCGTCCTAGCCCATCCCGTCCGCTTCCCAACTCACTTACGCCTACCCTTGCCAACTCCATGGCCCTTCCGAAGCCGGATAGCCGAGAGATGCGGCTCTTGTCAGTAAGCAACGAGGCGAGAGAGATCTATCGACTCCTCTACGAGAGCCGTGGCACTCCGCTCTCGATGCCGGAGATCCGCAGGCGACTTCCAGCGAAGGCGGCCACGAGCAGCTAGATCGTCGACGACGCGAGTTGAACCGCTACTTCGTCATCGAGACGATCCGTTTCGGCAAGGAGACCAGGTACCAGCTCGCGGATTCAAAGGGACGGGCCGTCGGCGTCGACGAGGGGATCTCGGAACGAGATCGAGCCGCAGTGCTTCGGCGAGGTCGGTGCGCGATGTGCGGCCGCACTCCTGCTGACGACGGAGTCAAGCTTCAGGTCGACCACAAGATTCCGAAGGACTGGGGCGGAAGCGATGATCCGGAGAATCTTCAGCCGCTGTGCGAGGAATGCAATCGGGGAAAGAAGGCTGACTTCGCTACTTACGACGAGCACGCGGACAAGATCCGCAAGGCCATCGGCCACGAAAGCGTCCACATGCGGATCGGCGAACTCCTTAAGGCCTTCGGAGACCAACCGGTCCGCGGCGACCTGCTGCAACTCGTGGCGAGTCCCCCTGGCCGATATCAAGAGGACTGGCAGAAGCGGCTTCGAGAACTGCGCGTACTTGGGTGGGTGATAGAGACAACCCGCAAGCGTGAAGCCGGACGCGTGCGGGCGTTCTACCGACTGAAGTCGGCGCCTCCCTGGCCCAAGGGCGTGGTCCGAAGCGAGATCCGACTACGCGAGCGCGAGCGGGGCTACTAGGAACGGCTTCACGGTTATCGGCAAGCCCTAGCGGCCCGATCCTCCGCGCCGGCCACGGCGCCGCTTGCGCCGCGGAGCGCCGGAGTGCGGCTCGGACGCGACGGGCGTCGCGCGCTCCTGGCGCCCTAGCGGCCCGATCCTCCGCGCCGGCCACGGCGCCGCTTGCGCCGCGGAGCGCCGGAGTGCGGCTCGGACGCGACGGGCGTCGCGCGCTCCTGGCGCGGCACTTCGTCCGCGCCATAGGTGCCCACGCCCTTGGTGTGCGCGGGGACCGGGTCGAACCGCACGCCCATCTCTTCGGCGGTGATCATCGAGCGCGCGCCGTCGGCCAGCGTCACGACGACGGCCTCCTTGACGACGTTCGTTCCCTGTACCTGGGCGCAGCCGCTCGTCCCGCACTGGCCGCCGACGCAGGAGGGGATGTGGAAGGTCTCGCCCTCCTTCGGCAGCTTGCCCTTGACCTCTTGATACGTCTCGAGCTCGTAGATGAGGCAGCACTTGAGCCGGCCGCACACGCCGGTGAGCTTGCTCAGGTTGAGCGGCAGGTCCTGCTCCCTGGCCATGCGGATCGAGATGTTCGAGAAGCGGTCGAGCCACGAGGCGCAGCACAGCTCGCGCCCGCAGGTGCCCACGCCGCCGGTGACCTTCGTCTCGTCGCGCGCGTTCATCTTCCGCAGGTCCACGCGCGTGCCGAACCGCTCGCTCAGCTGCGCGGCGAATGGCGCCAGGTCGACCCGCTCGCTTGCGGAGTAGAAGACCGTGAGCACCGACCCGTCGAAGGTGTGGTCGCAGCCCAGGATCCGGATGGGCAGGTCGCGCTCGGTCACGAGGTCCTGCGCGATGCGCCAGGCTTCCTTCTCGAGGCGCTCGTGCCGCGCCAGGAGGAACTTGTCCGTCGCGGTCGCTTTGCGCAGCACCCGGCCGAGCGGCGGATCGACCTGGACCAGCGGCGAGTCGGTGGGGAGGATGTGCACGCGCGCGGCATCGAGGCCGATCTCGGTCTCGACGATCACCCAGTCATTCAGCGCGAGGTCGCGCGTCTCGCCCGGCTCGAAGAAGTAGAGGCGGCCGGCCGTCTGTATCCGCGCGCCAACCACGGTCCGCGCTGCCATCGCGCTCATGCCGCGACCGCCGCGACGTGCGGAAGGCGCAGGACGAAGAGCTCGAGCATCGCCCGCGCGTTCGCCGTGTAGGCAAGGTCACGTCGCAGGCGCTCGACCAGTGCGGCGATCCCGAGGATCTCGGTCGGCGATGCGCCCGCCGCGATCTTCATGCTCTGCGCGGCGCGCTCGGGACGCCTGGGACGAACGAGGTCCCCGCGCGCGGCCACCGCCGCGTCGCGCAGCAGCTCCGACCAGTCGTCGAACCGGCGGCGGATCTCCCTCGTTCGCAGGCGGTCGTGGTCCTTGTCATCGGGCAGCTCGTTCATGTCCGCGGCCCAGGAGAACCGCGCGGTCAGTCCGCTGGAGATGAGGCCGTATAGCTCGGCCTCGATCTTCGCGCGATCGGCGCGAGCGCTCTCGCCCGTCGCGAGGTCGATCGCGACGCCCGGGAGGCCGGCCGCCGCGGCGGCGTAGCGCTCCGCATCGGGGATCCCGCGCGCGACGAGGCCCGCGGCGATCTCGTCCGCGGGCACGAGCCGGAAGGTGATCGGCTGGGCGCGCGAGCGGATGGTCCCAAGGAGTGAGGACGGGGTGGTGGTCAGCAGGATGAGGACGGCGTGCGAAGGCGGCTCCTCGAGGTTCCTCAGAAGGACGTCCTGGACGATCTCCTCGATCCCGCCCGCGTCATCGATGATCACGACGCGCTTCCGTCCTTCGAGCGGGCGCAGCGCGAGGTCGCTGGCGAGCTCGCGGACCTGCTCGATGGTGACGCCCCTATTGCCGAACGATCGGGTCACCATGCGGACGTCGGGATGGGTGCCGCGCTCGATCTTGCGGCACGAGAGGCAGGTGCCACAGCCGCCGGCCATCTCGCGCTCGCACGCGAGGGTCTGAGCCAGACGCAGAGCCGCGGTGCGCTTGCCCACCGAGCGCGGGCCATAGAAGCCGAGCGCGTGGGCGACCTCGCCGCGGACCGCCCGCTCGCCGAGCGGCCCCAGGATCCTGCCCTGCCCGATCACGCCCCGCATCGGTAGTGACGCTACCCGATGCGGAGCACTACGCCTCTAGCAGGAGGTCGCCTCGTCGCAGCAGGGCAACGTCGCGCATGCAGGGCAGCAGCCGTCGCTGCAACACGTGCAGTCGCCGCTCGCGTCCTTTGTCGTCTGGCCGGTAGTGAGCTCGCTCACGGTGGACCTCCTGCGGCATGTAGCCGCTCGCGGGCGACGTTCCCATATCCATCGATGATCGTCAATGGGTATGGTAGGCTAGCGCTCATGGCCGTCATGGCGCTTCCCATCCGCGAGCGAGGGGTCTGCTGCGCGCCGCCGCGGCGCATGCGCGCCGAGAAGGTGGGCGAGCTCAGCACCGTTCTCAAGGCGCTCGCCGACCCCACCCGCCTCGAGATCATGACCATCCTGCGCGACTCGAAGGATCCCGTCTGCATCTGCGACCTGCAGGTCGGCTTCGATCTCTCGCAACCCACGCTCTCGCATCACATGGCGAAGCTGCGCGCGGCCGGCCTCGTGGAGAGCGGCCAGAACGGCATCTACTGCTTCTACGCGCTGAGGAAGGACCTCTCGGGACCGGTCCGCCGCATCGTCGACGCCATCGCCTGACCGCGCGCGTGCGCATACGCGCGCTCGGTGAGCTCGGCGACGATCGGCCACGTCCACTTCTCCTCCACGCGCGCGCGGCCGGCCTCGCCCATCCGCCGCGCCGCGGCGGGGTCCCTGACGAGCCGCAGGATCGCGTCCGCGATAGCGCGCGGCTCGTTGCGCGCGTGAAGCCCGTCGATGCCTTCGCGCACCACCTCGCGTAGCGGCGGGATGTCGCCGGCGATGACTGGCCGGCCCGCCGTCCACGCCTCGAGGTAGGTGTGGCCGAACGTCTCGTGGTCGCTCGGCATCGCGAGCACGGTCGCGCGCGCGTAGGCCTCGGCCTTCTCGCGCTCGTCCACCACGCCGCGCTCTATCCATCGCGGGTCGGCCAGCATGCGTTCGAACCGCGCGCCCCACGCCCGTTGGCCGATCGCCTCGAACACGACGTCGGGCCGTACCTGCCACACCATCGGCGCCGCGCGACGCAGCGCGTGGTAGCCCTTGTACTTCTCCTTGCGGCCGACGAAGAGGACGCGCGCTGTCTCCATAAGTGCATCGCTCGTCACGCTGAGCGCGGCGCCGATGCCGGTAACGTGGACGCTCGCTACGCCGTGCGCGCGGTACCAGTCCGCTTCCCACTCCGTGAGCGCAAGGATCGCGTCGGCCCGGCGGTACCGCGCGACGTCGGAGGCGCCGCCGCCCGCGAAGCGCTGGCCCGGATGCACGAGCGGCGTCTCCACGAACGCGGCACCGGCGGATCGGGCGACACGTTCGAGAACGGCGGCCCACTCGCGCGCGATCGAGTGAACGACGTCGGCGCCCTGCGCCATCCGCGCGAGGGCACGCGCGTCGGCGGCGAACGATGTCGGTAGCACTCCATCGGCCACGGCGGTGATCGCGCCGCCCCGCGCGGGGAGGAAGACGCAGCGCACGCCGGCCTCGAACGTCTCGATCGGGCCGGCGCCGGGGGAGGTGGGAATGCCGGGCCGCGGCCACGGCGGTCGCAGTCCCACGAGCGTGACGTCATGACCGCGGACAGCGAGCGCCCGGCCGAGGAGCCGCGCCTGGAGCTCGGATCCGCCGACGGCTGAGAGGAGCTTCTTCGCGATGACGATGCGCATCGCTGTTAGGCCAGGGCCACGGCCTCGTCGATCCGGTCCGCATCCTGGGCGACGCCGTACGCGGTCGCGAGTCGCTCGATCACGCGTGACCAGTCCCACCGTTCGAGCACCTTGGCCCGCCCGGCCTGTCCCATGGTCCGGCGCAGGTCGTCGTCGGCCAGGAGCCGCACGATGGCGGCGGCCACGTCGCTCGAGTGCTGCCGCACCAGCAGGCCGTCGGTCTCGTGCGCGATCACTTCGCGCAGGGGCGGGATGTCCCCGCCGATGACCGGCCGTTCGTGGAGCCAGGCTTCGAGGTATCCGAGCCCGAATGTCTCATGACGTGACGGCATCGCGAACACGTCGCAGGCGTCGAGGGCGGCGGCCTTCTCATCGGGCGACGCGCACTCGATGTCGATGATCCGCTCATCTCGGTACCGCGCGAAGTCGTCAAAGAACGTCGAATAGAAGCCGTCGATGCCGATGAAGACGAACCGCGCATCGCGATGCCGCGCCCAGACCTGTTCGGCGCTGTCGAGGAGCTGGATATATCCCTTGTACCGCTCCTTGCGCCCGATGTAGAGGACAAGAGGTGCGCTGAGCGGGATGCCGTGCCGGGCGCGGAACGCGCCACCTCCGGCCGACCGCGTGACGTTCGCGCCCATTCCCGTCGCGATGACCCGCGAGGGGTCGACGGCGTGATCGATGTACCAGCCTCGCTCCCACTCCGTCATGGTCGTGATCGCCGACGCGCGGAGATAGCGGCGCAGGTCCGCGGCGCTGTCGCCGCCGTGGAACTGGCCCGGGTGGGCGAGAGGCGTGAGGACGATGGGGATGTCGAGCTCTTCCGCGACATCGAGCGAAGAATCGAGGTACTCGCGGCCGACGTTGTGGATGAGATCGCGGTCCGCGGCGTACCTCTCGAGCACTTCGCCACGCATCAGGTCCATCAGCGTGGTCGCGTCGGCGGCGAGCCCGAGCAGGCCGCCCTTCGGCTTCACCTGCACGACCTCGACGCCCTGGTGCATGAAGACGCGATGGTCGTCGAACACGCGGGGGACGGAGCCGTCGTCGAGCTGCCACTTGATGTGCTCGCGCTCGCTCGGCCAGGCGCAGACCACCCGCACGTCGTGACCCGTGGCGGCCAGGCGCGTCGCGAACTGGAAGCACAGGCTCTCCGATCCGCCGATCGGCGCGTAGCCGCGCTTGACGAAGAGGATCCTCATCCGCGGCAGAGGTCGCAAGGAGGGTGCCAGCCGCCAGCCGCTACTGCGGAGCCGTAAGGCGCAGCAGCAGGACGGTCAGGCACCGAAGGGGCCTGACTACCTACGAGGCCGCCGCGGTCTCGTCCACTCCCAGGAACTTGAGCCACGAGCGCTCTCCCGACCTCACATAGGAGGCGAAGAGGTAGCGGGGCGTGGCCGGAGGCCGGAAGGGCACCTTGAGCAGCGCCATCCGGGCTTCGGACACCGTGCGGCCGCCCTTGCGGTGATTGCAGTGCTTGCACGCGGTGACGACGTTCTCCCACGTGTGCTGTCCACCGCGATGGCGCGGGGTCACGTGGTCGATGGTGAGGTCGGTCCCGCGCTTGCCGCAGTACTGGCAGGTGTGGTCGTCGCGCGAGAGGATCTCGCGGCGCGTGAGCTTGACGACCGGGCGGGGTCGTTTGATGTGGTAGCCGAGCCGGATGACCGACGGCGCGCGGAGCGCCCTTCGTTCGCTGCGGATGATCGCGCCGTCGAGCTCCACGGTCTGCGCCTTCTGCTTCTCGAGCAGCACGAGAGCGCGTCGAACGTTACATACGTTCAGCGGCAAGAAGTCGCTGTTGAGGACGAGAACGCTCGCATCGACGGCTCCCATGGGACGTCAAGACTAGCAGGAGAGCGTTACGATCATGCGCGAGATGGCATCGCCCAACGGCTCCCCCAACGCGCCCCGCGCGACCGCGACGCCCGCGCTGAAGCGCGGTCTCGCGCAGATGCTCAAGGGCGGCGTGATCATGGACGTCGTCACCGCCGAGCAGGCGAAGATCGCGGAGGACGCGGGCGCCGTCGCGGTGATGGCGCTCGAGCGCGTGCCCGCCGACATCCGCGCTGACGGCGGCGTCGCGCGCATGTCCGACCCGCAGAAGGTCCTCGAGATCATCTCTGCCGTCACGATCCCGGTGATGGCGAAGGCGCGCATCGGGCACTTCGTCGAGGCGCAGGTCCTCGAGGCGCTCGGCGTCGACTACGTCGACGAGAGCGAAGTGCTCACGCCGGCCGACGAGCAGTTCCACATCAAGAAGGACGTGTTCAAGGTCCCGTTCGTCTGTGGCGCGCGCGATCTCGGCGAAGCGCTCCGCCGGATCAACGAGGGCGCGGCGATGATCCGCAGCAAGGGCGAAGCGGGGACCGGCAACATCGTCGAGGCCGTTCGCCATCTGCGCGCCATCACCTCGCAGCTCGCGGAGCTCGCCGAGCGCGCGAACGACAACGCGTTCCTGTCATCGAAGGCGACCGAGTACCGGGTGCCCGTCGATCTCGTCCGCGAGGTCGCGGCCAATGGGAAGCTGCCGGTCGTGCTGTTCTGCGCCGGCGGGATCGCCACGCCCGCGGACGCCGCGCTCACGATGCAGCTCGGCGCGGAGGGCAACTTCGTCGGCTCCGGCATCTTCAAGTCCGGGGAGCCGGCCAAGCGCGCGAAGGCGATCGTCGATGCGACGACGCACTTCACCGACGCGAAGCTCATCGCGGATGTGTCGCGCGGGCTCGGCGAGCCGATGCGCGGCCTTTCGCTCGAGGCCATCCCGGCCGGGGAGCGACTCGCCGTCCGAGGCTGGTGACCCGCGCGGGCGTCCTCGGTCTGCAGGGCGACTTCATCGAGCACATCCGGGCCCTCCGATCGATCGGCGTCGACGCTGTCGATGTGCGCCGTCCCGAGCAGCTCGAGGGCATCGACGCGCTCATCGTCCCGGGGGGCGAGAGCACCACGATCGGGAAGCTCGCCGCGCAGTACGGGATCATCCCGAAGCTCCGGGAGCGCGTGGACCAGGGCATGCCCGTCTGGGGCACGTGCGCGGGCGCGATCTTCATGGCGCGGGACGTTCCCGCGCACCCGCATCCGCTCGCGGAGCTGATGGACATCACGGTCGAGCGCAACGCTTTCGGCCGGCAGGTCGATTCGTTCGAGGTCGACCTGTCCGTCGCGGCGATCGGTGAGCTGCCTTTCCACGCCGTCTTCATCCGCGCGCCGCTCATCTCGCGCGTCGGCCCCGATGTCGAGACGCTCGCGACGCTCGAGGACGGGACGATCGTCGCCGCCCAGCAGGGCCGCCTCATGGCGACCTCCTTCCACCCCGAGCTCACGCAGGACGCGCGGCTGCACCGCTACTTCCTGTCGCTGATCGCGGCCTGATGGGCGCACGCGCGGCGACCCCCTTCGACCTGCGCACGGTGACGCGGTTCGTCGCCTCGGTCCTGCCGCGGCATTCGGCGATCATCGGCTCCGTCCTCCCCGCGCCGCTGGCGGCGGGGGCCGTGGCCGGGTGGCCGCGCCTGCTGCCGGGGCTCTTCGGGATGCGGTCCAGCGTGCGCGTGCACCTCGAGGAGCAGGCCGGCCGGACCCGCAGCGCCGCGCTCGTCTACGAGTCGAGGCGGCCCGAATGGGTCGTCCTCTTATTGGTCGCCGACCCGACGCCCGACGGCGCCGACGGCGCGTTCCGGCTCCTCTCGACGATCTGCGCCGCGGCCGCCCGGAGCGGGATGCACCGCGTCTTCGGGAGCGTGCCGGACGAGGTCCGCGCGCGCGAGACCTTCTTCCAGGCGGGCTTCTACTCGTACACGCGCGAGGCCTGGTACGTCTCGCCGCTGCGCGCGCTCGCGCGGCCTTCGCAGAAGGGCTTCCACTCCGCGTCCTCCGTCGACGCGCACGACCTGTTCCGCTTCTACGTGGCGACCACGCCTCACGCCGTCCAGCGCGCGGAGCAGCTGACCGTGCAGGACTTCGATGTCGGCCAGCGCGCCGGAGCGTTCGCGCCGCCCCACCTCATCGGCGGCAACCCGCTGGCGATGCGCCGCGCCTCGGTGTTGTTCGATCGGACGGACCATCGACCCCACGCGCTGGCCGTGGCATTCCGCGGCCTCGAGCGGCATCCCCACGTGTTGAAGGTCCGCACGGACGGTCCCGACGTCGATCGCGCGCGCGACCTGTTGCGCGTCGTGGCGCAGGACCTGCCCGCCGATCGCCCGCTCGCCGCGCCCGTTCGCTCGTATGAAGAGCACGTGGCGCGCGCCCTCCTCTCGGAGGGATTCAGGGAGAGCGCCACGGCTATGCTTTTCGTCAAAGAGCTCGCGCTGCGGATCGAAGAGCCGGCGCTCGCGCCGGCGGTGGTGAGGTGAACGGCGCCGCGGAGCGTCTCCGCGGCGCCGCAAAGATCCTTAGCTCTGCACTCAGTTCATCCAGCCCGTGTACGTCGATCGCCATGTCGTGCAACCTGCGCTGCCACTGCCATTGTCGAGGCAGTAGGACGTCGGGACCCGTAGCCGCGTGCCGATCGGCGGCCAGTGATAGCTGCCGTTGGTCCAGAGACTCATCCAGTCGTTACTGCCGCTGCATGCCGGCCAGAAGCCATTCCTGCTGCCGTTCAGTGCGTCAGAGTCGATATCGCCGCTTCCATTGTTGATGTACCACTGCGCAAAGAGGCTGCTCGCGTAGCCGAACTGCCAGTAGATCTGCTGAGCGTTCTTGAGGCACGATCGGACAGTCGCCTCCGTTGGCGCGATCTGGATCTGGCCGCCAACGTACGAATAGGTGACGCCAAGGAAGACTTCCCACTGCACGCTCACGCACGTGAAATTGACGAACGCACAGTCGGTCCAGAGCTGATATCCGCTTTGCGTGGCCGCAAGCGCTGGCTGCGCACCCAGTACCTGCGCGAGGAGAATGGCCGCGGTAAGCAGGCTCGGTTTGACCAGAAGGGCTAGG
>JACPOT010000010.1 GCA_016191385.1 Chloroflexota bacterium | reverse complement strand
TGCCGTCGCGCACCGCTTCCAGGGCCGCGGCGGTCGCGGTGTTGCACGCGATCACCACGAGCTTCACTTCGCGCTCCTCGAACCAGCGCATGGCCTGCTTCGTGAACTCGACGACCTCGCCGGGCTCACGCTCGCCGTAGGGCATGCGTGCCTCGTCGCCCAGGTAGATGGTCGATTCCGCCGGCAGCTGCTTCCGCAGCTCCTTCAGGACGGTGAGCCCGCCGACGCCGGAGTCGAAAACGCCGATGGGCCGGTCGGCCCGCGTCACTTCCGCTTCTGCGCGACGAGCGCGGCGGCGAGCTGCACGAACGCCTGGCCGACCGGCGATGTCGGGTCGGTCACGACGAGCGGCTCCTGCTTCGCCAGCGAGCCCTCGACGCGCTTTCGGTCGGTGGGGATCTCCGCGGCGATGGGGACCCCGAGCGCGTGCTCGAGCGCGCCGCGCGACATGTCACCGCTCTCGTCCGAGCGGTTGAGGACGGCGAGGATCGGCTTCTGCTTCGCGTAGCCGAGCATCTGGAACGTCTCGATCGCGGCACGCGCGGTGGCGATGGCCGGCGGCGCATAGGTGACGACGAGAAGGATCGTGCTCGAGGCATCGAGGATCCCCAGCGCGTCGTCCCCGAGGCGCGGTGGCACGTCGACGATCACATGGTCGTGCGCCTGCGCGAGCAGCCCGAGCGCGTTCGGCAGGTCCGACACGCTGACCAGGTCCGCCTGCTCCGGGCGCGGCGGCGCGAGCAGGTAGTGGACCCCCGCGGGTCCCTCCCACAGCGCCTGCGCCAGCTCGTTGGCCCCGCCGGGCAGAACGAAGACCGCGTCGATCCCCTCGTCGGGCCGCGGCGGAACGGGCTTTTGCGGGATGGTCACCACGATGATGCGGGTGCCCGGCGACGCGGCGCGGATGCGCTTCGCGACGTCGACGCCGATCGTCTCCTTCTTCCCCAGGAAGTAGTCGATCATCACGACATCAGGCTTCTCCGTCGAGGCCTGCTTCACCGCGGCGTCCGCCTGGTCCATGACACCGGTGACCTGCACTTCCTTCTCGCGACCGAGGAGGCCCTTGAGATGTTCGGCGACCTGAGGAAGGTCTTCGACGATCAGGACGCGCTTCATCGTCGCGTGACGATAGCGGAGCCTCTGTCGCTGACGTGCCCGATCAGCGCGACGGCGGCCATCGTCATCACGAACGCCCCGGCGATCCGGAGCGTCACGCCATACCAGTAAGGGTCGGGATAGAGCGCGAGGAGCGCGCTCGTCTCGGGATCGAAGAGGAAGTTCCCCTGGGGGAAGAAGACGAGATGGAAAGCAAGGAAAGCCGGCTCGAAAGCGAACGCGGCGATGAGGCCGATGACCGTCACGCTCCCCAGCGCGATGAGCGCCGCATCCCGGATCAAGCGCGCCCTGCGACGAGCGCGCGCCAGGATCGCGACGACGAGGATCAGCCCAACGACGGCGGCCACGCGTGCGCCGGTGAAGACGCTACGTACATCGGCGAGATGTCCCTGTTCCCGCGCGTCGAACAGCGGATCACGCGTCGTCGGATCGCGAGGCGTGCCGCCGTCGATCCCGAGGACATACCGCATCGTCCACGAATGGAGGGCCACCCGGGTCGCGACGTCATAACGGACGGACTGACGCCGCTCGACCGCGACGTTCCCGGGCACGCGGAAGGGGATCTCCTCGAACCTGTCCGCCGTGGCGATCTCCGCATACGTGTCCGGTCCGGCAAGGACGATCGCCAGCGCAACGAGCAGCGCGACCGTGCCGGCGAGCGCGAGCGCGACCCTCATGTTCGGAGCATCGCGCCGAGGCCCGGGCGGTCGCTGAAGACGAATCGCCCGCGCTCCACCGGAACGGCCACGAACGGGTCGTCGGTGATGAGCAGGTTCCCGTCGAGGTCGGCCCACTCGACGGACGGTGCGAGGTGCGCGGCCGCGGCGATGCCCACACTCGTCTCCGCGGCGCGGCACCCGAGCATCACCTTGAGCCCGAGCTCGTGCGCTCGGGCGATCATGTCGCGCGCCTCGGCCACACCCCCGCACTTCATGAGCTTCACGTTGACGCCGTCGCAGGCTGTCGCAAGACGGTCCACGTCGGCGAGCCGCACGGCCGCCTCGTCCGCGACGATCGGCAGGGGCGAACGCTCGCGCACGTAGCGCAGTCCGTCGATGTCGGCGGGATCGACGGGTTGCTCGACGAACTCGATCCCGAAGCGGACGATCGCCTCGATGCGGGCCGGCGCTTCCTGGGGGGTCCACGCCGCGTTCGGATCGACCCTGATCGTGCCGGCGAACCGGTCGCGTATCGCGCCGAGGATCGCCGCGTCATCGGTCTTGCCCAGCTTCACCTTCAGGACCTCGAACCCCTTCGCCGCGGCGGCCGCAGCTCGCTCCCCCATCACCTCGGGCTCGGCGATGCCGAGGGTGAAAGAGGTGGGCGGCGCCGCTGCGGGCGCGAGTCCGAGGAAGGTGCGCAGCGGCACGCCCGCAGCCTGCGCTGCGCGGTCGTGCGCGAGGATGTCGATGGCCGCGGCCGCCGCGCCGCGGTGAGGGAAACGCTCGTCGAGGCGCGAGCGGAGGGTCGCGAGATCGCGCGGATCCCCAGGCACGAGAACGATCGCGTCGCGGACCGCAGCCTCGAGCGCCTCGGTCGTCTCCCCGAAGAACGCGTCCGGCGACGCCTCCCCGCGCGACGTGCGCCCGCCCTCCTCGAGCTCGACGATGACGACGCGCTTCTCGGTCCGGACGTGGCGCGAGATGGCGAAGGGCACCTCGAGGTGCAACAGGACGGTGCGAACGGTCCACTTCACCGTGTGTCGATCGTGACCCGGGCCTGGATGAGCGCGTTGGCGAGGCGATCGGCGCCGGCATGGCCTTCGCGGATCGGGTCCGCGGCCGGGAGCTTGGTGCGCGCGCTCGCGTCGCGGATCCATCTCGCGGTGATGTCCTCGCCGCTCCCCGCGGTGTTGAGCGCGACGGCAACGACGCGCGCGCGCGGGTAGCCCGGCGGCATCCGCCACGCGGCCGCTTCCTCGTACAGCCGCACGCATTCCTCAAGTGTGCGCACCGGGAGACCCTCGCGGTCGTAGCCCTTCATCACCATGCGGTTCCCGTCGTGACAGAGGACCATCAGGTGCGGGGCAGTGCCGTGCAACAGCCCGAGCGTCACGCCCGAGAACCCCGGATGGGTCAGCGATCCCTGCCCCTCGACGACGACCCAGTCGGCGCTCTCCGCGGCGTCGCAGACCATCTGCTCCGCCGCTCCGGCGATGAAGTCCGCGACCACCGCGTCGACGCAGATCCCCTTCCCGGCGATCGCGATGCCCGTCTGTCCCGTCGCGACGAAGTCGGCGCGCGCGCCCGCGCGCCGGAGCGCGGCCACGATCTCGAGCGCCACGGTCATCTTCCCCACCGCCGCGTCCGTCCCGACCGTGAGCACGACCGTCGCGCCTTCGCGCGGCCGCCGGTGTCCGCCGATGGGCAGATCCGCCGGTGGCTCGCGCAGCTCGCGGACGCTCCCGTTACCGCTTCGCGCGGCCTCACGGAGCGCGGGATCGTCGAGCACGCGCTCGTGCGACCCGTTCCACACCGCGACGCCGCGACGCAGCGCCTCCGCGAGGAAGGGCCGGTAGGAGTCGGGGATGCGCCCGCCCGCGGCAGCCGTGCCGACGAGGACGACGTCCGCGCCGCGCGCGAGCGCCTCAGCCACAGTGCCGACCACGGGCACGCCTTCACCGACACCCACGTGCTCGGCCGCATCCGTCCCCGCGCGATCCGGGTCGATGACCGCGATGACGGGATATGGCGCGTAGCGCAGGACGCCGATCGCCGTCTTCGCCGTCGCTCGGGTGAAGCCTCCGGCCGCGAGGATCGCGACCCTCATCCGGCGTCGACGCCGAGGCGCAGGAACCGACCGGCCCGCGCGGTCGTGGCCTCTCCTGCCTCCAGCGCGATCTGCCCGTTCACGATCACGTGTGTGATCCCCTCGGGGTAGCGATGCGGATCGTCGTAGGTCGCCGTGTCGATCACTTTCTGGGGGTCGAAGACGACGAGGTCCGCTGGCCGACCCTCCTGGATCGTGCCCCGCCGCAACCGCAGCCGGCTTGCCGGAAGGGAGGTCATCTTGCGCACCGCGTCCTCGAGCCCGATCACCCTGCCGTCGCGCGCGTAACGGCCGAGCACGCGGGGGAACGTTCCGTACGACCGGGGATGCGGCTTCCCTAACGACAGCGGCCCGTACGGCGCGTTCGCGCGTGAGTCGCTGCCGATGGCGACCCATGCCTTCGCCATCACCAAGCGCACATCGTCCTCGCTCATGCTGTGGTGCACGATGTCGATGGCGCCGTCGTGCTCGATGAGCGCGTCGCACGTCCATTCGAGCGGGTCGCGACCCGCCTCACCGGCGAGCGCGGCCACCGATCTCCCGCTCCACTCGGGATGCTTCGCGGCGCGCGCGATGACGATCCTGTCCCAGTTGCGTCCCGTTTCGACGTACTCATCGCGGATGCGGATGCGGACGGCGGGATGGCGGAGGCGCTCGCACATGGCGAGCGGACCTCCTTCATGCGCCCAGTTCGGGATCGTGACCGCAAGGCCCGTCGAAGACGCCGTGTACGGGTACTGGTCCGCGGCCACGTCGATGCCCTCGCGCTGAGCGCCCTCGATGTGGGCGGTGGACTCCTTCACCTTCCCCCAGTTGCGCTGCACCGATGCCTTGTGGTGCGAGAGCTGGACGCGCGCGCCGGACCGCCGGCCGATCTCGATCCCTTCCTCCACAGCCTCGAGCAGCTTGTCACCCTCGTTCCGGATGTGGCTGGCGTAGAGGCCGCCTTTGGCCGCGACCACCGACGCCAGCGCCGCGACCTCATCCGTCGTCCCATACGCGCTCGGCGGGTAGATCAGGCCCGTCGACATCCCGATCGCGCCCTCGTCGAGGGCCGAAGCCAGGATGGCCTTCATCGTCGCGAGCTCGCCGGCTGTCGGCGCCCGGGCGGCGGCGCCCATGACGCACATCCGCAGCGTGCCGTGCCCGACGAAGGAGCACACGTTGATAGAGGCGCCGTTCCGCTCGACGGCGGCCGCGTACTCGCCGAACGACGTCCAGGTCCGCTCAAGGTCGTAGCGAGCGAGATCGCGGTCCATCTCGGACGCAGCCAGGCCCATGACGGGCGCCGACGCGCCACCGCAATTGCCGCAGACCACCGTCGTGACCCCCTGGTGGAGCGCGCTCTCGAGCCTCGGCTCGGTGAACATCGCCTCGTCGGAGTGCGAATGGATGTCGATGAAGCCGGGGCTGACGGCGAGCCCCCGGGCATCGACGACGCGGTCGGCGGCAGTGCGCGAAAGATCCGCCCCGATCGCGGCGATGGTCCCATCCGAAACCGCGATGTCAGCCTCGCGTCGCGGCGCGCCTGTCCCATCGATGACGCTCGCGCCGCGTATGAGGAGCGTGCTCACGGGGACCGAGGTTAGCGAGAGGGCATCGCTCCCGTGGACAGCACGTACTCGGCGATCGCGAACGACAGGATCACGAAGAGAGCGGTCCGCGGCGTACGGCTCGCGCGCGGGACGCCCGCGCGCGCGCGCTGCGTCCCGCCTCGGCACCACGCAGCAACGCCAGGCTTGCGAGCGCCGCCGCCACCGCGCCGAACGCCGCGACCGCGAGCGGCACGGCCGTCCCCTGAGGCTCCTGCGTCCACACGGTCGCCACGAGCACCGAGACCGCGGCCACGAGCGCGAGGCCGAGCACGCGCGTCAGGCCGGCTCCACACCGGACCGGGAATGCTTGCCATTTCCTGGCATCTCGGCGTTCGCGATCTCGAGTGCGAGCGTCGGCTGCGCGGCCGCCGCGAGCTGAGTCTGGCCGAGCGTCTCGACCGCGCTGCTCGCGCGATCCAGCGCGCGCAGCGATTCGATGAACTTCTTCGACGCGTTCTCGACGTGCCGTCCGAGCTGGTCGTACATGAGGCGGAACTGCTCGAGCTCGAGCGCCGCGCGCCGGATCTGGTCGTGCATCTCGCGCGAGCGCTGCTCGATGGCCAGCCCGCGCATGCCCAGAGCGACCAGCTGGAGATAGAGGACCAGCGTGTTCGGCGACGCCGGGATCACCTTGTGCTGCGCGCAGTACGCGCGCATATCTTCGCCGTCCTCGACAACTACGAAGCCCGAGTAGAACACTTGCTCCGCGGGCATGTAGAGGATGGCGAGATCGATGGTGCCTTCATCCGGCCGCACGTAGCGGCCGACCGCGTCGACGTGCCGCTTCACCTGCTGCAGGAACGCGCGCCGCTTCGCCTTGCGCTCTTCATCCGTGGCCGCGGAGAGCAGGGCCTGGAACGGCTCCATCGGGAACTTCGCGTCGATGGGCACGGGAAGGTTGTCCGCGAGAAGCCGCTCGAGCATCAGCTCGCCGAATCCGCCGCGCGGCTGAGGCAGCTTGAGCAGGTCGTGGAGCGAGCCGACCTCCCGCGCGAGCTCGCCGATGCGCTCGCTCCGCTCGGACAGCTGCGTCAGCTGCTTCGCGAGATCGCCGAGCGCGCGCTGCGTCTCACCCGAGCGCGTGCCCATCCGCTCTTCCGTCGTCGTGAGGGTCTTGTGGAGCTCGCCGCGCAGCTCCCCCACGCTCGAGGTCGTCGCGCGCGCGAGCTCCGCGACCTGCGCTCGAAGGAGTTCGAAGGAGGAGCGCTGGTCGGGGGCGATCGCGTCGTCGTGCGTCCGCCCGCTACGCACGATGAGCGCGACCGCCACGAGAGCCAGTCCCGCGAAGAGCAGCGCAGCCGCGGCGACGAGCTCCATACCGACCTCCGGTCGAGCGTCGCGCCGCCCCGCGCGACCTCTATTCTCGCTCTCGACATCATAGAACATCGGTTCTAATGGCCGCATGATGGGCCGGATGCGGCCTCTGACGCTCGGGCAGTCGCTCGTCTTCGGCGCCGCGAACCTCGGGGCGAACGCGATCTATTCCTTCTTGAACCTTTCCATCGGCCTCTACCTCGAGCGATACCCCCAGGTGCCTACCTGGGCCGTCGGCCTCCTCAGTCAGGAGAGGTCGTTCGCGGGCGCATTCGTCCAGCCGGTGGTGGGCGCGATGTCCGATCGCACGCGAACGCGGATCGGTCGGCGGAAGCCCTACTTCATCGCGGGGATCGCGCTCACCGCGGCGTCGCTCCTCTACCTGGCCGGGTTCCCTCCACTCCTGCCGATGCTGGCGGTCCTCTCGATCAACGCCTTCTTCCTGAACGTCGCCGTCGATCCCTACCTCGCTCTGATCGCCGACGTCGTCCCCGAAGGCCAGCGCGGTCGCATCGGCGCGGTCCTCGCGGTGATGAACATGCTCGGCCAGATCGTCGCCACTCTGGCCGGGGTCTTCCTGTGGGACCGCTCGCCGGAGCTCGTGTTCGTCCTGGTGTCGGCGGTGCTGGTCATCTCGTGGGGGATTACGACCATCGGCGTGCGCGAGCCGGACGCACCGCCACGGCCCTCGCAGCCGATCGCCTTCGCCCCGCTCGGCTACGTGCGTGGCCTCCTCGCCGAGCGCGAGCTCGTGAAGTACGTGCTCGCCGCGTCACTCTTCTGGCTGGGCACCGGCGGCGTGCTCCCCTACCTCACCCGCTTCGGA
>JACPOT010000078.1 GCA_016191385.1 Chloroflexota bacterium | reverse complement strand
TCAACACCATCGGCGACACGGCGTCGCGCGCGAAGGTCAACGACGCGCTGCGCGCGTACTTCTCGACGTACGAGGCGGAGCTCGATGAGGACTGCCGCGAGCGCTTGGAGAAGAGCGTGCTGCGCATCTTCGACTGCAAGGTGCCGCGCGACCGCGAGATCGCCGCGGGCGCTCCGAAGGTCCGCGACCTCGTGAGCGACGAAGACCGGGCGCACTTCGCCTCGGTGCTCGAGGGCCTCGACCGTCTGGGTATCCGGTACGAGGTCGACGACATGCTGGTGCGCGGATTCGACTACTACACGCGCACCGTGTTCGAGCTCATCCTCACCGATCCGGAGTTCACGAAGGCCGGCCGCATCTCCGTCGCGGGCGGCGGGCGCTACGACGGCCTCGTCCGCACCATGGGTGGCCCCGAGGTACCCGGGATCGGCGTGGCCGGCGGGATCGAGGTCCTGCACGCGGCGCTCACCAAGCAGGGCGTCAGCCTCGGCGGCGAGCCGGCCGCCGACGTCTACATCGTGTCGGACCAGGCCGACGACATCGCCGACCGCCACCAGCTCGCGGAGCCGCTCCGCGATGCCGGCTTCACCGTCGCCATCGACTACACCGCGCGGCCGCTCGACCGGCAGCTCGAGAGCGCCGCCAAGCATGGCGCCCGGGTCGCGGTCATCCGCGGGACCGAGGAGGCGCGCGGCGGGAACGTGATCGTGCGTGACCTTGTGAAGAAGGAGCAGCGCGTCACGCGACTGGCCGCCGTCGTCGCAGAGGTCCGGCGCCACGTGCCGCAGCGCGCGAAGCCCGTCCTCGACCCGCCGACCGGCGGGCTTCAGAGCGACTGATGCTTCGCACGCACACCTGCGGGGAGTTGCGCGGGACCGATGCTGGCCGCGAGGTGACCCTCGCCGGATGGGTCCACACCCGTCGTGACCACGGCGACCTCACCTTCATCGACCTGCGTGACCGCTACGGCCTGACGCAGATCGCGGCGAGCGCCAAGGATTCCCCGGCCGCGCACGCGGCGCTCAAGGACGTGCGCAACGAGTGGGTGCTCCGGATCGCGGGCACGGTCCGTGAGCGCCCGGCCGGCACCAAGAACGCCAAGATCCCGACGGGCGACGTCGAGGTCGCGGCCGCGACGGTGACCGTGCTCAACCCCGCCAAGACCGCTCCCTTCTATGTGAACGAGGAGACGCCGGTCGACGAGTCCCTGCGCTGGAAGTACCGGTACATCGACCTGCGCCGGGAGCGGTCACGCGACCTCATGCGCCTGCGACACGAGATCGTCGATCACATCCGGCGCTACTTCGTCGACCGCGGGTTCTGGGAGATCGAGACCACGAACCTCATCCGCGGTGACCCCACCGGCGCGCGCGACTTCCTCGTTCCGTCGCGCTACGCGCCGGGGAAGTTCTGGGCGCTGCCGCAGTCGCCTCAGCAGCTGAAGCAGATCCTCATCTACGGCGGTATCGACAAGTACTTCCAGATCGCGCGCGCCTACCGCGACGAGGACCCGCGCGCGGATCGTGTCACGGAGCACAGCCAGCTCGACGTCGAGATGGCCTTCGTCGAGCGCGAGGACGTCATGGTCCTCATCGAAGACCTCTACACCGGGATCATCGAGCGCTTCAGCACGAAGCCGCTCCTGCAGAAGCCCTGGCCGCGCCTCACCTACGAAGAGGCGATGCGCCGGTACGGATCGGACAAGCCCGACCTGCGCTTCGGGATGGAGATCTCCGACCTCACGCGCGCGTTCACGGGGACCGGCTTCGCCGTGGTGCGCGACGCGGTCGCGGCGGGCGGCGTCGTCCGCGGGATCACGTTCGAGGGCCACTTCGACGCGACGCGCAAGGAGATCGACATGGTCACCGACGTCGCGAAGCAGAAGGGCGCCAAGGGACTGCTCTCGTTCGGCTTCGCGGCCGACGGGGTCCGGTCTCCGGTGGCGAAGTTCCTCTCCGCGGCCGAGACCGACGCGCTGCGTTCCGCGGCGGGCGCCAAGGCGGGCGACCTGGTCCTCGCGGTCGCGGGGGACGAGCACGCCGCGAGCGAGGCCATCGGCGCGGTGCGCTCGCATCTCGGCGAGGTCGTCCGCCTCGCCGACACCTCGAAGCACAGCGCGGTGCTCATCCACGAGTTTCCCCTCGTCGAGCGGACGAGCGACGGCGGCTGGAAGTTCACTCACAACCCGTTCTCGGGACCGCTCACGCCCGCTGAGATGGCGCTCCTGGACTCGGACCATCCCGAGCGCGCTCGCAGCAGCCAGTACGACTTCGCGCTCGACGGGCGCGAGACGGCCGGTGGAAGCATCCGCATCCACCAGCGCGCGATGCAGGAGCGGATCTTCCGGCAGATGGGCATCCCCAAAGAGGAGGCGGCACGGCGCTTCGGCGCGATCCTGCACGCGCTCGAGTACGGCGCTCCGCCAGAGGGCGGCTTCGCCGGTGGGATCGAGCGGCTGGTGATGACGCTCGCGGGCACGGAGAACATCCGCGAGGTCCAGGCCTTCCCGAAGACGCAAACGGGGTACGACCCGCTGCTCGACGCGCCCGCGCCGATCAGCGCGGACGAGATGAGGGAGCTGGGCCTCAGGGTGATCGAGCGCCCCTAAACTCGTCGCATGCGACGCGTGTATCTGGACCACGCAGCAACGACCCCCGTCGATCCCGAAGTGGCCGACGCCATGGCCCGCGTCCTCCGCGACGTGCCCGGGAATCCCTCGAGCATCTATGCCGAGGGCCGCGCTGCGCGGGCGCTGGTCGACCGTGCGCGCGCCGACGTCGCGAGCGCGATCGGGGCGGATCCGAACGAGATCGTCTTCACCAGCGGTGGCACCGAGGCCGACAACCTCGCCCTGCGCGGCGTCCTCAAGGCCCTCGCGCCAGGGCGGGATGGGATCGTCATCAGCGCCATCGAGCACCACGCCGTCCTCGACACCGCCGCGGATCTCGAGCGACATGACGGCGCGCGCGTCACGCGCGTGAAGGTGGACCGCGACGGCCACGTGTCGCCGACGGAGATCGCCAGCGCCATCGACGACCGCACGGCGATCGTCTCGGTCATGCACGCGAACAACGAGATCGGGACGATCGAACCCATCGAGGCCATCGGGCGCATCAGCCGCGAGCGCGGTGTGGCCTTCCACACCGACGCCGTTCAGACGGTGGGCGTCCTGCCGTTCGACGTGCGCGAGCTGCCCGTGGACCTCGTTTCGATCAACGCGCACAAGTTCTACGGCCCCAAGGGCGTGGGCGCGCTCTACGTGCGCAAGGGCACGCGGATCGCGACGATGCAGACGGGCGGCGGACAGGAGAAGGGCCGGCGGACCGGGACCGAGAACGTCGCCGGCATCGTCGCGCTGGGCACCGCGATGCGGATCGCGGCGCGGCGGCGCGAGGCGGATGCGCGGCACATGTCGGCGCTGCGCGACCGGATCCTCACTGGCGTGCGCGCCGGCATCCCGGACGCATTGCTCACGGGCCACCCGACGCGCCGTCTGCCGAACAGCGCGTCGTTCTGCTTCCCCGGGACGCAGGGCGAGTCGCTCATCGTCGCGCTCGACCTCGAGGGCATCTCGGTCTCGAGCGGATCGGCCTGCACGTCGGGCGATACCGAGCCCTCCCACGTGCTCCTCGCGATCGGGCTCGAGCGCCGCGTCGCACAGGGCTCGCTGCGGATCACCGTCGGCCGGGACACCTCGGACGCCGATGTCGACCGGCTCCTGGACGTGCTCCCGCGCGTCGTGGAGCGCCTGCGGTCCGTTTCCGCGGAGCCGATCGCGTCTTGAGCGTCGAGCGCTTCGGCGCGGCTGAGGATCTGTACGCGCCCGCGGCCGTCGACCACTTCACGCATCCGCGTAACGTCGGCGGCATCGAAGGGCCCGACGGCAAGGGCTCGGACACGAACCCCGCGTGTGGCGACCGCACCAGCATCACGCTCCGGGTGCGCGACGGCGTGATCGAGGAGGCGCGCTTCCGGACCTTCGGATGCGTCGCCGCGATCGCGTCGGGGTCGGTCCTGACGGAGCTGGCCGCGGGGCGCACGGTCGCGGAGGCCCGCGCGCTCGGCCCGGGCGACGTC
>JACPOT010000077.1 GCA_016191385.1 Chloroflexota bacterium | reverse complement strand
GGGCACCGCGGCGTCGCCGAGCTGCCGCATGAGCAGGGGATGGCGTGCCCGGATGAGGTCGGCGACGCCGTCGGCGTTGAGGCGGGGCCGGACGCAGTCGAACGTGGCGGCGAAGTGCGCGCGGGCGAGGATGAGGTCGAGGGCGGCGAGCGCGCCGAGAACGGTGTCGAGATCGTCTGCGGCGGCCTCGACGCGGCGCGAGAGACCCTCGAGCACCCGCTCGACCTCCGCCGCTTCCGCGAGCTCCGCCTCGCGCACGCGGTTATTGGCCTCGAGGATCTCGAGCGGCTCGATGAAGACCGTGGCGCCGCTGGAGGAGCGGTCATGGACGATGCCCTTCACGGTCCCGGCGAACTCCGCCTTCACCGGCACGACGTAGCGGCCGCCGCGCTGTGTGACGATGGGGTCCTGGAGGACGCGCGCGAGGTCGGCCGAGCGCAGCAGCGCATCGACGCGACCCTGCAGCGCTCGCTGCGCGTTGCGCAGCTCTCCGCGCGCGCTCGCGAGCGCGACGCTCGCGCGATCGAGCACCTCGCCCTCGGCTGAGATCGCGTGCTCGACCGCCTGCGCCACGTCGGCCGGCGGGCGCGCGAACCGGGTGCGCGCGGCGAGGGGCGGATACGGGCGCACCTGGGCGAAGAGGGCCTCGGCCGAACGGATCGTGGCGGCCACGCGCCTGAGCTGCTCGGGATCGAGCACGCCGCCGAGCCGCGAACGGCGCACGGGCTCGCGCGTGTCACGCGCGCCGCGAAGGCCTGCGGACGGAGAGGCCTGCATGAGCGAGCGCCCGGCCTCGGTCTCGTCCTGCAGGCGCTCGGCCTCGGCCAGGTCGGTGGCCGGCGCCATGGCCTCGGCGAGCTCGCGTCCCGGCTCGAAGGCCGTGGCCTCGGCGACGATCGCGCGGATCTTGGGCAGCTCGAGGATGCGCAACGTTCGATGTCACAAATTCAGCCTACGTCCCCCAGGGCCGCAGCCCGAGTTCGCAGACGAGCCTCGCAGTCAATGAGCGCGGGCCGGATCGACCCACTGCCGAGGTGCTGCGGTGCTCGCCCGCACCTACCCCGAGGGCGGGATCCACGCCGTGCTGGACAGAGCCTCGACCCACAAGACCCGCGCCGTCGGACGAAGCCGTTCGTCTGGACCAAGAGCGCCGATGAGATCCTCGCCAACCTCGCTCGATCTGTTACGCGGATCTCGGACTCGGGACATTAGCGAAGCCTCGCCGACATCCGTCGGCTCGGCCTCAAACCCTCAAGTGGATCGAGCGGAGCGGCGCCGCCGGACCAAGCCCTTCCTCGGCGCCGCACATCCCAAGAAGAGAAAGTGGGCCGGCGTACCCTCACGCGGTCATCACACCTTCGGAGGGAACGCCGTGCCCAGCGCGATGAGCGTACTCGACGACCACACCGTGCTCCGCTACCGCTCGCTCGACCGGATGATGCTGAATGCGTACCTGCCGATGCTGCAGACCCCGGGCGCGGTCGCCCGCTTCCTCGAGCGTCTGCCGCGGACGCACCGTTACCAGCTCACGCCCTTCGGGCTCCGCGTCGCGGCCGTTTGCACCAAGCTCCACGATCGGGTGCTCGACCCGGCGATCGCCCGATCGCGCGGCAGCCCACCCACTCCAGCGCGGACGAGGTGGCGCAGATTCGAAGCTGCCCTCGACGGCCTCCTCGCCGACGCACATCTTGCCGCCTGAACGCAGACTTCGTTCACGTGGTCACATCGTTGCCCTGCAAGCATGGCAAGCATGGCTAGACCGTGTGAGCGTGGCCATCCGAAAAAGGGGTCCTTTGTGTCAGCCGCTCTGGCAACGCGGGCTGCTGGGCGACGGCCGCGAGTCTTCCACCTACGGCGTGCTCGGCCTACCGCGTGCTCGGAGCGACGCGCGGCGTGACCGAAAGCTCGATGAGGTTGCGGCCGACGGCCTCCAAGGTCACCCACTCACCGGAAAGACAGACCTCGCTCTCGGGCCTCGCCGCCGGGCTGACGTCCTGTATCGCATCCGCTGAGATGGCGAAATCTTGGCCCGCGACGGTGATCGACCCCGCCTCCGTTCGTGTCGGAGAACGGAATGCGCTCAGCGTGCCGCAGACGCTGAAAGGTGTGCCGTGCCGTATCACCGAGATGACTATGACATCCGGAGAGCGGCCGCCGAGCACGGATACCCTCCAGCAGCCGGTCGCAGGAAAGGTGAGCTCGATGAAATACGTCGGGCCCCAGGTCAGGAGCCCGGTGCCGCTGTCGTCGGCGACCGGCGTGCCGACGAGATGGATGTGCTGCTCGCCTGTTTCGTCGCGGCTGGCCACGAGCTCCAGGTACGTCCGCGGAGGTGCGCCGCGCAGCGACCAAAACGTCTTGTCGCCCCCTCCGACAATAGTGGGCTGCTGGACGACGGCGGCGAGTTGTCCGCCTACGGCAACTTCGACGCGACTGTCCCGACTCAGGGGGGCCTGCGGCGAGGTTCGACACGCGGAAGGTGACGCGGTGGGCGCCGCTGACGGCACCTTCGGCTGCGTCGCGGCCGTACAGGCACCGAGCACGAATAGCACAAGGCCAAGCCACGCGCACGCTTGCCGGTTGCCCGTGCTAGCCCCCTTCGCGTGGTGCGCTGAGGACACCGTCACCTATCCCTACAGGTCGCGGGACTCGCCCGTTCCACACCACCGCGCTGGGGCTCTGGCGCCGCAGGCGCCAGTCGGCGGACCACACCTCCCTCACCTTTCCGTAGGTTGAGCGCACTGCGCGGACGTGCGCATCGCTACCCGACCAGAGCAGCATCGCCCTGCGACTCGTCCATAGGGAAACGTTCGTGATCGTCCATGGATCCCCGGCCGCCGCCTCGCCGCGAATGAATCCTTACCTTGACGCCTCCTTCCGGCAGCGACCGCCGGGTCCAAGAAGTCATGGCGGGTATCTTGTCCACCTGGCGCACGGCCCGTCGAGGCGATGGCTAGTGCGGACCGCGTCGCGGTGAGGAGCGCGGCCGGATCGAGCGGGTCGGCACTCCTGAGGTGCTGCGGGACCGAGGCCGGGCGGCGCTAAGCGCGCGCGGGGACCGCGAGACGCCCGCCGAGGCGCGGACATAGAAGCGCCATGGGCGCAGGAGCGTTTCGCCCGGCGAGAGCCCGACCCGCGGCGACCGCCCCACTTGAGCAGCGGGGATGGCCGGGGCGTCGCGCACGCTCAGACGCGACGCTACGAGATCCTCGCCGCTCAGCGCGGCGGTGAGACCGAACGCGCGCCCGATGAGGCCCGGCCCTGCCAGCCGCCGCGGATCCTCCCCTACCCCTTCGAGCGGCTCCGCGCCGCGCAGCAGGACCGCACCGGCAGGCCGCCCGCCGCTGCGCGCGACGACGTTCATGCAGGCGTGGATGCCGTGGCTGATGTAGATGTACGCGTGCCCGGGCGCGCCGAACATCGGGCGCGTCCGCGCCGTCATGCCGCGATAGGCGTGGGACGCGGGGTCGCTCGTCCCGAGGTAGGCCTCGACCTCCACGATGCGCGCGGCTTTGCGTCCGGCGGCTGTTTCGAGGACGAGGATCTTTCCGAGGAGATCGCGCGCGACAGCCAGCGTTGGGCGGGCGTAGAAGGAGCGCGGGAGCGCCTTGCCGAGCCTCAGATCTTACGGCGAGGGTCGAGGGCGTCGCGGAGGCCGTCGCCGATGAAGTTCACGGACAGCACGATGAGGAAGATGGCGAGGCCCGGGAAGATCGCCCAGTGGGGGGCGATGTCCAGGTAGTTCACCGCGTCGAAGAGCAGCCGTCCCCAGGTGGGCGTGTCGGACGGGAATCCGAGGCCGAGGAACGACAGCGTCGACTCGGTGATGATCGCGGCCCCCACGCCGATCGTGGCCGCGACGAGGACGGGGCTGAGGACGTTCGGGAGGATGTGCCGGAAGATGATCCGGCCATCGGGGCTGCCAACGCACCGCGCGGCCTCCACGAACTCGCGCTGCTTGAGGGAGAGGAACGACGCGCGCACGAGGCGCGCCACCGGCATCCAGTTGAGGATGCCGATCACCCCCACGATCATGATGAAGACCCCGAGCTGCGCGCCGAGCGCGAGCTGCAGCGCCTCGCGGAAGAGGTAGATGAGGACGAGGAGCAGGGGCAGGACGGGAAGGGAGAGGAAGAGGTCGGTGATCCGCATGAGCGGGTTGTCGAGCCAGCTGTAATAGCCGGCGACCGCGCCGATCGCGGTCCCGAGCGCGACGGCCAGTAGCACGGCTGTGATCCCGACCGCGATCGACACCCTCCCCCCCTCCAGCACCCGTGCCAGCAGGTCCCTCCCGAGGTCGTCCACCCCGAAGGGGTGGTCGAGGCTGGGGCCCTGCAGGGCCCTGGAGAAGTCGATGGCGGTCTGCTTCCAGAGGACCGGTCCCACGAGCACCGCCACGCTGAGCAGCACCAGGACGGCGAGGCCCGCCACAGCGAGACGGTCGCGAGTGAACGTGATCCACGCGTCGGCCCACAGCGAGCGTGCCGGTCGGGCGACCTCGGCTCCGGCCGGCTGCGCTCCCAGCCGCACCTGTGCGGTCGCCATCAGGAGTATCTGATCCGCGGATCGAGCACCGCGTACAGGACGTCGGCCAGGAGATTGAACCCGACGACCAGCGCGGCGAAGATCATGACGACCGAAGCGACGACAGGGGTGTCTCCCGTGCCGATCGACGTGACGAGGAGCTCGCCGATGCCGGGTACGCGGAAGATCTGCTCGGTCACGATGGCACCGCCGAAAACGGTCGGGACGCCCAGCGCGATGAGGGTCACGACGGGGATGAGGCTGTTGCGCAGCGCGTGTCTGAGGACGACGACGCGCTCGCCGAGGCCCTTCGCGTGGGCGGTCCGGACGTAGTCGAGCGGCAGGTTCTCGAGCAGCGACGCCCGCACGTACCTGGTCAGGACCGCGGCGTCGAAGAGCCCGAGGACGCTGATGGGCATGATCGACTGCTTGAGCTGCTCGATGAGCGACGGGACGTCGGTCACTTTGAGGGTGGAGTCGTAGATGAACCCGAGCCAGCGCAGCTTGATGCTGAAAATGATGATCAGAAGGATGCCGGTGAAGAACGTCGGTACCGAGAACCCGACGTAAGCCGCGCTGCTGATGACGTGGTCCATCGCGCTGTTGCGCCGGACCGCGGAGACGATCCCCGCGGGCATCGCGATGAGCACGCCGACGACGTACGCGACACCGACCACCGCCAGCGTGTTCGGCAGCCGCTGCCAGATCAGGTCCGACACGGACGAGCGCGACATGAAGGACACGCCGAAGTCGCCCTGGACCATGGCCGTGATCCACTTCACGTAGCGGATCGGCCAGGGCTGGTTGAGCCCGAGCGCCTCGCGGATCCGCTCCCGCGTCTCCGGTGGCACGCGCGGGTCGACGCCGAACTGGGACAGCGGGTCGATGGGCGCGAGGGCCAGGATCGCGTACATGACGAAGCTGATGGCGATCAAGGTCGGGATCGCGACCAGCAGCCGCCGGGCGACGTAGCGTCCCATCCGCCCTAGCCCACCATCACCGGAACAGCGGTGGCGCCGTGGAGGTCATCCACGGCGCCACCCTATCAGCACGCTCGGATCGGGCTACTTGCTCCAGTTCGCGATGTCCCAGAGCGAGGAATCGAACGCGGAGGTCTGGTGTCCCTTCAGGAGCTTCGACGCGCCGTCGGCCGTCGGGGCCACGCGGTTGACGAGCGGGATCACCACGGCGTCCTTGATGAGGATGTCGTTCGCGGCGACCGCGGCGGCCTGCCTCTTGGCGGGGTCCGTCTCGGTCCGCACGATCTGGAACTGCTTGTCGTACTCGGGATTGCAGTAGCGGCTGTAGTTGCCCTTGTTCCAGTTGTTCGCCGAGCCGGCCCGCTCGTCGCAGGTGTAGCCGAGCAGAGTGCCGTACGGGTCCGGCTCCTGGCCGCTCGCGAACTCCTCGAGGTCCGCGAAGAACTTGTTGGCGCCGTCGGGCGACGTGTTCGTGAAGAAGGTGGACGCCGGCGCGTTCTTCAGGGTGACCTTGAAGCCGATCTTCTCGAGGTCGGCCTTGATGATGTCCTGGGTCTTCTGGCGGACCGCGTTGGTCGAGGTCTGGTAGGTGATCTCGAGCCGGACGCCGCCCTTGGCGCGGACGCCGTCAGCGCCCTTCACCCAGCCGTTGTCCTGGAGCAGCTTCTCCGCCGCCACCAGGTCGTACTTGCATGTGTCCAGGCTCGCGGTGTTCTTCGAGACGAAGGACTCGGGGATGACCACGACGTTGCAGACCGGGACGCCGCCGTACTTGCCGTAGAGCTGCTCGGCGACGGCGGTCCGGTTCGCGGCCATGGCCACGGCCTTCCGGACGTTGATGTCGCTGAAGAACGGGTGCTTGGTGTCGGGCTCGGAGCGCTTCGCGCCGAGCGACGCCGACGGGTCCGCGAAGTTGATGTGGATCCGCTCGAGCACACCGAACTGGGGGGACACGGCGCACTTGCTGTCGGCAGCCTCGACCATCGGTCGGAGCACGGCCGCTTCGACCTGGAGGTTCCAGCCGAAGTCGATGTCGCCGGTCTGGCAGACCGCGCGCGCCGCGGAGGGAGCGTCGCCGCCCCCCTTGAACGTGACGCTCTTGAAGAAAGGCTTGTTCGGGTCGCGGTAGTTCTCGTTGAGGTCGTAGAGCACGACGTCACCCGGCTTGAACTCCCGCAGCTTGTACGGGCCCGTGCCGATGGGCTTGAGGTTGGCCGGGCAGTCCTTGGCCTTTTCTCCGACGCACCCTGAGAACTGCGTCTTCTGGAGGACGCCGTAGGAAGTCCCGACGCCCCACAGCCAGAAGAAGGGCTGCGGGTTCTTGTAGGTCACGACCAGCGTGGTCGCATTCGGCGCAGTGACCGACGCGACGTCCGCGCAGCCGCCGTCCGTCGACGTCGCCGACTTCGGGTCGCACTGGTAGGTGTAGGTGAAAGCGGCGTCGTCGGCGCTGAAAGCGGAGCCGTCGGACCACTTGACGCCCGACTTCAGCTTCCAGGTGACGGTCTTGAGGTCCTTCGTCACTCCGCCGTTCTCGACCGTCGGGACCTCGGCCGCGAGGACCGGGAAGGGCTTTCCGTCGGGACCCCACGCGGCGATCGGCTCGATCATGAGCCGCGACGCGTCGTTGTCCTTCGTGCCGGTGGCCTGATGCGGGTTCAGGATCGTTGGCGCCTGCCAGTAGAGGATCTTGAGGTCACCACCCGTGCCTCGTGCGGATGCCACTGTCGGAGCTGCGGTAGCAGTGGCGGCCGCCGTCGGCGCGGTCGTCGCGGCCGGCCCGCCCTGTGCGCATGCGGCGAGCACCAGTCCCGAGATCGCGGCTACAGCGAACGCCTTGTACCAGTACCTGGTTCCCATGCCTCCTCCTTCGTCTGCGGATGCCGAAAATGCCCGCGCCGCCCGGGCATAGCCCGGCAGCCGAGTGCGGGGAAAACTAGCCCCTGACGAGGCCCGGCGCAATGCGCCCGGCGGTCACCGGCTGGACCCGCGCACCCGTGGACGTGTACCTATAGGTCCCGGCGGGGTTGCCGGTTCAGGGAGCCCGGAGCGTCGCGCCGAAGCGGTGCCGCAGCCGGCCCTCGATGCGCCCCAGCGCGCGGTCCACGTCCGCATCCGACAGGGTGGCGGTGGCCGAGCGGAATGTCAGTCGCACCGCGAACGAGCGCTTACCGTCGCCGACCTGCGGCCCGCGATAGACGTCGCGCAGGGCGACCGTTTCGAGGCCGGTCTTGCCCCCGGCGGCCTCGATCTCGTCCCGCGCCTCGCGCCACGTAACGGTCTCAGCGACGACGAACGCCAGGTCGCGCCACGCCGCCGGGAATCGCGACGGCAGGATCGCGTTCGCCGTGCGCCGCACGGCGAAGAGGGAGGCGAGGTCGAGCTCGGCGAGGAACGTCGCGCG
>JACPOT010000076.1 GCA_016191385.1 Chloroflexota bacterium | reverse complement strand
TCCCGGTCGCGCAGCGCGAATTTCGCGATCGCGATCCGGCCCGTCTTCTCGAGCGTCTTCTGGAGGAGCTTGTACGGCTTGGCCGCGCTCTTCTCCGGCTCGAGGTAGTACGCCGACTGGTAATAGACCGGTCCCGGCAGCTCCTCGTCCTCGATGAAGCCCGCGATGTCGATGGCCTTGCTCGACTTCAGCGGCAGCTTGTCGAGTTCGTCGTCATCCAGCACCACGTAGTTGCCCTTCTCGTACTCGTAGCCGCGCACCGCGTCTGCCCACGCGACCTCGTGGTCGCCCTCGGGGCACCAGCGCTTGTTCTTGATGCGGCTCTTGTGCTCGGGGCACAGCAGGTGGAAGGAGACCTTCGAGCTGCTCTCGGTCGCGAGATACATCCGGATGGGGATGGCGACCATCCCGAAGCTGAGCACGCCCTTCCAGATCGATCTCGCCATCGCTGCACCCCCGCTGTTCTCGCGCGGCTTGCCGCGCGCAGCGTAGACCCTTGTGTCAAGCAGCGCGCGTGCCGGAGATGCTTGCGCGAGCGGCGACGGGAGACGGCGCGAGCCCTGCGGTCGCTTACGCGAGAGGTGCGGGGAGCAAAAAGGACGACCTAGACAGAGGTCGGGTTCAAGGCTCGCCCGAGCGCCCGAGCGGGCGCGACCGCCGAGCGCCGGCAGGACCCGCCGCCGCTCGCGCGACTACGCCTCCGCTATCGCACGCTCCGCCAACGACGTCGGCAACCCGCCGCTCGACGCGATCGCGTCATGGAACGTCCGCAGTGCCGCGACGTCGGTCTTGCCGCGCTTCGCCAGGAAGCGCGTGCGGATATCGAGGATCTCGAGCATGCCGGTGAGGTACGACGACGCCTGCGTCGGCCACGAGCAGTAGCGCCCCACCTCGGCGCGCGCGTTGGGCTCCGTGTGGTTCGCCCTGTCCATCATGAAGCGGACGCCCTCGTCGAAGGTCATGTCGCCGAGGTGCAGGCTCGTGTCGACGACGATCCGCGCGGCGCGGAAGATCGTCGCCTCCACGTGGTACAGCTCCTGGCGCGGGTCCTCGAAGAAGCCCTGCTCGCGCATCACCTTCTCCGCGTAGAGCGCCCACCCTTCGTGGAAGTACGGCGTGCTGAAGACGCGACGCACGTGCGAGGGGTGGTCCTTCGACATCGTGCGGTGCCAGTGATGGCCCGGATAGGCCTCGTGCACCGCCGTCGTGGGGATGCCCGCTGTGCAGTTCCCCTCGAGGCGCTTCTGCGTCTCGTCCGGTGAGGTGCCGTCGGGCGGGAAGGGCACGAAGAAGTGACCCGCGAGCGTGTCGCTGAACGCGGGCGGGCCGTTGTATGACGCGACCGCGAGCACCGGCCGCTGGAAGTGCGGCGAGGGCTCGACGCTGCAGCGCTCGCCCGGCCGGAGCGTGACGAGGCCGGTGCGCCGCAGGAACTCGCGCGCCCGCTCGGTCCACTCCTCGTACTCGCGTCGCATGCCCTCGGGGTCGGGGGCGTGGACCTTGTTCAACTCGTGCAGCAGGGAGACCCAGTCCTCCTTGCCGGAGATCTGCTTGCTCAGGCGGCGTAGCTCCGCGTCGAGCAGGTCGTACTGCTCGCGACCGCGCTCGCGGAGCTGCTTCGCGTCGTACGGGAGCAGCTCCTTCTCGCGCAGCAGCGCCGTGTAGATGGCTTCGCCGACCGCGTACGTGCCTGAGGCCTTCTTCTGGAGGTCCGCGAGGTGCGCGCCAAAGCGCTCGAACGCCTTGGCGGCCGTCTCGCCGGCGGCCGCGAGCCGCTCGCGCAACGCCTTGTCCTTGACCTCGTTCGGCACGAGCTCGCGGGCGTAGCGCGTCGCGGCCTTGGCCTGGCCGATGGCGCGCTCGACGTAGATGGGCGGCGCGAGCGCGGGATCGAGGTTCGCGATCCCGGCCTCGATGTTCGTCGGGACAGCCTCGAGCCGTGCGCGCGCGGCCTCGGCGAGGTCGCGCTCGGGCCGCAGGCGATGGAGGAACAGGGTGAAGACGCCCTGGAGGCCCGGCCCCAGGTAGGTCGCGGGCTGCCGCTTCCACATGAGGTGTGGGTGGAGGATCTCGCGGCCCCGGAGGATCGAGATGAGGTGATCGCGGTCGATCGCGGCCTGTCCCAGGCCATCCGCCGGCACGGCGCGGAAGCGCCGCAGCCACTCGGCGTCGCGCTGCGTGCGGCGCTCGAAAGACGCGGCGGAGAGGTCGTCGAGGCGCTCGTCGTACTCCGTGAGGCCCAACGCGCTGGCGAAGACCGGTGAGTCCTCGTACTCCTCTTTCAGGAACGTCATCGCGAGGTCGGCGAACATGGGGAGACCGGACATGGCCACAGGTTGAGCCTCACCGAGTACCAGCGCAAACGCGACTTCGCGCGCACGCCCGAGCCGAAGGGCACGAAGCCGTGGCCGAAGGCCAGCCTGCGCTACGTCGTCCACCGCCATCACGCGACGCGTCTGCACTGGGACGTGCGCCTCGAGATGCGCGGCATCCTCGCGTCATGGGCGGTGCCGCAGGGTCCGCCCCTCGAGGCCGGCAAGCGCCGCCTCGCGGTGCATACCGAGGATCACCCCATCGAGTACCTCACCTTCCACGGCGTGATCCCCGACGGGTACGGCGCCGGGACCATGACGATCTGGGACACCGGTACCTACGAGATCGTGGAGGAGCGCACCGACCGGGACGGCGCGGAGGCCGAGTACAAGGTCCGCTTCGAGGGTGATCGCCTCACGGGCGAGTACGTGCTGGTGAAGACGAAGCAGAACGAGGGCCGCGACTGGCTGATGATCATGCACGGCGCGCCGCCGAAGGATCACCCGCTCGACCGCAAGGTCGCGCCCATGCTCGCGGTGTCCGCCGACGAGCCGTTCGACTCCCTCGAGTTCTCGTTCGAGCCGAAGTGGGATGGGGTCCGCACCCTCGCGTTCGTCGACGGCGGTGTCGTGCGCCTCCAGACGCGGAACCTGCTCGACTGCACCGCGCAGTACCCCGAGGCGCACGGGATCGCGGAAGCACTGACCGGCGGCTACCAGGCCATCCTCGACGGGGAGATCGTCGCGCTCGACGAGAAGGGCGTCCCGTCGTTCCAGCGGCTCCAGTCGCGGATGCACGTGCAGGACGAGGCCAAGATCCGCAAGCTGCGCCGCAGCGTCCCCATCGTCTACGAGGTCTTCGACGTCATCTGGCAGGACGGCCAGGACGTCGCGAAGATGCCGCTGCGCGAGAGGCAGAAGCGCCTCGCCGTCGCGGTCACGCCGATGGGCGCGATCCGGCGGCACGAGCCCTTCGTCGGCGAGGGCAAGGCGCTCTTCGACGCGGCGCGCGAGCAGGGCCTCGAGGGGATCGTCGCGAAGCGTCTCGACTCGCCGTACGTCGAGGGTCGTTCGGCCGCGTGGGTGAAGGTCAAGGCGCACCGCTCCATCGAGTGCGTCATCGGCGGATGGACGGAGGGCAAGGGCGGGCGCGAGAAGGAGCTCGGAGCGCTCCTGGTCGGTGTCTATCGGGTCCCCCCGGGAGGGAAAGAGGCCGGGAAGCTCGAGCCCGTGGGGCACGTGGGCACGGGGTTCGACGCGAGGACGCTGAAGGAGCTGCATGCGCTCCTTGTGGAGCGCGAGTCACCGACCATGCCCTTCGCCCGCAAGCCCAAGGTCAACGAGGTGGCGCACTGGTGCCTTCCGGAGCTGGTCTGCGAAGTGCGCTACGCGGAGATGACGAGCGACGGTCTGCTACGGCACCCCGCGTATCTGGGCCTCCGACAGGACATCGATCCAAAGGAGGCGACCGGCGAGGAGCGCATGGCGTCGGCCGACAGGGCGGTGAAGGACGCGGCGCGCGCCGCGAAGACCGCTCCGGCGCGCGCGCCCAAGCCCGCGGAGCGCGTCCCGGCGGTGCTGAACGTCGAGGGCCGCGAGATCCGGCTCACGAACCTCGAGAAGGTCCTGTGGCCCGAGGATGGGTTCACCAAGGCCGACCTCATCCGCTATTACGCCGACGTCGGGCCGTACCTCATCCCCTGGGTGAAGGATCGCCCGCTCACGCTCAAGCCTTTCCCCGACGGGATCTACGGCACGCACTTCTATCAGAAGGACAAGCCCGGCTTCACGCCGAAGTGGGTCACCTCGTGGAACGATCCTCGCGAGCCCGACAACGACTACATCGTCTGCAATGACCTGCCCACGCTGATCTGGATGGCGAACTACACCGCGATCGAGATCCACCCGCGTCTGGCGCGCGTCGACAAGCCCGAGACGCCCGACTTCGTGATGGTCGACCTCGACCCGGCCGAGGGCAGCACGTGGGACCAGGTGAAGCAGGTCGCCATGGCCGTGCGGGAGGTCCTCGACGAGCTGAAGATCACGGGTTTCCCCAAGACGACCGGTTCGCGCGGGATCCACGTCCTGATCCCCGTCGCGCGGCGCTACACGTTCGAGCAGACGCGTGGCTTTGCCGAGTGGATCGGGAAGACGGCGCGCGAGAGGCTCCCGAAGCTCGTGACGCTGGAGTTCAGCAAGGCCCGGCGCCGAGGGATCTACGTCGACTACCTGCAGAACACGCGGGCCAAGTCGACGGCCGGCCCGTACAGCGTCCGGCCCAAGCCGCGCGCGCCCGTATCGGCGCCGCTCGACTGGGACGAGATCCCCGCGCTCGGCCGGCCCGACGCATTCACCATCCAGAACATGCGCGACCGGCTGGCCGCCGTGGGTGATCTGCTCGGCCCCTCCCTCGAGATGAAGCAGGCGATCCCCAAGAAGGCCCTCTAGAGACCTCCGCAGCCCGTTCACATCCCCTTCACACGCGGGCCCGACGCTGTGCCTCAGCACATCGAAGGAGATGAAACGCATGAACGCCTTTCGCGGCTTCGCCCTCCTCGTCCTCGCTCTCATCGCCGGCCTGATCGGCTACCAGGTCGGGATCGCCCAGAACATCGCCGCCCAGATCCCCGCGGGAGCGGCCGCTCCGTACGCGTACCCGATGTGGCACGTCGGCTTCGGCTTCTTCGGGTTCCTGTTCCCGCTCCTCTTCCTCTTCCTGATCTTCGGCCTGGTGCGCGCCGCCTTTGGCGGCTACGGCCACCGCGGCTACGGGATGTGGGGCGACCGCCGCGCGCGCCTCGAAGAGCTGCACCGCGAGATGCACGGGGAGAAGCCGCGCACCGACACGACCCCGACCTAGCATCGCGCCGGTGAAGACCGTGCTCGTCGTGGACGACGAGCCGAAGATCGCGCGCGTCGCGCGCGACTACCTCGAGCACGCCGGCTTCCGTGTCGCGAGCGCCTCCGCCGGGAAGGAGGCGCTCTCGAACGTCCCGATCGTGATGCTCACGGGCCGCGGGGACGAGAGCGACCGCGTCGCCGGTCTCGAGCTCGGGGCCGACGATTACGTGACCAAGCCCTTCAGCCCCAAGGAGCTCGTGGCCCGCGTGCGCGCGGTGCTGCGCCGGACCGAGCTCCGCAGTGCGCCCGCCGACGTCATCCGCGCGGCAGAGGTCGTCCTCGACGTTCCCCGGATGAGCGTGCGCGTCGGCGATCGCCCGGTGGACCTGACGGCCACGGAGTTCCAGCTCGTGGCGACGCTGGCGCGCGAGCCGGGGCGCGTGTTCACCCGCGGCCAGCTGCTCGACGCCGTGCATGGCGTCGCCTTCGAGTCGTACGAGCGCGCCATCGACGCGCACGTCAAGAACATCCGCCGGAAGCTCGAGCCCGACGCGCGCGAGCCGCGCTACCTGCTCACCGTGCACGGCGTCGGCTACCGCTTCGCGGAGCCGGAGTGAGGCCGCAGGTCCGTCCGCCGTGGTGGCCGGAGGGCCAGGCCTACCCGCCGCAGGCTGCCGAGTGGCAGCGCATGCGCGGGCGCTTCTTCCGCCGGTTCGCGATCTTCTTCGTGCTCGTCTTCTTCGTCGTCGTCGCCGGCGTGATCGCGCTGTTCCTTGCGGTCGCGAGCGCGCTCAGCGGTGACGTGCCGCGGATCCACCCGCTCGCCTTCGTCGTGACACTGTTCCTCTTCTTCATGCTCTTCTCGTTCGCCGCGCGAGCCGTGCGGCGGTCTCTGGGCCGTCCACTCGGAGACCTCATCGAGGCGACGGGACGGATCGAGGCCGGGGACTACGCCGTGCGGCTGCGGGAGCACGGCCCGCGAGAGGTGCGGCGCCTGGCGCGCGCCTTCAACGCGATGAGCTCGCGCCTCGACGCGAGCGAGAGCGAGCGTCGCCGGCTGCTGGCGGACGTCACGCACGAGCTGCGCACGCCGCTCACCGTCATGCAGGGGAACATCGAGGCGCTCATCGACGGGATCCATCCCGCCGACCCCGAGCACCTCCAAAGGGTCCTCGAGGAGACGAAGGTGCTCTCGCGGCTCGTCGACGACCTGCGAACTCTTTCGCTCGCCGGCGCGGACGCGCTCGCGCTGTCACGCGAGCCTGTGGACGTGAGCGCGCTGGTGCGGGAGACGCTGCGCTCGTTCGCGGCGCAAGCGGACGCGGCTGGCGTGACCCTCGAGGTCACGAGCGAGGCGGGCCTGCCGGCGGTCGACGGGGATCCCGTACGGCTGCGGGAGGTCCTCTCGAACATCGTCGCGAACGCGCTGCGCTACACGCCTCGCGGTAGATCCGTCTCGGTGTCGGCTCGCCGCGACGGCGTCGCCGTCGGCGTTTCCGTTCGCGACACCGGCCCGGGCATCGAGGCCGACGTGCGCGCGCACCTGTTCGAGAGGTTCGCGCGCTCGACGACCTCGCCGGGCGCCGGCCTCGGCCTCGCGATCGCGAAGGGCATCGTCACCGCGCATGGCGGGTCCATCGATGCCGTGAGCGAGCCGGGGCGCGGGACCGAGGTCCGCTTCACGATCCCGGTGTCGCGGCCCGACGCGGATGCCGGCGGGTAGCGCTCTTCTCGTCCCGGGATATCGCGGGACGGAGAGGCAACCGATCCTCCTTGCGATCTCGAAGCGGCTCGAGGCCGCAGGCGTCGCGACAAGACGGATCGCCCTGCCCGCATCCGCGCGGCCGAGCGGCGGATACGTGGCCGAGCTCGCGGCGTTGCGCGCGGCGCGCGATGAGCTACGCGCAGACCATCCGGGGCCGTTCGCGCTCGTCGGGCGCTCCTTCGGCGGGCGCATGTGCGCGTTCCTCGCGGAGCGGGAACCGCCCGACGCGCTGGCGATCGTCGGCCACCCCATCTCCCCACCGGGGCGGCCGCGACCGCGCGACGAGGCCGCGCTCGCTCACATCAGCTGCCGGACCCTGATCGTCCAGGGCGACCGCGACGAGCTGGGGCCACTCGACGTCCTCGAGCGGATCGCGAAGGCCAATGCACGCGTGGAGATCCACGTGCTCGCGCGTGCGGGGCACGATCTCGGAAGTCACGAGCGCGAAGCGGCCGACGTCGTGGCCCGCTGGCTCGCGGCGGCGCTGGCCTAGCTCGGCGTGTCGATCTGCGCGCGCTGGAGCTTGCCCGAGTAGTCGATGTAGATCGACTTCCACTCGGAGTAGACATCCAGGGCCGCGCGTCCGGCTTCGCGGTGCCCGTTGCCGGTGGACTTCATGCCGCCGAAGGGCAGCTGGATCTCGGCGCCGATGGTCCCGGCGTTCACGTAGACGATCCCGCACTCCGCATCGCGCATGAACTTGAAAGCGTTGTTGACGTTCTGCGTGTAGATCGAGCACGACAGGCCGTACTTCGTCGAGTTGACGATGCGGATGGCGTCGTCGACGTCGGCCGCCTCGATGATCGCGGTGACCGGGCCGAAGATCTCCTCCTGGGCCACGCGCATGTTCGGCTTCACGTCGGTGAGCACGGTGGGCTCGTGGAAGAAGCCCTTGGACAGCGCGCCCTCGGTCGGCACGCGGCCGCCCGCGGCGACCGTGGCGCCCTCCTTCTGGGCGATGGGGATGTAGGACGCCACCTTGTCCTGCGCGGCCTTCGACACGACGGGCCCGAGATCCGTCGTCGCGTCGAGCCCGTGGCCCATCCGCATCTTCTTCGCCCGTGCCACGACGCGGTCGATGACCTCGGCCGCCACCCCGCGGTGCGTGATGACGCGCGAGGCCGCGGTGCAGCGCTGTCCCGAGGTGCCGAATGCGGACCACACGATGCCATCGACGGCGAGGTCGATCTGTGCGTCGTCCAGGACGACGATGGCGTTCTTGCCGCCGAGCTCGCACGAGACGCGCTTGAGCAGCTTGCCGGCGAGCTCGCTGATGTGCGCGCCGGTGTCCGAGGATCCCGTGAAGGAGATGAGGTCGACCTGCGGATGGGTCACCAGGTGGTCGCCGAGATCGCCACCAGAGCCCAGGACGAGGTTCAGCACGCCCTTGGGCAGGCCGGCCTCCTCGAGGATCTCGACGAGCCGCACGGCCAGGAGCGGCGTGTAGGAGGCGGGCTTGAAGACGACCGTGTTGCCGAGGATGAGCGCGGGCATGATCTTCCACGTCGGGATGGCGAACGGGAAGTTCCACGGGGTGATGGCCGCGATCACGCCGAGCGGGTTGCGCATGCTCATGGCCCACTTGTTCGGGAGCTCCGCGGGAACGACGTCCCCGAGCTGCCGGCGGCCCTCGCCGGCGATGTAGTAGGTCATGTCGATGCCCTCTTGGACGTCGCCGCGGGACTCGGCCAGGACCTTGCCCATCTCGCGCGTCATCTCGCGCGCGAGGTCGTCCTTACGCTTCAACATGAGCTCGCCCGCGCGATAGAGGATCTCGCCGCGCTTGGGCGCCGGCACGAGGCGCCAGGATCCGAAGGCCCGCCGCGCGGCCTCGACGGCGCGATCGACGTCCGCGGTCGTGGACTTGGTGACGGTCGCGATCAGCTCTCCGTTCGCCGGGTCGGTGTTCTCGAAGGTCGCGCCGCTCGCGGAGTCCGCCCACGTCCCGTCGACGTAGTTGCGCAGGTGCATCAGAAGCGCGCTCCGTAGAAGAGCCAGATGGTGAGCCCGCCCACGGCCACGATGCCGAGCACGATGAGGGCGAAGGCGATGTTGGCCTGTCGCTCTGGATCTTCGCTCGAGAACATGCTCATCGGACGCGAACGATAGCGGTGGACCTGGGGGGATTCGAACCCCCGACCCCTTGAGTGCGATTCAAGTGCTCTCCCACTGAGCTACAGGCCCGGAAGCGGCGCGCCGCTTCCGGGCCTGCGGATCAGCGCGAACGAAGTGAGCGCACTGATCGGACACAGGCCCAAAGGCAAGCGACCGCACTTTCAGTTTATTGCACTCGTAAGACGATCGGCGCATCACCCCAGAGACGTTCGAGGCGATAGAGCTCGCGCTCTTCGGGGACGAACGCGTGCACGATCACGTCGCCGAGGTCGATGAGCACCCAGCGGCTGGCCTGAAGCCCTTCGATCCCGAACGGGCGCCGGCCCGCCTGCGTCGCCTTCTCGACGATCCCTTCCGCGATGGCCTTCACCTGGCGCTCGCCGCGGCCGCTCATGATCACGAAGAGGTCGGCGATCGTCGTGACCTCGGAGACGTTCATCACGATGATGTCCTCGGCCTTCTTGTCCGAGGCGGCATCCACGACGAGGTCGGCAAGAGCGCGCGGGCTCAGCTGCGCGTCGGTTCCCTTAGCGATAAAGATCGTGCTCCTCGATGTAGCGCCACACCGTTTCGGGGACAAGGTATCGCAGCGAGCATCCCCGGGAGGCGCGGTCGCGCAGCTCGCGCGCGCTGATGTCCATGAGCGGCGTGTCCAGCGGGATGCCTGCCAGGTCGCTCGCCTCGGACCCCGGACGTCGCGCGACGACGATCTGCGCCATGGCGCGCACGCGCTCGGGTTCCTTCCAGCGGTCGAGGTCGTGCGCGGCGTCGGCACCGAGGATGAGGAAGAGCTGCCCCTCGCCGGCGAGCGCCTCGAGCGTGTCCACCGTGTAGGAGGGGGCGGGCCGGTCGAGCTCGACGCGCGAGACGGCGAACCGCGGCTCGTCGCGGGTCGCGAGCTCGAGCATCGCGAGCCGGTGGCCCTCGCTCGCGCGCGGCGCTTCACCTTTCAGTGGCGAGCGGCGCGCGAGAACGAAGATGACCCGGTCAAGGGGGAGC
>JACPOT010000075.1 GCA_016191385.1 Chloroflexota bacterium | reverse complement strand
TGGCGCGCTTCCACCGCCAGCGCGGAGACGAGGTCTTCTTCCTCACTGGCACCGACGAGAACGCGATCCGCAATGATCGCGCCGCCAAGGCCGAGGGGGTCCCGACCCGGCAGCTGGTCGATCGCCACGCCGCCGAGTTCCGGCGGATGTGCGATCTGTGGCAGATCTCGTACGACCGATTCATCCGCACGACGGATCCGGATCACGTCGCGGGGGTGCAGGAGTTCGTGCGCCGCTGGATCGCGAGCGACGACATCTACCTTCACACCTACGAGGGCCTCTACTGTGTCGGTTGCGAGGCCTTCTACGAAGAGAGCGACCTGGTCGACGGGCACTGCCCGATCCACGGCACCTCGCGCGAGATCGAGCGCGTGTCCGAGGAGAACTACTTCTTCCGGCTCACGAAGTACGCGGGTCGCCTCAAGGCGCTGTACCGCGACCATCCCGAGTTCTGCGTGCCGGAGATCCGCCGCAACGAGGTCCTCGGCTGGCTCGACCGCGGGCTGAAAGACGTGAGCGTCTCGCGGCGCGGCCTCGACTGGGGCATCCCGTTCCCGGATCATCCCGACCACACCGTCTACGTCTGGTTCGACGCACTGATCCGCTCGAGCGGGAACATGATCGATCCCATCGCCGCGGCCGGGGAGTGGGGGAGCGACGCGGCGCGCTACCTGGTGCTTCGGGAGGCCCCGTTCGAGAAGGACTCCCCGATCTCACCCGAGTCCTTCAACGCGCGCTTCAACGCCGACCTCGCCAACGGCCTCGGGAACCTTGTCTCCCGCACGATGGCGATGGTCGAGCGCTATTTCGGCGGGAGCATCCCGGACCCGGGTCCCGTCGGTCCGTCGGAGCGCACGGTGCGCGACGTCGCCGAGCGCGTGTTGCGCGACCACGACGAGGCGGCGTCACAGCTGCGCTTCGCGGACGCGCTCGCGGAAGCGTTCCGCCTCGTGGACGCCGCGAACAAGCACTACACCCGCACTCAGCCGTGGCAGCTCGCGCGCGAGCCCGACCGCAAGGGCGAGCTCGGCGCGGCGCTCTACGCCGGATGCGAGGCGCTACGCCTTCTCGCGTACCTCCTGTGGCCGTACCTGCCGGCGACGGCGGAGCGCATCGCGGAGCAGCTGTCCGCCCCTTCACCGGCCTCCGCGCCATGGCAGGACGTCGCCACATGGGGCGTCCTCGCGGCGGGCGCTCAGGTGCGTGCCGGCCCCGCGCTCTTCCCGCGACTGGAGCCGCCCAAGGTCGCCTAGCGGGTGATCGATGCGCACGCGCACCTGACCGACGGCAAGATCTCCGCGGACACCGATGCAGTGCTGCAACGCGCAGCCACCGCCGGTGTTGAGCGGATCCTCACCTGCGGCGAGGACGTCGCGTCGAGCGAGGCGGCGATCGCGCTCGCGGCGCGCTATCCGTCAGTGCGGGCTGCCGTCGGGATCCACCCCCACCGCGCGAGTACGTGCGACGACGCGACGCTCGCGCGCCTGCGCGAGCTGGCGCGCCGGCCGGGCGTCGTGGGCATCGGCGAGATCGGCATCGACCTCTCCGGCCGCAGCGCGGCGCTCGCGATCCAGGAGCGCGCCTTCGCGGCGCAGGTCGGCCTCGCCGCTGAGCTCGACCTGCCGGTGAGCATCCACGTTCGCGACGCCGGGCCGTCCCTGCGCGCTCTCCTGGACGGCCTGCCTCGCGCGCGCGGGCACGTCCACTGCTTCAGCGAGGGTCCGGCCGAGGTCGCCGAGTGGGTGAGGCGCGGTCTCTCGATCTCGTTCGCCGGGACGGTGACCTATCCGAAGAGCGACGCCCTCCGCGCGGCGGCGGCTGCTGTCCCGCTGGACCGGCTGCTCGTGGAGACGGACGCTCCGTACCTCGCTCCGCAGGCGCACCGCGGCCGGCTGAACGAGCCGGCGCTCATCGCGGAGACGTACGCGTGCATAGCGTCCGTCCGCGGACTAACGGTGCCCGAGGTCGTCGGAGCGGTCCGCTCTAATGCCGTGGCCCTGTGGGGCCCGCGGTGGTGAAACGCCTCACGATCCCGGGACCAGGCCGCCAGCTGGTGGTCCGGGAACCGGACTAGCCCGGCGCTCGTCTCCTTCACCAGACCCGAAGAAGGAATAGGTGAAAGAGATGAAAAGGCCGACCCTGGCGCTGCTGGTCACTCCCGCGATCCTGCTGGCCGCCTGCGCGGCGGCCGGCGCACCCACGCTTTCGGCCCCGGACAAGGGCGGCGTCACCTTCGGCATCAACAACGAAGGACCCATGGGACCCGCCGGCTCCACTGTCTCTGCCGCGGCCCCCGTCCCCGCCGCGACAGGTGCTCCCTTCCGAGGAGACCAGAGCACGCAGTCCGGTCAGGGCTCGATCCCGGTCGCACAGGTCTTCGACCCCGACCGCGCGCTGATCCTCACGGCCAGCGTCGCCCTCCGCGCCAAAGAGCCGTGGACGGTCTCCGACAAGGTGCAGGCCATCGCCACCGGCCTGGGCGGCGACGTCATGTCGCTCGCGCAGTCGGGCTCCGGCGAGCAGCGCAACGCCATGCTGACGATCCGCGTCCCGCAGGAGCGCTTCAACGACGCGCTGCGGCAGATCCGCGACATCGGCGACATCGAGGTCATCTCCTCGAACGTCGATGGCAAGGACGTCACGGACCAGTTCATCGACCTGAAGGCCCGCCTCAGCGCGAAGCAGACCGAGGAGTCCCGCTACACGGCGCTCCTCGCGCGCGCGAACACCATCGACGAGATCCTCAAGATCGACCAGGCGCTCTCGAACGTGCGCCTGCAGGTCGAGCAGCTGACCGCGCAGATCAACACGATCAAGGCGCGCACCACGTTCTCGACGATCGTCGTCCAGGTCGCGCCGGCCACCGTCGTCCAGCCGACCCCCGACCCCAAGGCATACGACCCGGCCAAGACGGCCGAGCGCGCGTTCGCCGCCCTCGCCTCGATGTTCCGCGGTGCCGTGGACGTCGCGATCTGGGTCCTCGTCTTCGGATGGATCCCGCTCGTGATCTTCGGCCTCGCGCTGCTCGTCTCCCGCACGCGCACCCGCCTCCTGCCGACCGCGTAGTCCCTCCTCAGCCCCCGCGAGACTGCCGCCGGACGTGCCAAACTCCGGCGGCAGTGCTCGCCGACCGGCTGGATCGCTCGTTCCCCGGCATCTCGCGCATCAGCGATGGAAAGCTGCGCGAGCTGGTGAAGGCGCAGTGGCGCTACGTGAGCGAGCGCAATCCCGTGCACACCGACATCGAGAAGATCCCGCTCCACCCGACGCTCCCCTTCGAGACCTACGGCGGCCTCGCGCCGCACCTGCGCTCGATGGCGACGCTGGCCGAGACGCTCGTGCCCGTCTATTCGCGGGAGTGGCACATCGAGATGCCGCTCGACCACTTCCTTGTCGCGGCCTACGTGCACGACTCGGCGAAGGTCATCGAGTTCGTCATGCAGGACGGCGCGCTCGTCGGCACGCCGGGCTTCGACCACGCCGTCGAGGGAGCGCGTATCGCGCGCGAGGTCGGCTTCCCCGAAGCGATCGCGCACATGATCGAGGTGCACACGTTCCTCGGGAAGCAGCGGCTCCCGCGCACCAAGGAAGCGCAGCTCCTGCAGCTCCTCGACCCGATGTGCCTGCCGGTGTTCCCCGAGAAGGGGAAGGGCGCGGTGGAGCGGCATCTCGACGCGAACGGCTGGAAGGCTGAATGAGCGAGGCCCGCATTCGCGCCCTGACCGAGCTCGACATCGACGGCCTCACGCGCATCGACGAGGCCATCACCGGCCGCTACCGGCCGGAGGTGTGGGAGCAGCGCGTCGTCTACTACATGCGCCGGGATCCCGACGCGCCGAAGGTCGCGGAGCAGGACGGCAAGGTCGTCGGCTTCATGCTCGGCGAGGTCCGCGGAGGCGAGTTCGGGCTCGACGAGCCCACCGGCTGGATCGAGTTCTTCGGCGTCGATCCGACGACGCGCGGGGGCGGCATCGGTCGGCGGCTGACCGAGGCGTTGCTGGCGCACTTCCGGGAGCGCGGCGCGAAGATCGCGCGGACCATGGTCGCCGCGCGCGACGAGGAGATCGCGAAGTTCCTCGGCGCGATGGGCTTCACCGCTGCGCCGCTGACCGCCCTCGAGCGCCCTCTCTGACGGGTTCGCGCCCGTACCATTGATGTCGTGAGCGACCGGGCCCCCCTGGGAGGGTCAGAAACCACGAAGGAGCTCCCGAAGGCGTACCACGACGCCGTTCTCCACTGGCAGCGACACGAATTCCCGGACTACCCGCGCCTCGCGCAGGACTGGGAGCACTACTTCCCGAAGGACCAGCCGTTCTGCCTCTGCGCTCGCATCGCGCAGAACGTGTCGGACACGATCGACGTCGGGGATCGCACAGGCCAGCCCAAGGCGATGGCGCCGAGGGACCTCGAGCCCGAAGCGGCGCATCAGCTGCTCGCGATCATCCGCGCGCAGGCCTCGACCGAGTTCGGCTCGATCCAGCAGCACCAGGCCACGCTCTATCGCGCCAACGACCCTGCGGATCAGGCCTGGGTGCTCCGGGTCATGGCCGAGGAGCTGCGCCACGGCTACCAGATGATCCACCTGCTCACGAGCGCGGACTGGTCACCGGTCACCGACCAGAAGCCCGCGGACATGGTCGAGGAGATCCTCTCCATGAAGACCGGGTCACACGTGCTCGCCGCGTTCAACCTCGAGTACGACAGCTTCGTCGACAACGTCGTGTTCTGCGCCGTCATCGATCGGGTGGGGAAGTACCAGCTCACGATGCAGAAGGTCGCGGCCTACAAGCCGTTCGCCGCGAGCATGCCGCCGATGCTGCGCGAAGAGGCGTTCCACCTCGCCACGGGCGTCGTGCCCATGCGCCGATGGGTCGAGAAGGCAGCGGAGCCGAGCGCGCTCGTGACCATGGACCAGCTCCAGCGCGCTCTTTCGAAGTGGTTCGCGAGAGGTCTCGAGATGTTCGGTGACGAGCGCGGCGGTGAAACCAACGTGAAGCTGGGGCTCAAGGACAAGACCAACCGCACGGCGCAAGAGGAGTACATCGCCGAGTGCGAGCAGATGCTCGACGACCTCAACGTGCGCTACCTCCGCGCGCGTTACAAGGACAAGGACCGGAACGCGGTCGACGCGATCTACGCGGGGCTCAAGAAGGAGCGCGGCCGATACGTCGGCGTGTCCTGGGACGAAGATCTGCTCAAGCTCCCGCACCGTGGCTTCTTCCGCCGGCGCGGCGAGCTCGCGTTCGAGCCGATCGGCTTCGACGGTGCGCGCTTCGAAGACGTCGAGACCTACATCGCGCACGTCCTGGTGCGCCTGCCCGAGGCGTACCGCGCCTCCCAGGACGTGAAGCACTGGGCCGACACGCAGCGCAAGGTCTCGCGGGGCGAGATGACTTTGAAGGACGCGGTGAGGAGCATGCCGCGGCTCGCGCACGTCGGCGGCGCGTGCCCCTGCGCCAACTCCGTCCGGTGGGTCGTGGAGGAAGCGGCGCCGACCGCGTGAGGCGCCGGCTCTCGCTCGCGCTGACCATCGTCCTGGCAGCGGCCTGCGGGCCGTCGGCAGCGCCGGCATCGAGCGCGACGCCCGTCCCGAGCGCGACGCCCACGCCGACGCTCGCGCAGGCCACATCGACGCCGACGGTCGCGCCCACCCCGGTCGCGACGGCGGCACCCTCGCCGACGCGATCGCCGATCCCGATGCCGTCGTTCGCGGAGATCAGCGCTCCCGCGTCGCGCGCGGTCTGGATCCTGGTCGGCGGCCAGCGCCTCTTCATGTCGATCGACAGCGGGGACACGTGGCAGGAGCGCTCTCTCCCGGCCGCGGGGACGCCGAGCATCTCATTCGTCACCGCGCGCGAGGGCTGGGTCGCATTCCCGGGTCCCGGCCTCGACTGCTCGCAGCAGCCGCCGGAGCTCTGGCACACGACCGACGCGGGCGCCACATTCGAGAAGGTGCCGCCCGCCGCCCTTCCGCCGGGCCAATGCAAGGACGGTCCCTCGTTCATCGACGCGCAGCGCGGGTTCATGGGATCGTGGGCGCCGAGCGGGTCGCCGACGATCTACCGGACGTCGGACGGGGGCAAGACCTGGAGCGCGCCTCCGGGTGCGTTCCCCGATCCTCCTGGCTTCACGGCCAGGGCGCCGGGCTCGACCCTCCGCCCGGGACGCGTGCGCGCGTTCGGATCGACCCTGCTCGTGTATGCCGCGGGCCAGACCACGACGAGCGGAGCGCTCTACGTCTATCGCTCGACCGACGCTGGCGCGACCTGGGCGTATCTCGCGAAGGCGCCGGCGCTGTCAGAGCTGGCCTTCATCACGACGACACGCTGGATCCAGCTCGCCTCGCCGAGCGACTCCGTTGAGACCATCGATGGCGGGGCGACCTGGCATCCGCTCGCGACCGACTACCGGCAGGCCGCCCCCATCGCGCCCTCTGTGATCTTCGCGGATGAGAGCGTTGGGTACGCCACCGTACGTGGGTCCGTGCAGCGGACCCTCGACGGCGGAGCGCACTGGAGCGGGATCAGGACGCCGGGCACCTAGGAACTGGGACGTTAGGGCCCTCGAAGAAGAAGCGAGGGCACGCAGGTTGCATCGGAGGAGAGACATGAACGACGGAACAGGATTCTCGATGGGCATGGTCACGGCGCTCGTCGTCGTGCTGCTGGTCCTGGTGCTCGTGCTGGGCGTCGCGCCCGTCGGTAACGAACAGCGGCCGATCATCGACATCGGCCTGGGGCGCGGGCGCTAGGGCTGCTCTAGCTCCGAGAGGATCGCGCGAGCGCGCTCTTCGTACTGCGCTGGGACCAGGAGGCTGAACGCCATCGGCGTACCCGCGACCCCGAGAAAGTCACTGTCGCTGATCACGCGCACCGGGATGCCCTCGCTCTCTAGGCGTTGAGCCGCGAGGTCCGCGACGACCTGGTCGGCGCGGATCCTGATCGTCTTCGGCATGGCTACCGCTTCGCGAGCAGCTTCGCGATCCGGCGGACGGTCAGCAGGAAGACGATGGCGACGATCTGGCCCATGAAGATGGTGCGGTTCAGGTTGAATGCCGGCTCCCAGCGCACGTCGCCATCCCTGATGACGTAGGCCCCCGCTGGGCTCGCCGAGATCCCGAACCCACCCCCGCTGCCGCCACTGCCCTCGGGTCCGCTGCCGCCCCCACCGCCGCCCCGCACATTGGCGGCGGGGATCACCGTGACGCCGTCGCGCTCGACGGGTTCGCCGAAGACGCGCTTGACGGTGAGCACGTCACGCGCGCGGTCGATGAACGCGAGGGCCCGTGGCTTGGTGTCGGTCTCGTCGTCCATCTCGCGATCGTACGCCTGCGCGTGTCCTAGACGGCGTCTCTCTGGCGTAGTACGACTACGCCCGTGCGATCGCGCCGCTTCGGAGGGGCAAACACCGGAGCGGCGATCGTCTTGACCGTCCTCCTGAGCGCGTGTGGCGGAGCGTCGCAGCGGAACGCTCAGCCAGGCGAGATCCCATCGTCGACACCGACGACCGACCCGGCTCCATCGCCGTCGCGGAATGGCGCTCCCGCTCCATCGGCGTCGGCGGCGACAAGCGTCGTCGCTCCCATCAGTGCTGGCGCGGTCCCGGATGCGGGCGTCCTCTTCGTGCAGGGCGCCGATGACCAGATCTACCGCTACGACGGGCGGACCGGGGCGCTCGAGTCCGTTTGGGGAAAGTCGACCTTCGACCTCGAGGCCGCCGCTGGCGCGTACGTGGTCGGACGCCACGGCGGTGCCGCGCTCCTCGGCTGGGATGGATCGACGACGGAGCTGTCTTGCGGACCCGGCGCAGCCGCGCGGGTATCGCCGACGGGTGGCTGCGGGTCCGTCGGACCCGACGGACTCTTCGTCAGGCTGGTCGGCGATGCCGCAGCGCGGCAGGTCCTCCCCGCGGACTGGGCGGCGGGAGGCGTACCCACGTGGAGCCCGGATGGGAGGCGGCTGCTTCTCGTTCGCGGCATCGAGCCGCGCCCCGGACCGGGGATGGACCCCGGCCTCGCCGCGCTGTGGCTCCTGGAGCCCGACGGAAGGCTTCGTGAGGTGTACCGGCCCCCGGAGCGGGGCGTGTTGACCGCACCGTCGTGGTCGCCGGACGGCACGAAGGCGCTCGTGCGTCAGTACGAGACCACGAGCGCCTCGTTCGCGGCCGACGGCGTAGGCGTCTCCACGCTCGTGATCGACCT
>JACPOT010000021.1 GCA_016191385.1 Chloroflexota bacterium | reverse complement strand
CGGTCTCCCAGGATTCCTGGCTGCGGTCGGAGGAGAGCACGGAGCCTATCCAATGCTGGCCCCCAGGTACCGCGTCACCGCCCGGTCGATCACCCCTTGGAGCACCCACTCCTTCACGCTTCGTGCCGCATCCTCCGCTCGGTCACTGAGCCAGCGCACCGCCGCGCCAACCTCCTCGCGGTCGCACCGCCGCTCGGTTGCCTCTGTTAGCCTGTGCATGGGCTCCACTTCTCCTTCGGTGTGCTTCAACCGCTACAACTTACCGGAGAGCTGGAGCCCTCTTCTCCTCCCATGAATTCCCGAGACGCCATCTCTCGTAGGCACCAGTTGCATCGCGGGCGAGCGGTTCGTAGCGTTCGCTGCATGCGAAAAGTGCGGGCCGATGTGTTGCTGGTGGAACGCGGGCTTGCGGAAACGCGTGAGCGTGCCCGCCGGATGATCATGGCCGGGATGGCACGGGTCGGCACCGATACGCTGGTGAAGCCGGCGACGATGCTCGCGGCCGACGCGCTCATCGAGGTGGCGGCGCCGGAGAAGTACGTGAGCCGCGGCGGGCTGAAGCTCGAAGCCGCGCTCGCAACGTTCGCCATCGATGTGGCCGGGCTTCGTTGCATGGACCTCGGCGCCTCCACCGGCGGCTTCACGGATTGCCTGCTGCAGCACGGCGCCGCATCGGTGCTCGCCATCGATGTGGGGCGCGCGCAACTGCACCAGCGAATGCGCGAGGACCCTCGCGTCACGCTGTGGGAGGGCGTCAATGCGCGCGACCTGCCGCAGCTTCCGCCGATCGATTTCTTCGTGGCCGACCTCTCGTTCATCTCGCTGCGCAAGGTGTTGCCCTCGGTGGCGGCGCGGGTGGAGGCGGGGACTCTTGGCGTGGTGCTCGTGAAGCCTCAGTTCGAGGCGGGACCGGCGGAAGTGCCTCGGGGCGGCGTGATCCGGGATGCGGCCGTGCGTGAGCGTGTGCTCGCAGAATTTCGCGAGTGGGCGCTGGAGAACGGGTGGACCATCTTGTCAGCGATGGAGAGCCCGGTGCGAGGCGGCGATGGCAACGTAGAGTATCTTGTGCACCTGCAGTCACCGAGAGAGGCCCCGGCGCCGTGCTAAAGCGAGCTGTCATCTTCCACCACCCCCAGAGTGAGGGCGCGGCGGCCTTCGCCCGGCAGCTGGCGCAGGAGTTTGCGCGCCGCGGCGTGCAAAGCGTGGTCGCGGACGCCTGGGATGCGGCGGGCATCGAGCCGATCGCCGAGGCGGGCCTGCTGGTGTGCATCGGCGGCGACGGGACGGTGCTGCGCGGGGCGCGAGTCGCGATCCCGCATTCCGTGCCGCTGCTGGGCGTGAACATGGGGCGTCTTGGCTTCCTCACGGATATGAGCCCGCGCGACCTGTTCAACCACATCGAACGGATCGTTGCCGAGGACTGGCGGCTGGAAGAGCGCATGATGGTGCGCGGCGACCTGACGGACGGGGCGGGCTCGCCGCCGCGCGAATATCACGGCCTGAACGACATCGTCATCAGCCGGCAGTCGCCGGGCCGCCCGATTTATGTCGATTTGAGGATCGACGGCGCGCGCGTGGCCCGGTACCGTTGCGACGGCATCATCGTCTCGACGCCGACGGGCAGCACCGGGTACTCGCTCAGCGCGGGCGGACCCATCCTCGCGCCGACGGAAGAGCACCTCGTGGTCACGCCGGTCTCGGCGCACCTCGCGCTCGGACGCTCGCTGGTGCTGGAGCATGCTTCGACTGTGGAGCTGCGCGTGACGTCGGACTACGGCGCGATCCTCAACGTTGACGGCCAGGACGACCTGCCGGTGGCGAGCGGCGCCTCCCTCATCTGCCGTGCGAGCGAGCACACGACGCGGTTCGTGCGATTCCGCGAACCGTCGTCGTTCTACGCGGACCTGGCCGAGAAGCTCGAATTCCAGCTTTCGAGCGCCATGAACCAGCGTGCTTGAACGGCTCCGGGTCAGCGACTTCGCCGTCGCCCGCTCAGTCGAACTCTGCCCCGCGGCCGGGCTGACGGTCTTCACGGGCGAGACAGGCGCGGGCAAATCGCTCATCGTCGATGCGCTGGCGTTCGTGTTCGGCGGAAGGCGGGGCCGTGAAGTGATCGCGGCGGGCTCGGAGCGTGCGACGGTCGCGGCGGAGGTGGCGCTGCCTGAAGGCCGGGCGATGGTCGAGCGCAGCATCGGGCTCTCGGGGCGGTCGGCGGCGCGCATCGATGGGGAGCCCGCGACCGTGGAGCAGTTACAGGCGCTCGCGGGACGGCTCGTGGACATCCACGGGCAGGCGGAACAACTCGCGATCCTGAAGCCGGGCGTGCAGTTGGCAATCCTCGACGAGTCCGCGGGGCTTACCGGGCTGCAAAGCCAGGTGGCGGCGATCGCGCACGAGCTGCGGGACGTCCGCCGCGACCTGCGCACGCTTGCAACGGACGCGCGCGGCCGCGAGCGGCTCATCGACCAGCTCCGGTTCGAGGTGGATGAGATCTCGGAGGCCGGCCTCGTGCCGGGAGAGGACGAAGGGCTGCGCGCCGAGCAGGCGCGGCTGGCGGGGGCGGGGCGCATCCGCGAGAGCGTGGCCATGGCGATGGAGGCGCTGGATGCCGCGCCGCTGGGCGAAGCGGTGCGCGCGGTCGAGGAAATCGTGGGGCGAGATGCCGATGCGGCAGAGCTGGCGGACCTGGGGGCGCTGCTCGAAACGAGCGCGGAGGACCTCACGCGAGCGCTGCGCCGCTACCGCGAGGGCATCGAAGAGGACCCGGAGCGGCTCGCGGCGATCGAAGAGCGGCTGGACCTGGTCGCGCGGCTGCGACGCAAGTACGGCGACGGCGTCGACGAAATCCTTGCGTACCTGCGGGAGGCCGAAGAGAAGCTGGCGGCGCTGACATCGAACGAGACGTCGATCGAGGCTCTGACCGCGCGGGAGGTGGAGCTGCTGGCGGGGTTGGCGGCGAAGGCGGGCGAGCTCTCGCTGGCGCGGCGGGCGGCGGCGGGGGATCTCGTACGCGCGATCGCCCGCGAGCTCGAACACCTGGGGATGGCGGGCGCGGCGCTGTCCGTGGGCTTCGGTTGCGAAGACGACGCCGATGGCCCGCTCGTCGCGCTCCCGGACTACGAGGTCGTGGTCACCGAGCGCCCAGGCGCTGAAGAGCTCGAAGCCCTGCCGCGCGCCTTCACAGAGACAGGCGTCGACCGGGTGGAGTTCCTCGCGTCGTTCAATGCCGGCGAGACGCCGCGGCCACTTTCAGCCGTGGCGAGTGGCGGGGAGACCTCGCGCTTCCTGCTGGCGCTCACGGCGGTGCTGGGGTCGGCGGCGGAACACCGGCTCATCGTCTTCGATGAAGTGGACGAGGGCGTCGGCGGGCGTGCCGGCGGGCTGGTGGGCGCCGCGCTTGCGCGGCTGGCGCAACGCCACCAGGTGCTCTGTATCACGCATCTGCCGCAGGTGGCGGCGTTCGGCGAGCGCCACTTCGTGGTGACGAAGAAGAGCGATGGCAGCCGCACGTGGTCGGAGGTGGATGAGTTGCGCGGCGCGGCGCGGATCGATGAGCTGGCGGCGATGCTGGGCACCATCACGGATGCGACCCGCCGGACGGCGCGCGAGCTGCTCGCGGCGGCGGGCGTGTAGCCCCGGGCGAGCCGTGAGTGGCGGCGCAGAGAAGGGACACCGGCTGGAGTCCCTTTCGTGACGTGGCGGAGGGGCGGGCTAGGTGAGGGCGGAGTTGGCCTGGGTGGCGAGCTGCGCGAACGCATCCGGGCGCGTGACGGCGAGGTCGGCGAGCTGCTTGCGGTCGAGCTCGATGCCGGCGAGCTTGAGGCCGTGGATGAGGCGGCTATAGCTAAGGCCATGGAGCCGGGCGGCGGCATTGATGCGCATGATCCAGAGCGAGCGGAAGTCGCCCTTGCGGTCGCGCCGTGCGATGTAGTTATAGCGCAGCGCGTGCATCATGCTTTCGTTCGCACGCTTGATCAGGCGATGACGTTGGCCGTGGTGCCCCTTCGTCAGGGAGAGGATGCGCTTGTGGCGGCGATGGGCGGTGACGCCACGCTTGACTCGGCTCATGGGAGGCTCCTGGCGAATGCGGCTACTGGCCGGCCAGCATCCGCTCCACGCGTTTTCTTACGGTGGGATGGACTTCGACGGTGCGGCCGAACTGGACCGTGACGGGCTTGCGCTTTTTGCGGCGGAAGTTGTTCCGGCTACCGTACATTCGCATGATCTTGCCACCACCCGTTACGCGAAAGCGCGAGGCGGCGCCCTTGTGGGTCTTGAGCTTGGGCACGATTACTCTCCTGCGGTGACGGGGGCGGGCGTCTCTTCGGCGGCCTCGTCGTCGGTATCTTCGCTCTCATCGCCGTTATCGTCTTCGTCCTCGCCGACAATGGGGGCGGCAGCGGCGGCGGCGGCGACCGCTTCGTCTTCTTCCTCTTCCGCGACAGCCGTCCCGGACTGCTGCGCAGCGAGCGCGAGGGCGCGGGCCGCGGCGGCAATCTTCTTCTTGTCCGGCGCGAGGATCATGGTCATGTGGCGGCCTTCGAGCGACGTGTCCTTTTCGAGGATGGCGATCTCATCGAGGCTGGCGAGCACGCGGTCGAGCAGCTTCTTGCCAATCTGCGGGTGCGTGATCTCGCGGCCCCGGAACATGACGGTGACTTTGACCTTGTCGCCCTGCTTGAGCAGCTTGCGGGCGGTGCGCGTTTTGAAATCGACGTCGTGGTCGTCGATCTTGGGCTTCATGCGCACTTCGCGGAGCTGCATGTTGACCTGGTGCTTCTTGGCTTCGCGGTCCTTCTTGGACTGCTCATACTTGAAGCGGCCGAAGTCCATGAGGCGGGCGACCGGCGGCTGCGCCTGCGCGGCGACCTCGACGAGGTCGACATCTCGCTGGCGAGCCATGGCGATCGCTTCGGTGGTACGGATGACGCCAACCTGGCGCCCTTCCTCATCGATGAGGCGCACTTCTGGCACGCGGATCCGCTCGTTGATACGCGGCTCGGGCGCTACTGGCTTCGGTGGCGGTTTTGGTCTTTTCCTCAAACTACATCCCAAAAGAAATCGGACAGATGGGGATCATACCATCGCCGGTCGAAGGCTGTATATGCGCGATGGGTCTCCAACCGTACCATTGCCGCATGACCGCTGTACGAAAAGGCGTGATCCTCGCCGCCGGGCTCGGGACTCGCATGCTCCCTGCGACGAAAGCCGTCCCGAAAGAGATGCTGCCGATCGTCGACAAGCCACTGGTGCAATACGCGGTGGAGGAGGCGGTGGCGGCGGGGATCGACCACATCGTCTTCGTCATCGCCGATGGCAAGGAGGCCATCGCCGAGCACTTCAGCCTGCGCACGCGTGCCGATGCCTATGCCCGCGAACGCGGCGAGGCGGAGCTGATTGAGCGCGTGTGCGGGCCGGCGTCGCTGGCGCGGTTCGACTATGTGCGGCAGGACGAACCGCGCGGCATCGCGCATGCCGTGGCGTGCGCGCGGGAGTTCGTCGAAGGCGAGCCGTTCGCGCTCATCTTCCCGGACGACATCATCACCGGGGCGCGGTCGTGCATGGCGCAGCTGGTGGACGTGCACCAGCGCGATGGCGGCACGGTGATCGCGGTGCAGCGCGTGCGGCGGGAGGAGGTCCCGCAATACGGGATTGTCGACCCCGAGGGCGAGGGGAACCCGGTGCGGCTGCGCGGCGTGGTCGAAAAGCCCGCGGCGGCGGATGCGCCATCGGACCTCGGCATCGTGGGGCGGTACATCCTCAGCGAGACGATCTTCGCGCACATCGACCGCATCCCGCCGGGAAAGAACGGCGAGCTCCAGATCACGGACGCCATCGCGAGCCAGATTGCGGCGGGGGAGCGTGTCAGCGGGTACGCGTACGAGGGCGTGCGGCACGACACAGGGAGACCGCTCGGGTACCTTGTGGCGAACGTGGCCGTTGCGCTTGAACGGGGGGACCTCGCCGGTCCCCTCGCGGAGCGCCTGCGGACGCTGCTCGCGCCGGAGGGCCCGCAGACGCCATGAGGCTGCTATCGATCGGTTCCCCGCTCCCGCACGTCGATATCGACAACTACAACCCGCTGACGGCGCCAAGCTACTTCGATTATGACGCGCTGTTTGTCGACCCGGCGGGGATAACGCGAGCCGCCGCGCAGTTGCTCGAAGAGGGCCACGAGTTCGAAGCCCAGGACGGCCGCCCGGTCGTGAACGCGCCCGGGAGCGCCACGGCCGTCTCGGCGGCGGACCAGTTCCTGCGCCGGAGCGAGGAGACGGCGCGGCTGTTGGAGGCCGGGGGCGTGGTTATCGTGCTGGGGCGTCCGAACGCGATGCAGCCGGGCGTGCGAGGGTTCGAAGGGTGCGACCGTTACGGCTGGCTGCCGGCGCCGGCGGGGATGGCCTGGGGGCCGCCGTTCCTGAAGGCGGCGGATGGGCGCACCGTGCGGATCGCGTCCGAGGTGCACCCGGCAGCGCCGATGCTGCGCGAGTTCCGCACCGGCATACACTACCGCGCGATTTTCGATGACGGGAACCCGGCGGTGGCACGCGCCGGCCGCGTGATCGCGACCGGTGGCGCCGGCGGGCCAATCGCAATGGAGTTCTCGGTGCTCGGCGGGAGAGTGGTGTTTTTGCCCGTACTCCCGGAAGAGGCAGGCAATGTCCGCTCGCAGATTGCGGAGCGGGTGGTCGGCCTGGCGCGCGCGCTCCTGGGCGATGCCGCGGCTCCAGAGCCGCCGTACTGGGTGCGCAGCATCCCGGTCCCGGGCCTGGAACAGGTGGAGGCCGAGCTGGAAGAGGCGGAGGCGGACGCCGCAGAGGCCGCCGGGCGGCTCGCGCCAATCCGCGAGCGCCTGGACCAGCTGGCCGCCCACCGCCGGCTGCTGACGGACGACGGCGGGTCGCTGGCGCGGGCGGTCTCGTCGGCGCTGGTGTTGCTCGGGTTCGCGCCGTTCAACCAGGCGGGCGAGCCACTGCTCGTCGAGAGCGAGGGACGGCTCGCCATGGTTGAGTGCGAAGGCAGCGCTGAGATGGTGGTCGAGTGGCCGTACGTGCGGCTTCAGCGGCGGCTGGAGGAGCGGTTGCTGCTACGAAATGACCAGCTCAAGGGCATCGTGATCGCGAACGGGCAACGGACGCGGGCGCCGGAATCGCGCGAGCAGCAGGTGTCGGAGCAGCTCCGAATCGCGTGCGAGAACTACCGCTACTGCCTGATGACGGGCGAAACGCTGTTCGCGCTGGTGCAACGCGCGCTCGGCGGCGCCGATGTGGATGCACTCGGGGGCATCCAGCGGCGGATCATGAACGCGAACGGCCTGCTTTCGACCGGGGCGGCGCTGGGCGAGGTGCAGGAAGGGAAGGACGCGGGACCGATTTTTTGAGTTCCGATGGCCGATTCTGAGTTCCGAGCCGGTGATGGCGTGGCGCCACAACCAGGGACTAGATGTAGTTCCCACCAGCGTTGTTTACAGGCGGGAGGCCGGTGGTCGGTTGCCGATAGCAGTGTGTGGCCGAGCGTAGTTGTAGTCATCCAGGAAGGGCTGGAGCGCGGCGAGGCGATCGCCATTGCTCGCGTACGGGCGGCG
>JACPOT010000020.1 GCA_016191385.1 Chloroflexota bacterium | reverse complement strand
GGCACCCAGACCGCCTCACCACTCCAGCGCACGTGGATGACCCGCGAGCGCAGCGGGAGGAGCGCGCGCATGGCTTCGCACGTGCGCGGGGCGTCCTTCTCCTCGAGACGGGCGGTGAAGGTGTACGGACCGGCGGTGATGCGGACATTGCGCATAGCGCCGGTACGATACGCGCGCTCCATGGCCGGAACGCTCTCGACCCACGTCCTCGACACGGCCCAGGGGAAGCCGGCCGCGGGTGTCGCGGTCACCCTCCTCAAGGGCGACGAGGTCGTGGCGCGGGGCACGACCGACTCCGACGGGCGCGTGCGCGAGCTCGCACTCGGGCTCGCCCCCGGCACCTATCGCCTGACCTTCGAGCTGGCGTCGCCGTTCTTCAAGCGCGTGTCCCTCGACATCGTCATCGGCGAGGGCCATCACCACGTGCCGCTCCTGCTCTCCCCGTACGGCATCGCGTCCTACCGTGGCAGTTGACGCGGACGCACTCGCGCGCGCATTCGAGCGCGCGCCCGCGCTCGCCGGGCGATTGGGCCGTGAGGCGCCCTTCCCGACCGTCGACGCGGCCATCGACCGCGCTCGGCGCCTCCTCGCCGCGATGAGCGATGGCGAGCGCACCGCGGTGCTCGGGGCCCATCCACGGATCGGCGCCGACCCCGCGACGTTGTCGGCGGAGTCGCTTCGCGAGCAAGGCGGTCGTGAGGAGCAGGCCGTCCTCACCGAGCTCGCGGCGCTCAACGACGAGTACGAGCGGCGTCACGGATTCCGCTTCGTGGTCTTCGTCGCCGGACGGCCGAAGGCCGCCATCGTGCCGATCCTTCGCGATCGGCTCGGCCGCCCGCGCGAGCGCGAACTGGGGACGGGGCTCGAGGAGCTGCTCGCGATCGCGCGCGATCGGCTGACCCGACAGGGCCGCTAGGGAAGAGGAGCCGCGTGGACCCGCTGCTCGTCTCGTACCTCCTGGACTGGCTCCACCTCGCCGTGCGCTGGCTGCACGTGATCGTGGCCATTGCGTGGGTCGGCGCGTCCTTCTACTTCATCGCCCTCGACCAGTCGCTCCACGATGCTGGCGCGGAGCACGCCGCGCGCGGCGTCGGCGGCGAGGCCTGGGAGATCCACGGCGGCGGCTTCTACCGGATCGAGAAGTTCCGCGTGGCGCCGACTGCGCTGCCCGCGTCGCTGCGCTGGTTCAAGTGGGAGGCCTACCTCACCTGGCTATCGGGCTTCGGCCTCATGGTCCTCCTCTATTACGTCGACCCGGCCACGTTCCTGGTCGACCCGCGGGTGATGCCGCTCGAGGGCTGGGTCGCCGTAGCCGCGAGCCTCGCCATCCTGGGTCTCGGCTGGCTCGCGTACGACGGCCTCTCCCGCGCGCTCGCGTCGCGTCCGATCGTCCTCGCGGCGGCTATCACGGGGCTGGTCCTGCTCGTGGTCTTCGCGTCCACGCAGCTGTTCAGCGCGCGCGCCGCGTTCATCCAGACCGGCGCGACCATCGGGACGTGGATGGCCGCGAACGTCCTGTTCACCATCATCCCCGGACAGCGCGAGCTCGTGCGCGCCATGCGGGAAGGGCGCGCGCCCTATCCGCTGTTCGGCCTCCGCGGTAAGCAACGGTCGGTCCACAACAACTACCTCACGCTGCCGGTGATCTTCGCGATGATCTCGCAGCACTTTCCGTTCACGTACGGCAACGCCTACGGCGCGCTGATCCTCGTCGCGCTCATGGCCGCGGGTGTCCTGGTGCAGCACTACCTCAACACGCGCCACACCGGCGAGAGCGAGCCCGCGCTCCTCTTCGGCGCCGCAGGGATCGTCGCGGTCGTCGCGCTGCTGGCCGGGCCGAGCCTCGCGCCGGCGGCGCCGCTATCGGCTCAGGAGGTCGTGGCCGCGCGGCAAGTGTTCGAGGCGCGCTGCGTCGCCTGCCACGCCGCCAAGCCCGCGGACCTCACGTTCAGCGCGCCGCCCAAGGGCCTGTCCTTGGAGACCGACGAGCGCATCAAGGCGAACGCGCGGAACATCTACCAGCAGGTCGTGGTCACGCGTGCGATGCCGCTGGCCAATAAGACCGGGATGACCGAGGACGAGCGCGACCTGATCGCGCGCTGGTTCCGCTCGGGAGCGCCTCTGCCCTAGGCGATCCTCATCAGTAGAAGGCGGGCCTTCTGAAGTGAACGCCGAAGAGGATCCAAGACCAGACCGAACTCCTCGAGCGTGACCGCGCCGAGCAATGCGATCTCGTCGCCCGGGTCGCCCAAGATCACGGGAGTGTGTCCGTCGCCCCACGAGAACTCGACACGACATTCCGAGACGGGTCGTCCGACGATCGTGCCGTCCGCGAGCTGGAATCTCTCTCTGCGCTTCGGCACGATCTCGAGCCGCGTCCAGACAACGTGTGGGAGGAGGGAATACTTCGCACCGCTGTCCACGAGGAAGTTGACCTTCATGGTCTCGCCCGTCGGGCCGCTGACAGAACCCTCGACGTAAGTGATGCCCACGCGCTGCAGATCGCCCGGCTCTTGCTTCACTGTGCGTACTCCGTTCCCGCGCTATCGCGCTTCGCCTGGGCGGCTCCGATGATGTCTCGGATCGACGATAGGCCGTTCTCGCGCACGTAGGCCGCGAGGCCCTCCACCACCTTTATGGGCGCGAGCGGGTCCGCGAACGTCGCGGTCCCGACCTGCACCGCCGACGCGCCGGCCATGAGGAACTCGAGCGCGTCGGCCGCGTTCGTTATCCCGCCGGCTCCGATGATGGGGATCGAGACCGCCTGCGCGACCTGGTACGTGATGTGGACGGCGATGGGCCGGATGGCCGGACCCGAGAGGCCGCCGCTGCCGGTGCCGAGCACGGGCCGCCGCTTCTTCGTGTCGATGCGCATCCCCAGCACGGTGTTGATCGACGTGAGCGCGTCGGCGCCCGCCTCCTCGCACGCGCGCGCGACCGCGACGACGTCGGGCGCGTTGGGCGTCAGCTTCACGATCACGGGCTTGCCGGTCTCGGCCTTGACCGCGCGCGTCACTTCCGCGGCGAGCCCCGGGTCCATGCCGAAGAGCATCCCGCCCTTGACGTTCGGGCACGACACGTTGAGCTCGTACGCGACCACCCCGGGCGTGCCCTCCATCTCGCGCACCACTGTCACGTAGTCCTCGACCGAGTAGCCCGCGACGTTGACGATGACCGGCACGCCGAGCTCCGCCCACGCCCTGCCGTAGCGTTTCGCGACGGCCTCAGCGCCCGGGTTCTCGAGCCCGATCGAGTTGAGGATCCCCGACGGCGTCTCGGCTATGCGGTACTGCGGGTTACCGGGCCGCGCGTGCACCGTGGTCCCCTTGTTGACGATCGCGCCGAGCCGGCTGACGTCGATGAGCTCCGCGTATTCCGTGCCCTGCCCGAACGTCCCCGACGCCGTCATCACCGGGTTCTTGAGCCACAGCCCGCGCGCGGCCTCCACCTGGAGATCGATGCCTGCTTCGGGGAGGGATACGACGACTTCAAGGGGGTCGCTGGCTTCATCCTGCGAGGCGGCGGGAGACGGGGCGAGCAGAGATGCGCGCGAGCTCGGTGTTGAGGAGTGGGCCTGCCCGAAGGTGCCCGCGTCAGCGGGCACCGGGCGGGAGGAGCCTCTGCCGAGCGAGCGCGCGCCCCGAGCCCCGGCAGGACCCGCCGCCTCGCTTTCCAGGTCCACGCCCGCGACCGCTTCGCCGAGCTTCGTCGCGAGTTCGCTCGGTGGCTGCGGCTGGTCAGGCTCACCCATGGCCGCCTCAACGACCGATGCCCCATCGAGAGCGGCGAGGTCGACCGCCTCGTCCTCCTCCGCGTGCTCCGCCTTCTGCTGGAGCATCTCCTCGACGGAACGATCGACGTCCCGCGCGCGCTCAACGTGCTTGCGCGGCCTGCGCCAGGGCATCAGGTGATGACCCCGACCGTCGCGGGCTCCCCTCCCTCGAAGCGCACGTCGCCGAGCGACAGCACCGGACCCTCGCGGCACACGCGCGCGTTCCCGTGCGCGGTGACGATCACGCACGCGCGGCAGACGCCCATGGCGCAGCCCATGTGCTGCTCCACCGCGATCTGCGCGTCGAGCAGAACATCGCGGCCCGCGATCACCGACGTCGACCGCGCCGCCTCGTCGCGCATGCGTCCGACCGCCGCGAGCATCGGCCACGGCCCGCACGCGCAGAGCTGGTCGGCCCACGAAAGGTATTCGGGCATCGCGTCGGTGACCCGCCCGCGGATGCCGAACGAGCCGTCCTCGGTCGTCGTGACGTACTCCACCGCGGGCGGAAGACGGTGCGCCGGCCACAGGTGGTGGATGGAGCGACCGCCCATGATCAACGTGACGTTGCGCCCCGCGGCCGCGGCCTGCTCGGCCAGCACCTTCATCGGCGCGATCCCGGTGCCACCCGCGACAAGGAGGAGGTGCGTCGTCGCCCGGTGGACGACGAACGAGGTCCCCAGCGGGCCGAGGAGGTCCAGGGGATCGCCGCCACGGCGCTCGGCGATCCATTCGCCGCCCTCGCCGAGCGGCTTCACGATGAGCTCGATCTCGCCGCGCTTCCGGTCGATGCCGTTGAACGAGTAGGGGCGCCGCAGCAGCGGGTCGAAGCGGTCGCCGGGGCGCACGTGGACGAACTGCCCCGCGTGCGCGCGCGTCGCGATGCCGGGCGAGCTGACGACCAGGACGGTGCCGAGGTCCGCGACGGTCTCGGTGGACACGACGCGGCCCGTTTCGAGGATCATGCGGTGGATGCTCGCACCCAGGACGCAGGCGCCGCGACGGTCGGGGCCGCGGCGAGGGTCCCGACCGTGAGCACCGCCGCGGCGATCAGCGGGACCTGCGTGCCGGTGAGCGCCACGAAGCCCGTGACGAGGGCACCGACGGCGGCGCCGGCGTCGGCCCACGTCGCGTACGCGCCGAGGATCAGCGGCCGGTCCGCTGCGGTCGTGCGGTGCGCGATGGCCAGCTCGAGCGCCACGGTGCTGGTGATCCCGGCGAAGAACGCCACGGCCCCGAGCGCCACGAACGCCGTCGCGTCGCCGGCGTAGACGAGGAGGAGCATCGCCGCGGCGGCGAGAGCGGTCGACGCGACGAACGTCGCGCTCAGGGCGCGGTCCGCGAGCCGGCCCGCGAGTGGGGTCCAGGCGACCTGCGCGACGCGCTGGCCGAGCACGAACGCGCCGGCGATCACCGTCGCCGCGACCGGGAAAGCGATGAGCGCGCCGCCAGCGCCGAACACCTCCGCGACGCGCAGACCGCCACCGATGGGGACGAGACCGGCTCCCACGGCGTACTGGGACGACGCCACGAGGAAGAGGCCCGTGAAGCGCCGATCGAGGAGCGCACGGCGGACCGCCCGCTCCTGTCGCTCATCCACGTCGACGTGGCGTCGCCACCCGCTGATGAGCGCCGCCGGAGCGAGACCGAGCAGGAGCGTGAGCGCCGCGGCGCCGAGCGCGGCGGCTTCCCACCCGAACGCCTCCACCGCGAACGGCGCCCACAGCGCGCCGGCGAGATAGCCAAGGCCGTGGATCGAGCGCGTGTTGCCGAGCGCGCGGCCGGTGCGCGGGCGGCCATTGGGCAGGGCGCCCGGCTGCGCGCCTTCGATCGCCCCGAGGAATGTGCCGAGCCGCAGGAGCGACCAGGACATCCCCCACACCAGGCGTGCTGCGAGGAACAGGACGATCGCGGCGGGCAAGGCGTATGCGGCGCTCGATGCGACCCCGAGCGCGAGCGCGACGCACACCAGGAGGCCCGCGGGGAAGCGCTCGTACAGGCGCGCCGCGAACGAGTTGGTGAAGAGGCGCACCCAGCGGTTCAGCGAGAGCGCCAGGCCGACCGCGAGCGCATCGAGGCCCAGGCGCGAGGCGTTCACGGGAAGGGCGCTGTAGAGGAGCGTGTCGCCGAAGAGCGTCGCGGCCGTCACCAACGCGACGACCGATCCGGCCCCGAGCTTCAGTCCGCGCTCGCCACGGCTTCGGCCGTGCCCGTGGACACGCCCTCGCGGTACGACGCCAGCGGAGCGACGTCGTAGGTCTGCGCGCTCGCGCGCAGCGCGGTCACGACCGCGAGCGCCGTGTCGAGCGACGTCAGGCAGGGGACCCGCGCTTCGACCGCGGCGCGGCGGATGAGGAAGCCGTCACGGTCGACGGTCCGTCCCAGCGTCGGCGTGTTGATGACGGCCGCGCACTGGCCTGACCGGATCACCCGCAGGATCGTCTGGTCGCCCTCGGCGAGCTTCGGGACCTCCGTCACGCTGACGCCGAGCGACCGCGCGAGATGCGCCGTCCCGCTGGTGGCGACGATCTCGTACCCGAGCCAGTGCAGTCCCTCGATGATCGCGACGGCATCGGCCTTGTCCTTGTCCGCGACGGTCACCACGACCTTGCCGCTGGGCGGCGGCGCCATCCCCGACGCGACGAGCGCCTTCCACAGGGCCGGCGCGAACGAGCGGTCGATGCCGATGACCTCGCCGGTGCTCTTCATCTCCGGCCCCAGGAACGTGTCCACCTCGAGGAGCTTGGCCATCGAGAAGACCGGCGCCTTCACCGCCACGAGGCTGTCCTCGGGCCAGAGGCCGTCGTCGCGCGCATAGCCCTCCGCGCGCAGCGTCGACCCGAGCCCGATCGCGACGGCGAGGCGCACGAGCGGGACGCCCGTGACCTTCGTCAGGAACGGGACCGTGCGGCTCGCGCGCGGGTTGACCTCGAGCACCCACACGCGACCGCCCTCGACGATGAACTGGATGTTGAGCAGTCCCTTCACCGGCAGCGCCGCGGCGATGCGCCCGGTCAGCGCGACGATCTCGCGCTTCTCCTCGGGAGCCAGTCCCTGCGCGGGGTAGACCGCGAATGAGTCGCCGGAGTGCACGCCCGCGCGCTCGACGTGCTCCATGATCCCCGCCACGAGAGTGTCGTGCCCGTCCGAGACGGCGTCGACCTCGACCTCCTTGCCGCGCACGTACTTGTCGACGAGGACGCGCCCGGTCCCTGCCTGCAGGGCGGACGCGAAGTACGGCTCGAGGTCCTCCGCGCCGTAGGCGATCTCCATCCCGCGCCCGCCGAGCACGAAGGAGGGCCGTACCAGCACCGGGTACCCCACCTCCGCCGCGATCGAGCGCGCCTCCGCGAGCGAGTCGGCCGTGCCGCCGGGGGGCTGGGGGATCCCCAGAGCCGTGGCGAACTCGTGGAAGCGGCGCCGGTCCTCGGCGAGGCCGATGGCGTCGGCGCTCGTGCCGGCGATGCGCGCGCCGAGGGCGTCGATGCCGTCGGCGAGGTTGAGCGCGGTCTGCCCGCCGAACTGCGCGAAGACGGGGACCGCACCTCCCTCGTTCCGCATGATCTCGGCGAGAGACTCCTCGTCGAGCGGCTCGAAGTAGAGGCGCGCGGACGCGTCGAAGTCCGTCGAGACCGTTTCGGGATTGCTGTTGACCATGATCGAGGCGACGCCGCCCTTCGCGAGCGAACCCGCGGCCTGCACGCAGCAGCAATCGAACTCGATGCCCTGGCCGATGCGGATGGGACCCGAGCCGAGGACGATGGCCTTCGGACCCGCGAGCGGCAACGCTTCGTTCTCCTGCTCGTAGGTCGAGTAGAAGTAGGGCGTCACCGCCTCGAACTCGGCCGCGCAGGTGTCGACCATCTTGTAGACGGGAAGGATCCCCCACTGCTCGCGCAGGCGCCGCACGTCGCCCGGAAGGATCCCGGTCAGGGTGCCGAGGTCGGCGTCGGAGAAGCCCAGCCGCTTCGCGCGGCGTAGCAGCATCGGCGTGGGCGTCGTGCCCTCGAGCGCCCGGGCCTCGCGGACGAGCGCGCGGAACCGCTCGAGGAACCAGCGATCGATCCCCGTCGCCCGATGGATCCGCTCGAGGTCCGCGCCGCGGCGCAGCGCGGCGAAGACGCGCCACAGGCGCTCGTCGGTCGGCGGCATCCCCAGGAAGCGGTCGACGAAGGCCGCGGGGTCGGGCACCTCGGTCCACGCGGACGCCTCCCACAGGAAGCCCTGTCCCTTGATCTCGAGCGAACGCACGGCCTTGAGCAGCGCGGCCTCGAAGGTGCGATCGATGGCCATGACCTCACCCGTCGCCTTCATCTGCGTGCCGACGCGCCGGTCGGCCGCGGGGAACTTGTCGAACGGCCAGCGCGGGATCTTCACGACGACGTAGTCGAGGGTCGGCTCGAACGCCGCCGTGGTGCGCTTGGTCACGGCGTTGGGGATCTCGTGCAGCCGCTTCCCGATCGCGATCTTGGCCGCGACGCGGGCGATCGGATATCCCGTCGCCTTCGACGCGAGCGCGGACGACCGGGACACGCGCGGGTTGACCTCGATGACGTAGTAGGGAACGCGACCGTCGGGCCGGTCCGCCGGGGTACGGTCGGGATGCATCGCGAACTGGACGTTGCAACCGCCCTCGATGCCGAGCGCGCGGATGATCCGCAGCGCGGACGAGCGCAGCTGCTGGTACTCCTTGTCGGAGAGCGTCTGCGAGGGCGCGACGACGATGGAGTCCCCGGTGTGGACGCCCATCGGATCGATGTTCTCCATGTTGCAGACGGTGATGCAGGTGTCCGCGCCGTCGCGCATGACCTCGTACTCGATCTCCTTCCAGCCGACGAGGCTGCGTTCGACGAGCACCTGGCCGATCGGCGATGCCGCGATGCCATAGCGCACGCGGCTGGCGAGCTCGTCGCGGTCGCGAGCGAACCCGCCACCGGTGCCGCCGAGGGTGTACGCGGGTCGGATCACCAGCGGGAAGCCGACCGTGGCGGCGAATGCGAGGGCCCGCTCCACGGTCTCGGCGGTGATCGACTCCGGGACGGGCTCGCCGATCGACACGAGGAGCTGCTTGAACGCCTCGCGGTCCTCGGCCTTCTTGATCGACGCGATGGGCGTCCCGAGCGAGCGCACCCGGTAGCGCTCGAGGACGCCCGCGTCGTGCAGCGCCACGGCGAGGTTGAGGCCGGTCTGGCCGCCGAGCGTCGGCAGCAGCGCATCGGGCCGCTCGCGCTTGATGACGCGCTCGAGGATCTCGACGGTGAGCGGCTCGAGGTACGTGACGTCGGCGACGCCGGGGTCGGTCATGATCGTCGCGGGGTTCGAGTTCACGAGGACCGTCTCGATGCCCTCCTCGCGGAGCGCGCGGCACGCCTGGGTACCGGCGTAGTCGAACTCCGCGGCCTGCCCGATGAGGATCGGACCGGACCCGATGAGCAGGACCTTCATCGAGCGGCCGCCTCGACGTCGCTGAGGAACGCGTCGAAGACCGGCTCGTTGTCGTGCGGGCCCGGCGCGCCCTCGGGGTGGTACTGGTAGGTGCGGATGGGAAGGGTGCGGTGCGCGAGCCCTTCCACGGATCCGTCGTTGAGGTTCCGCGCGCTCACCGCGAACCCCGAGGCCGCCGGGATCGACGCCTCGTCGACCTGGAACTCGTGGTTCTGGCTGGTGATCGCGACGCGCCCGGTGCGCAGATCCTGGACGGGATGGTTGCTGCCGTGATGCCCGAACCGGAGCCGCGAGGTCGACGCGCCGACGGCGCGCGCCAGGAGCTGGTGGCCCAGGCAGATGCCGAGGATGGGCAGCGGCCGCGCGCTGCCGCGCTGCAGCGCCGCGCCGAGGAGGAGCTTCACGCTCGCGGTCACCTGCGGGATGGCCGCCGGGTCTCCGGGCCCGTTGGTGATCACGATCCCGTCGGGCGACCACGCGAGCACTTCGCGCGCGGTCGCCGTCGCGGGGAACGCCTTCACCGAAGCGCCGCGGCGGACGAGCTCGCGCAGCTGGTTCTCCTTCACGCCGGTGTCCAGCAGCGCGATCTTCAGCGTCGCCCCGCGCGCGCCCGCACGGACGGCGCCGACCTCGCGGGCCGGAGCCGTCGACTCCTGGACCAGGGGTCGCTGCGCCAGGGGCGCGGACGCCCGCGCGCTCGCGATCGCCTCCTGCGCGACCTCGTGGCTCCCCGCGAGATGCGGCGCGACCTGGAGGATCGCCCCGCGCAGGGTGCCGGCGGTCCGCAGGCGGCGCACCAGCGCGCGCGTGTCGATGCCCGAGAGGCCCGGCACGCCGTGCGCGCGTAGGTACGCATCGAGGTCCGTGAGGCCGCGCGAGGTCGTGGTGATCTCGCGCACGACCAGTGCCTCGACCCACGGCCGGCGCGACTCCGACGCGAGGTCGAACGTTCCGTAGTTCCCGATCAGGGGATACGTCATGACGACGACCTGGCCGTTGTAGGAGGCGTCCGAGCAGACCTCCTGGTAGCCGGTCATCGCGGTGTTGAACACGACCTCGCCTGCCGCGGCGGAGCCGTCGCCGAACGCCTCTCCCCACCACGCGGTCCCGTCCTCCAGCCCCAGCACCGCCGCCCGTGCCATAGATGCATAACTATACGAGTCTTTTGCATAAAGATGCAGTTGCCGCTCCGCCTCCAGGCCCGGGTGCCTGCGGCTAGCGCGCGACCGCTTCGGCACGCCGCGCTCCCTTCCAGGCCGGGTCGGCATAGCGCACCTCGCCGTCGACGATCGCGGCCACCACGCGGCCGCGGAGGCGCCGGCCCAGCAGCGGCGTGTTCTTCCCCCTCGAGGCGAGCGCCTCGACGCTGACGGTCCACTCGCGCAGCGGATCGACGACGATCGCGTCGTCGGTGAGCGCCAGGCCCAGCACGCGCGCGGGACCCGACGTGAGCGCGCGGACCACCACGGAGAGCTCCCCCATCCGCGCGTCGATCGCCATGAGCAGGACCGACAGCGCGGTCTCGATGCCGCTGATCCCGAACGCGGCCTCGGCGTATTCGACGTCCTTCCGGATGGAGGCGTGCGGGGCGTGGTCGGTCGCGATGGCGTCCACGGTCCCGTCGGCCAGGCCCGCCCAGAGCGCGCGCACGTCGGCCTCTCCGCGCAGCGGCGGATTCACCTTCGTCGCTGAGTCATACGGCACGCCTCGGGGGGCTTGCGGGGGGCTTGCCCCCCGTACAGGCTCCCAGGCGAAGCGGCGCGAGCCGGCGACCCACTCGTCGAGGAGTGCGAGATGGTGCGGCGTGACCTCGCAGGTGACGCTCGCGCCGGCGGCCTTGGCGGAGCGGACGAGGTCGATCCCCGCCGCGGTGGACACGTGCTGCAGGTGCAGGCGCGCGCCCGTCGCGCGCGCGATGGCGATGTCGCGGGCGATGGCGGTCTCCTCGGCGGCGGGCGAGAGGCCGGCCAGCCCGAGGTCGGCCGAGACGGCACCCTCGTGCATGACCCCCCGGCCGGAGAGCACGCGATCCTGCGAATGCTCGAAGACGGGACGTCCCGCGCCGCGCGCGTACTCAAGGGCGCTGCGGAAGAGGCGCGCGTCGTCGACCGGATCGCCGTCATCGGAGAACGCGACCGCCCCCGCGGCGGCGAGCTCCACGAGGTCCGCGAGCTCGTGCCCCGCGCGGCCGCGGGTGATGGCGGCGACGGGGAGCACGCGCGCGCCGCGGGCGACGCGGGCCCGCGCGGTGAGCTCCGCGACGAGGCCGGGCGCGTCCATGGCCGGCTGCGTGTTGGGCATCGCGCACACGGTCGTGAACCCGCCCCGCAGCGCGGCGTGCGCGCCCGTCGCGATCGTCTCCGACTCTTCGAAGCCCGGCTCGCGCAGGTGAGCGTGGAGGTCGATCAGCCCGGGGAGCAGAAGGAGGCCCGAGCCATCGACGGTCTCGGTACCGCTCCCCGCCTGATGCCGGCCCGTCGAGGACCGTCCATCGGCGTCGATGCGCGTGACGTTCGTCAGGATCATGCCGCCACCTCCGCCGCGGGCGCGAGGAGGTACAGCAGGGCCATCCGCATCGCGACCCCATTCGTGACCTGGCGCTCGATGAGCGAGCGCGCGCCGTGCGCCACGGCGGCCTCGATCTCGACGCCTTCGTTCATGGGACCGGGATGCAGGACCGGAGCGCCGGGACGCATCCGGCTGGCGCGCTCCTCCGTGAGGCCCCACACGTGCGCGTACTCGCGGAGCGATGGGAGCAGGCCTGCCTCCTGACGCTCACGTTGCAGCCGGAGCGCGATCACGGCGTCGGCCCCTTCGAGAGCGCGGTCGAGGTCGGGCTCGTAGCTCACGCCCGCGGGAGCCTGACCGCACCGCCACGCGAGAGGCATGAGGGTCGGTGGACCCGAGAGCGTGACCGACGCGCCGAGCGGGATGAGCGTGTGGATGTCGGATCGCGCGACGCGGCTGTGCATGACATCGCCGGCGATCACGACGCGCTTCCCGGCGAGGTCCCCGAGAGCAGCACGCAGGGTGAACGCATCGAGGAGGCCCTGCGTGGGATGCGCGTGCCACCCGTCGCCGGCGTTGATGACCGCGCCCGAGACGCGATCGGCTACGAAGTACGGCGCGCCCGAGGCGGAGTGGCGCATGACGAGGATGTCGCCGCCGAGCGCCTGCAGCGTGCGGACCGTGTCGAGCAGCGTCTCGCCCTTCTCGACCGAGGAGCCCGACGTCGTGATGTTGACGACATCGGCGGAGAGCGCTTTCGCCGCGAGCTCGAACGAGACGCGCGTCCGCGTCGACGCCTCGGCGAAGAAGAGGACCACGGTGCGGCCGCGCAGCGCCGGAGTCCGGCGGATCGGCCGTCCCAGCACCTCGAGCATCGCGGCGCCCTGGTCCATAACGAGCTCGATCTCGTCGCGCGACCAATCGTCGGTGGCCAGCACGTGGCGCCGCGCGAACGCCGCGGTCACGCCGGCACCGCCGCGCGCACGAGCTCGACCTCGTCGCGCCCGTCGCCCTCGGAGAGGTGGACGCGCACGTCGTCGGTCGGCTGCGTCGGGATGTTCTTCCCGACGAAGTCGGCACGGATGGGCAGCTCACGGTGGCCGCGGTCGACGAGGACGGCGAGGCGGATGGCGCGAGGGCGGCCGAAGTCCACGAGCGCGTCCATCGCCGCGCGTACCGTGCGGCCGGTGAACAGGACGTCGTCGACAAGGACGACGACGCGATCGTCGACGGGGAAGCCGATCTCCGTCGTGCGCACGATGGGCGCATTGCCGACGCGCGTGAGGTCGTCGCGGTAGAGGGTGATGTCGAGCGCGCCGAGCGGGACGAGGATCCCCTCGTTCTTCTGGATGGCTTCGCGCAGGCGCTTAGCGAGCATGTCGCCGCGCGAGCGGATGCCGACGAGGGCGATGCGGGAGGTGTCATGGTCGCGCTCGACGATCTCGTGCGCGATCCGGGAGATCGCGCGGCGGACGTCGTCACTTGAAAGAAGCGTCGTCATTCCTCCCCCTTCCCGGCCTCTCGGGACCGGTCTTTAAAAGGGTCCACGCCAGTTTAGCGGAAGGCGGAATGGTCTCGTCTGACAGTTTTACGGATGTTGACCAGCGGTCGCTAATCTGACCCCCGGTGCAGGGCGGAATAGGGCACAGCCGGGTCCGTCCGACGGAGCTGGCGACCATCGCGAGCGCGATCTTCTTGCTGGCGACGGCGGGATCGCCGTCGAGCGCGGAAGAGCGGATCGGGCTGCTCGCGACGTTCGGGCTGCTCATCGGCTACGTGGTCGTCTGGTACCACGTCATTCCCATCGGCGCGTTCGGTCGCGCGCACGCGACGATCGGCGGCGGGATCGTCCAGCTGATCGCGCTGTTCATGCTCTTCATGACCGGCGGGGCGACGTCGCCGTGGTTCGTGTTCTACCTGCTGCCCGTCCTCGCGACGGTCTTCAGCTACCGGCCCACGACGACGATCGTGATCGCGACGCTGGCCGCGCTCGGGCTCGTGGTCGTCGCCTCCTTCGACGCGCGGTCCGCCGACCCGGCGACGCTCGCGGAGCTCCTGATCGTGCGGCTCGTCGGCCTCGGCGCGATCTCGGCGATGGCCTTCACGATCACGCGCAGCATGCGCGCTCACCGGCAAGAGATGGAGCAGGGTGAGGCCCAGCTGCGCGCGGCGCTCGCGGTCACGGAGAAGGCCGCGATGACCGACCCGCTCACCGGCGTGCACAACCTGCGCGCCCTCGAACAGGCCCTGGCCATGGCGACGAAGCGATCCGAGCGCGACCAGCGCCCCTACAGCCTTCTGCTCGTCGACGTCGACCGGCTCAAGGACGTCAACGACCGCTCCGGTCACGCCGCCGGCGACGAAGCGCTGCGCGCGGTGGCGAACGCGGCCACCGACGTCGTCCGCGGCTACGACACGGTGGCGCGCTCCGGTGGCGACGAGTTCGTCATCGTCCTGCACGATGCCGGTCCGGACGTCGCGCGGACCATCACGTCGCGCATTCAGGGGCGCGCGCGGGAGCGCTTCAACGGGGATCCGCAGCTGACGGGGACGACGATCACTATCGGGATGGCAACGTGGCGTCACGGCATCTCGGCGGAGGCGCTCCTCGCCGAGGCCGACGCGGCGATGTACGAGGCCAAGCCGCGCCGCAACCACTCAATGACCCGGCCGACGCTGGCCGAGCGCTAGCCCGCGAGCAACTCGGCAGAGCTACGTAGCGTCGAAGTTACGTAGCGGGAGAGGCTTGGGGTCATGCTGGCGCGGGCTTGGGCCGCGCAGCGCCTGCGGATGGGCGCGGGATCTTGACGACGAACTCATCGCCTTCGATACGGAGAATCGGATCCATCCCAATGGCGGCGCGGATCCTGTCAATGCTCCGCACGACACCGCTTCCCAGGTCCGTGACGAGGCCCATACGCACGAGGGAGGCGTAGATCGTGGGATTCCTAAGAACGTGAGCTGCGCCCAGAAGAATGGCTTCCATGTTCACAGTATTCGGTAAGCCGCCAGGGCTCCGAATTTCGACGCGATCGTCGAAGACAAATAGTCGAACCGCGGCCCCTACGACGTAATCGCGATGGGCGAGCGCATTCATTGTGAACTCGCGTAGGGCTTCAACCGGCAACTCCGGTGCCCGTTCGTCCTCGAAGCCACGCGGTCGATGCGCTGTCGTCAAGGAGCCACGGAAGAAGACGTCGACGCAGTCAACGATCGACTTGATAGATCCCCGGCATTCGCGCTGATCAATGACTTCATCCGACAGACGCGTACCCCGGATTCTGGCTGCCACGACCCTCGCCTCCGGCAGCCGTCGCTGCGGATCAAGACCGAAGAGAACCAATCCTGCGATGGTCGCTTCGCCCTCCTCCATCAAGTGGAGGTTGTGAAGAAGCCGCTCTGGCTCTTGTTCCGCCGCGCGCGCTCCGAGCTGAGCGACGAATTCGCCGAACAGGGCGAGATCAAGGTCTGCGATGCTCGAACCCGCCATAGACGTCTCGTCGAAGTAGAGGCTTCTCGACTTTTGAAAGAGTCGACGCAGCTCCTCTTGCGATGCGTCGCGCTTGCCGCTCGTGGTTCTCACGAAGAACTGGCCCTTGTTTGTGCGGTATGGGCGCTGCGACCCTTTCGGGACATTTACGACGATCACGGTCCTTCCATCGTCGCGGATGTGCTCCTGAACGACGGTCACGGGAGGAAGGCAATTCTGTCGACTGATGTTGTCGATCCACTGATATGCGTCGTCGGGATCCACATCGATCCCGACGATGTTTCGCTGAGGGTCCACCCCGACAATCAGTTGGCCGCCATCTGTGTTCGCGAACGAAACAATGGCTGCAGCCGCGGCGTCAGTGGCGAATGGCCACTGCTTGAACTCTGTGTGCAGGTCCTCCCAGCGAACAATTCGCTCGCGGAGCTCAAGGAGATCCATTAGATCGCTGTTCCGTATTTCTCCGCTCGACGACGGAATGCTTCCTCGCCGCCTTCCATTACCTGCTTGACCAATTCGCGGATAGTCCGGTCGTCGAGGCTGGCCGCACCTTGAAGCGACGCGCGACCGTCTCGAACTTCGAGTGGCAGGATCAACTCGGCGTCGCCTAGCACTGGAATGTTCGCGTTGTGGGTCGCCACAATTACCTGGCGCTGGCTCTTTTGCGATCGGAGAATCTGAACGATGTCCTCGTAGATGAATCGGTTGTCCAAGTCATCCTCGGGCTGGTCCAAGATGAGCGCACGGTCGACTTGCGCAAGAAGCAAAAGCAGGATGGCGGTCGACCTCTGACCCACAGAGAGTCGCTCGAGCGACCTGTACTCCTCGGGTGCGACCCTCAGGGCAACTGTCACCGAGTCACGCGCCTGTTCAGTCTCAAGTTGGAACAAGCGACTCTCCTCGACAGTCAGCCAGGACACCACCTTATCCGCCATTCCGGCCGTGACCTGGTGATGCCGGCGAAGGGCTTCGGCGCCCTCGCGGACGTGTTCCGCCAGGCTTGCGCCGTCGGTCGCCTCCGGGGCGGTTAGCCGTTCGATTGCGTCAGCAGTCACTCCGGACCCACGCAATCGCGAACCGACGCGTTGCGCAAAGTCAGACTTCTGCCCTTTGAAAACGACCTCGATGCGCACAGTGCCGCCAAGCTGACGATTGATCCGTTCCGCGGCCTCTCGCCTGATTCGGTGTGTCTCGAGTCTTCGCTCACGAAGCTTCTCGAGGAGGAGGTGCCGCTGCTTGCGGAGCAGCTCGATTTCTGAGTCGACGCGGTCAAGCTCCTCGAGTAGCGGTTTAATGCTGTTCCGCTCCTGGCTTAGAGCGATTAGACGATCAGGGTCGACCGTCTCGCTTTGCAGCTGGCGCTTGACTGCAGCGACTTCCTGGTCGATGGGGGCCGCCAAGCCCTCGAACTCCTTTTCGAGTCGGGTCAACTCCCGCACAGCTCTCGCCGCTGCCGCCACAAGCGCGTCGGTCGACGAGATGACGTCTGCGCGGAAGGCGCGGACGAGCGTCATGGCGTCGTTGACTAGGTTTGTCGCCGGCCCGGCCGGAATCGTGGCTCGCACCACTGAGTCGATTTGGGCGAGTAGCGCATCCTTTGCACCGGTTGCCCGAGTTCCCGCAGCCTCGACTGCACTGGTAAACCGACGCAGCAGCTGACCCTGATTCCGCACGTCGGTTGCAGCCCGCAGCTTCTCTGCGACGCCGAGCTTCTCGTAGATGGCGATTTCGTTGTCCAGAGTTCGGAGGCGCTGCTCGAACTCGGCGCGCCGAGCCAACTTGCGGGACAAGTCCAAAAGTTCCCGTGCGTTCCGGTCCAAGGATTCGAGCGAATCAGCAAGCTGACGCTCCGCCGCATCGGCGGCGTCACCAATCAGTTCATCGAGAAGTCGGAGGCGATATTCGTCGCTCATTGCGACGGCGTAGATCTCGCGTTGACCAAAGACCGCGGGCGTCGCGCCCGGACCCAGCAACTCGCTCGCACGAACGTCGACTGATCGACCGCTGATTTCGGTGACACGCGGCCGCTCACCAAACACACGATCGACTCGATAGGTCTCGCCCTTCTTGCCTTCTACGAAGCGGTCGACGAAGACGGAGACCCGACCTCCGCTCCCGAGTGCATGTTTCACTAAGCCTTCGCGATACACATCGTCAGAAAATGGGTCGAGCCCAAGTCCGTACCTCAGTGTCTCGATCAAGGCGGACTTACCAACTCCGCGACCCCCAATGAGCGTGGTCAAATCGGGGCTGAGCGGCATCTTGAGATTGCCCAAGAACCCGCTGCCCTCGATCACCATCCCTAGAACCCGGCTGTAGCCGTGTGCTGGTGGACTGACAGTCCTGACTCGAACCGCAGGGTCGTGCATCGCAAGCCTGATCGCCTCTATATCGAAAGCACTTAGCTTGAGCCAAGTCTTGCGTGGTCTGCCATCGACAAGCTTTGTCCCGATCTCCTCGAGGGCCTTGGGGTCTGAGAACTCGACCTGCGCCAGGCGCTCGAGGTAGCCCGTGGGGAGGACTTGGGTTGACCGGAGCGACTCCAAGGCTGAAGGCGAGCAATGCTCGATCGCGTCGGGACGGGTCTGCAGGACGAGATCGGCGGCGTCCTTGAGTTGTAGGGACTTGCAAATGCCGCTGTCGGAAGCCGGATGAGGAAAGATCAGCAAACAGTTGAACCGATCACGAACTTCCAAGAGCAACTGGCCAGCGTTGTCCCGAGGACTGATGTCTCGGGTCTTCCGGCCCTCGAAGAGGAGCCGCGCGGGATCGCGATCGAGCGAGTTAATAAATCTGTTGATCTCTTCGGCATCGGCGGCCTCGTCAAAAATCGCGAGGACGTGAAGCCCGGACTTGCCTGCCGATAACGAGAGTTCCGCGCCGGGCAAGATCGTAATGCCGCGCGGCTTTGCCTCCTTGCGCAACGCGGCATACCAGTCTGTTCGGATGCCGTTGTAGTCCGTGATTCCGGCTATTCGAATGCCAGCACGTGCCAGAGCGTCGGCGTACATGGCGGCAAACCGGCTGCGCCCTCCGACTGAGTTCCAGTCGCCACTCTCGGGGAGCCGAAAAGTTTCCACCCCAGGGGTATGTAGATGGAGGTCGACGCCCACCCACTCGGCGCCGAAACTATCGAGCGGGACACTCGGCGTGGCGACGGCCTGCATCGCCGCGATAGTAGGTGGGCGGCTCGGAACTCTTCTGATCATCGAACGCCGAAGTCTGTTCTCCATACGGTTGCCTAGCCCGCGAGCAGGTCCTTCGGGAGCGCGAAGAGCAGCGTCAGCGAGACGGCGTTCACGAGCGCGTGCGTGAGCATCGCCGCCCACAGCGACCGCGTGCGCCAGTAGACCCACGCGAGCCCGAGCCCGAGCACGAAGATCGGCAGCAGCACGCCCACGCCGTGCGCTAGCGCCCAGAGCAGCGCGCTGATCGCCGCGGCGAGCGCCACGGGCATGCGTTGCGCGAGGCCGCCGAAGATGAGCCCGCGGAACAGGATCTCCTCCGCGAACGGAGCGATGGCCGCGCTGGTGACGAGATCCACGGCGAAGGCGGCCGGGCCGCTGTGCGCGCCGAGGCTGACGACGAGCGACTGCGGGTTCGCCCCCAAGACGCGCGTCTGCACGGCGTTGACCGCGATGGAGACGAGCCACAGCAGCCCGGCCACCTGCGCGGCCCGCGCAAGCGCCGCGCCGGACGGGCGAAGCAGGCCGAGGTCGCGCATCGTGAGGTGCAAGAGGGGACGGCCGAGGCCGAAGATCGCGAGGAGCATGGCGCCGTCGCTGAGGCCCGCGAGAAGCAGGAGGTCGGCGGGACTGCGCTGTTGCGCGGTCTCCCGGCCGACGCCCAGACCGACGATCACGGGCAGCGAGGCGATGACCGCCGCCGCGAACGCCGCGATGACGACGAGGATGAGACCGCCGAGGGGCCAGCGCGCGGGAACGGGGGTCGCTAGCGGAGTCCCGTCCTCCGGGCGCGCAGGGCCGCCGCCAAGACCATCTCCATCCACTCGGTCAGGAGAGGCTTCGGGTCGCTTCGGAACACGCCGACCTCGGCGACGCCTTCGGGAAGCTCATAGCTCCACGGCAGATTGTGGACGTCGCACATGTAGACGTACGAGGTGACCGGCCGGCTGCCTTCCTGGCGCACCGCGCCGAGGAGATCGAGGCGCGCCGGGACGAGCCGGGCGGACGCCCAGAGCTCGCGCTTCGCGACCTCGATGATCGTCTCGCCGCTCCGCCGCGTGCTCGACGGGAACTCCCACCCGGCACGGTCGGGACGACGGATCCAGACGGTGAGGTCGCCGAAGAAGGGGACGATGAGCGCGATCTGCGCCGAGGCCGGCGGGAATTCCTTGAATGCGGTGTCCCGTCGGGAGACGAAGCTCACATCGGCCACGCTCCGCATGATCGGTCTACGCCGGGCGACCGTCAATAGCGCGGCGGTGGCCGATCAGCGGCGGAGGGCGTCCGCTACGGCGAAGGGATCGCTCGCGATGACGCTCGCGGCGTACAGTTCCATCGCGCCGATGTCGCTCGTCCTGTTCGCGGGGTCGCCGCGGTCGACGAGACGCGCGACCGGCGGGAAGCGCCGCCACTCCTCGCCATCGGGTACGAGCGGGGGAACGTAGAGCGCCATGTTGAAGGCGAGCACGCCCATCGAACGGTAGGCGGATACGACCCGCGCGATGGCCGCGGCGAGCGCGCCCTCGTCCTCGCCGGGCCGCCCGACGACCCAGACCTCGCGCTCCTTCACCGGCACGAGCGAAGCGAAGGCGCGCGCGCTCCCGATCTCCACGCCCAGGCCAAGGTCGCGGTGCACGGCCCACAGGTCGTCGAAGTAGTCGCGCCCGGTCTGCTCGTACGCGAGCGCGCCGCGGCGTAACGCCTCGACCTTCGGGTAGTGCATGCCGCGTGTGGTCGTCATCTGCATGTGCGCGTGCACGACGGACCCGCCCGCGCGCCACAGGCAGTTCCACATGAGGAACCAGTAGCGTGCGCCCGGGTCGGCCGCGAGGGCCAGCTCGGCCCAGCGTCGCGCGGTCGCGAGGTGATCGCGGATCTGCTCCTCGCTCACGGGTGCGAGCGGGTCGTGCTCGTCGAACACGATCACGCCGTGGTAGCCGTCGTACTTCGCGATGTTGGACGCGGTCGTCCCGAACCGGCCGCGCACGCGGCCGAACGTGTCGGCGGGCGTGCCCGTTCCCGGCTGGTCGAACGGGTCGCCACGCGCTCCTTCGATGGTCTTCGCGACCTCGTCGGCGCCCTTGACCTCCATCGGCCGGCGCGCACGGAGCTCGTTGAAGAGCGCGCCTTCCATGCGGACCAGGTCGGTCACCCGCACGATGCGCTGCTCGCGCACGGCCGCGACCGAGCCGAACAGCTTCTCGATCCACGGCGTCATCTCGGCGGGCGGATCGAGCCGGCCGATCGTCGTGGAGACCCGGAGGATGCGCCGGGCGGCTGCCTGAGTCTCCGCAGGCAGCGCCGCGATGAGGTCCTCGAGGTCGGCGATGGCGCCGCGGACGGCGACGGTCATGCCGCGCGCCTCGCTGAGCGCGCGGCCTCGTACATCTCGACGTAGCGCTTCGCCGACGCGGTCCAGGAGTGGTCGAGCCGCATGACGCGCGCGCGAAGGCCCTCCCAGCGCTGGTCGTCGCGGTACGCGCGGATGGCGCGCCGCACTGCCTCGGTGAGAGCGACGGTCGTGTAGTCGGTGAAGGCGAAGCCGGTCCCGCGCTTGGTGTCGGCGTCGGCGTCGCGGACGGTGTCCGCGAGCCCGCCCACCGCACGCACCACGGGGACGGTCCCGTAGCGGAACGAGATGAGCTGGCCGAGCCCGCACGGCTCGAACCGCGATGGCATCAGGAACATGTCCGAGCCGGCGTAGATGCGCTGTGCCAGCGCGCTGTCGAAGCCGAACGTCAGCGAGAGCGACCCGCGATGCCGCGCCGCGAGCTCGCGCCACATCGCCTCGTACTGCGGCTCGCCACTGCCCAGCACCACGATCTGTGCCCCGCCGCGCAGGATGTCCCCGGCCGCCGGGGTGAGGATGTCGATGCCCTTCTGCTCGACGAGGCGGCCGATCACGCCGAACACCGGCGTGCGCATGTCCACCGCGAGGCCGAGCTCCTTCTGGAGGGCGGCCTTGTCCTGCGCTTTCCCGCGCAGGTCCTCAGCCGAGTATCGGGCGGGGATGCTCCGGTCGCGCGCGGGATCGAAGACGTCGGTGTCGATGCCGTTGACGATCCCCCAGAGGTCCTCGCGGCGCCGCGCCAGCAGATCCTGGAGACCCGCGCCGAACTCCGGTGTGAGGATCTCCTGCGCGTAGCGCTGGCTGACCGTGCTCACGATGTCGGCGGACGCGATCGCTCGCGCCATCGGGTTCAGCTGCCCCGGCTCTTCGGGCGGGACCCGCTTCTTCGGCAAGCCGACGATCTCGAGGATCTCGCTCGAGCTCTGACCCTGGTATGCCAGGTTGTGGATCGTGAACACCGTGGCCGCGCCGCGCAGCGCGCGGCGGAACGGTCCGGCGACCATCGGGACGAGGAGCGCGGAATGCCAGTCGTGAGAGTGGACGATGTCGGGCCGCGCGTCGGCGAGATCCTCGGCGACCGCGCGCGCGAAGAACGCGTAGCGCTTGGCGTCATCCTTCGCGCCGTACACCTTCTCGCGCCCGATGCGCGGGCTCTGCACGAACACGGTGCGGACGCGGTCGCGCACGACGGACGGGTAGAGGACGCGCGAGGTGGAGCGGCCGTAGGGGACCGATCGCGACGCGCCGTCAGCGGGGATGCCGAACCGGGGTGGCGAGGGCCTGCGGGAGCGAGCCCGCCACGTCGGCCAGGCCGCCCACCTTGGCATATGGGGCGACCTCGGCGGCCGCGAAGGCGATCCTCACTCGCATGCGAGTCTAAGGTGGCAGCGCCGTCTCGATCCTCATAGTCCTCGCGGCTTCGCCGCTGTGGTCTGCTGCTGCGCGCGGCCGCTTCGCGGCTCGTGCTCGCAGTAACGCCGCCTATCGAAGGGCGTTGGACCCGACGGGCGACCAAGCAGCGCTGCGGGAGGGACACTTGGAGCTGGCGATGTACCGCAACGTCGGCGAGCGCTACCGGATCGTGGAGCCGATCGGCGTGGGCGGATCCGCGCAGGTGTACCTGGCCCGCGACGAGTCGCTGCGCCGCGATGTCGCCATCAAGGTCCTCGACCCCCAGGCGGCGGCGGACCCCGCGCTGCGGAAGATGTTCGTGCGCGAGGCGCAGGCCCTGGCCAAGCTCTCCCACCCGAATGTCGTCGCCGTCTACGACGTCGGCGAGGTCGATGGGCTCCCCTTCATCGTCATGGAACACGTTCCCGGGCATTCGCTGAAACAGCGGATCGAGCGGCACGGCCCGCTCGCCGTGGCCGAAGCCGCGGAGCTGGCGATGGAGATCGCCAACGGGCTCGCCTTCGCGCACTCGCGCGGCATCGTCCACGCCGACATGAAGCCATCGAACGTACTGCTCGACGACAACGACGACGCCAAGATCGCTGACTTCGGCATCGCGCGCGCGCCGCAAGAGGACGCCGCGACGCCGCAGCTCTTCGCCACGGCGATGTACGTCGCGCCCGAGCGGGTCGAGGGGAAGCAGGCCACCGCCGCGAGCGACATCTACGGGCTCGGCCTGGTCCTCTACGAGATGCTCGTGGGCAAGCCGCCCTTCACGAGCGCGAACGCGTCGGTGCTCCTGCGCGACCACGTGGTGCGCCAGCCCGTGCCGCCGAGCCACCTGCGGCCATCACTTCCGCGCGAGCTCGACGCCGTGGTGATGCGCTGCCTGGCGAAGGACCCGGCCATGCGCTACATGCGCGCGAGCGACGTGGCGCGCGCGATCGCGTCGATCGAGAACCTCGGGTCCGACCTCGGGACCACTCGCGTCGCGGTCGACACCGAGCCGCTCCAGGGGATGGTGCCGGCCAAGGCGGACAGCCCCGTCATCGGGATCCTCCAGGCGTACGGCACCCCGATCCGCCGTGGTTTCTTCGCGCTCCTCGCGGCCGCGCCGGTCTTCGCGTTGATGACGCTCGCGACGTTCGAGCCGCTTCCCGCGCTGCTGGTCGCGCTCCTCGTCGCGGCCGTGGCCGCGATGGGCCAGCTCGGGCTGGCGCTGGCGATCGGCTGGATCGTCGAGACCGTGTGCATCTTCCTGTTCGTCCCGGGACTGGCGGTGCTGTTCGGCTTCATGGGCCTCTGGGTCTGGCTGCGCGACGTCAACGCTGAGCGGACCGCGCTCGCGCTCGCGATGCCCGTCTCCGCACCCGCGGGGCTGGCCCCCGCGTTCCTTCTCGCGGCTGCGGCCATCCATGGCCTCGGCGGCGTCGTGAGCGTGGCCTGGGGCGCGGTGCTCGCGGTCGTGCTCGCGGTCGCATCGGGGAAGGCGACCCTCGGGGCGTACGTGCAGACGGGCATCGCGCTCGAGCCGCCGTCGCTGTTCGACACGGCGCGCGCGGTCGAGACGAAGGCCGCGCTGCTCTACGCGGTCAAGCCGGGCGTGAACGGCGACCGCTTCGCTCCGCTGCTCCAGGTGTTCGATCCGGCCGCGATCGCGGGCCAGCTCGGCACGTTCGTCTCACGCGTGAGCACCGCCGACCTCGCCGCGTTCGCCACGGCCATCGCGTGGGTCGCGGCCGCGCTCGTCGTGTGGACCGTGACGCGGGTGCTGCGCAGCCTCTCCGACCGCGCCTTCGCCGCGCGCCGCTGGTTCGCGCTCTTCGTGTTCGCCACGGCGGCCGGCGTGAGCGCCGGGGCGGCGCTCCTCTACATGGTGTTCGTGACGTGGGCCCCGCTGGCGCGCTCGCCCGGACGTCCCGCGGACGCCGTGCTCTTCGTGTCGGCGGCGGTCGGCGCCGTGCTCGCGCTCGCGCTCGGGGTGATCATCAGCGCGACGGAGCGGCCGCTGATCGACGAGGAGCTCTCTCCGTCGATGTCGGGCCGGAGGATCCTGGTCCGGTAGGTTCGCTCTCGTGGCGGACTTGGGGGAGCGCCCGGAGGACGATCTAGTGGCCGGGTCGTACAAGTGGCCGCCTACGCGAAAGCTCGAAGCCGTTGCACGGGAGATCGCCGCCGAGTGGGGACTACCGCTTGGGCCACGCTTCCCGATGTCGCGGTTCGCGTACGCGGCGCCCTTGGGTGACTTCGTCCTCAAGCTCACACCACCTGAGGACGACCAAGCGGATCACGAAGCCGACGCGCTGTTCAGCGCCATAAGCGAGCGACCTCTGAGAAACACGAACGCCGCGGTCGTCAGGGCGGCGTTTCGACTGAGCGGGAGACGAGTCTCGAACTCGCGAACCTTCTGGTTGGGAACCAGACGCTCTACCAACTGAGCTACTCCCGCGTACCTGAATTGTACGACCTGACTCTGCGCTAGGACGGAGCCGCGACCTGGTCCATCGACCAACAGCCGGCAAGGGTCCTCATCGCGCCCGCTCCGTCAGCAGTGTCAGCAGCTCTCGCGGCGTCATCACGCGGATCCCACGGTCCGCCAGGCGCCGACGGGTCTCTTCGTCATCAAGCAGATCGCGGTCACCCGTGACGATCGCGTCGGCTTCGCCTGCCACTGCGGAGCGAACGACGGGAAGGTCAGAGGGATCGCGGAGGCCGGCGTCGAACTCGACGGAAGGAATGAACGGCGCGAGGAAGGCGAGGATCTCGGCCACATCCTCATCGGCGATCTCGTACTCGCCGACCCTCGGGCGGCGAAGGACCCGCGCGATCTCCTCCGCTAGATCCCAGGAGGCGACAGGAACGATCGTGCGCTTCCGTATCGCTTCGAGCACTCGTCCGGGAACGCTGTCGGGGAGGATGAGCCCCGAGAACCAGACGTTGGTGTCAAGGACGACGCGCAGCGCGCTCGCTCCGTACGTCGCGGATCGCCTCGGTCGCGTCGCGGAGGACCTGTTCTTCCGTCCAGCCCTTTCCCTTGGCGATGCGCCGGCGGCGGTCCATCAGGGCGTCGAAGCGGGCCTGCCATTCAGGCGCGGGGATCGCCCGGGCGCCCTGAGCCGTGAGCCACGAATCGACCGCCTCGCGTACGAGCTCTGCGACGGCACGACCGCGCGATTCGCTCACACGCTGAAGCAGCTCGAGCTGGCTCTCCGGCAGGTAGATGTTGGTGCGCTTCATCGCACATACATCATACACAGGGGCACCCGGATCAGACCGCAGCTGCGCCCACGTTTTGCTTCTTGCGCTGGCCGACGATGCGGTCGCGCTGCTGCCGCGACAGCACGCGCTTGCGGATGCGGAACGTCTGCGGGGTCACCTCGAGGAGCTCGTCGTCCGCGAGGAACTCGATGGCGTCGTCGAGCGACAGGTCGCGGATGCCCTCGAGCCGCACCGTGATCTCCGAGGTGGAGCTGCGCATGTTCGTGAGGTGCTTCTTGCGGGCGATGTTCACCTCGAGGTCGTTCTCGCGGATGTGCTCACCCACGACCATTCCCTCGTAGACATCGGCGCCCGGGTCGATGAAGAGCGTGCCGCGCTCCTGCGCCTGCGTCAGGCCGAACGTCGTCGCGACGCCGTCCTCCCACGCGACGAGGGACCCGAACGTGCGCGAGGCGATGGGCCCGGCGTACGGGCCGTACTCGGCGAAGAGCGTGTTCATCACGCCCTCGCCGCGCGTATTGGTCAGAAAGGCCTTGCGGAACCCCAACAGCCCGCGCGTCGGGATGCGGTAGACCGCGTGGACCGATCCGTCTTCGCGGTACTTCATGTCCTGCAGCACGCCGCGGCGCTGGCCGACCATCTCGACCACCCGGCCAAGCACCTCCTGCGACGCCTCGATCTCGAGCTGTTCGTACGGCTCCAGGCGCTCGCCGCCGACGTTCTTGAAGATCACCTCCGGCCGCGAGACCTGCAGCTCATAGCCCTCGCGCCGCATCGTCTCGATGAGGATCGCCAGGTGCAGCTCACCGCGCCCGCTCACCACGAACACGTCCGGCGTCTCGCCATCCTCCACGCGTAGCGCCACGTCACGCTCGAGCTCCGCGTACAGGCGCTCGCGGATCTTGCGCCCGGTCACGTGCGTCCCCTCGCGCCCCGCGTAGGGGCTGGTGTTGGCGCCGAAGGTCATGCGCACCGTGGGTTCCTCGACGCGGATCGGCGGGAGCGGCCGCGGGTCAGTCGCGTCGGCGATGGTGTCGCCGATCGACGCGTCGGCCACGCCGGCGACGGCCACGATGTCCCCGGCCTTCGCCTCCTCGATCTCGACGCGGCCCAGGCCCTGGAACGCGAAAAGGTAGGTCACCTTCGACGTCGTCATGGCGCCGTGGTGGTCGATCCGCGCGACCGCTTGCGTGCGGCGCAGCGTCCCACTCTGCAGGCGTCCGACCGCGATACGGCCCTTGTGATCGTCGTACGACGTCGCCGTCACGAGGAGCTGCGCCGAGGCATCGGGGTCGACCTCGGGGGGCGGGACCTGGTCCACGATCGCCTCGAACAGGAGCTCGAGGGTCTTGCCGATGTGCTTGTGGTCGGTCCCGGCCTGCCCGGTGAGCGCGTTCGTGTAGATGGTCTCGAACTCCGCCTGCTTCTCGGTCGCACCGAGGTCGAGGAACAGGTCGAACGTCTCGTTGAGAACGTGCATCGGACGCGCGTTCGGCCGGTCGATCTTGTTGATCACGACGATCGCGCGATGGCCGCGCCGCAGGGCCTGGCGGAGGACGAACTTCGTCTGCGGCATCGGCCCGTCGACGGCGTCGACGAGGAGGAGAACGCCGTCGACCATGTTCATGACACGCTCGACCTCGCCACCGAAATCGGCATGTCCTGGCGTGTCGACGATGTTGATCTTGAGCCCGCGATACATGATCGAGATGTTCTTGGCCATGATCGTGATGCCGCGCTCGCGCTCGAGGTCGTTCGAGTCGAGGATCCGCTCCGCGAACTGCTGATCGTCGCGGAAGACGTGGCTCTGCCGGAGCATCGCGTCGACGAGCGTCGTCTTCCCGTGGTCGACGTGAGCGATGATCGCGATGTTGCGGATGTCGTCGCGCTTCACCTGTCCAGTGTGAGGCCTAGGATCGTCCCTCTGACCGATTCGTATCGCGGGCTCTTCACCATCCCCGGTTTCACGCGACTCGTCGCCGGCATGCTCCTGGGCCGCGTCGCGTCGCAGATGGTCTCGCTCGTCCTCGTGCTGCTGGTACTGGAGCGATACGCCTCGCCCGCGCTCGCGGGGATCACGACGTTCCTCTCGCTGATGCCGGGGCTGCTCGTCAGTCCCATCGCGGGGGCCCTGCTCGACCGCCACGGCAGGCGGCGGCTGATCCTCCTCGACTACTCCGTGGCGACCGTCGCGCTCCTTCTCCTCGCGTCCCTCTC
>JACPOT010000081.1 GCA_016191385.1 Chloroflexota bacterium | reverse complement strand
GATAGAGGGGCGCGGACCAGGAGGCACCGCTGTCGTCGCTGGCGCGGAACGCGAGGCGCCCGGAGAGGCCGGGGCGCGTGTCGACGAAGGCGGCGACCAGCCGCCCGCGGAAGGTCGCGAGCTGCGGGTAGGCCGAGCTGACCGCACCCAGGACGACGGAGGGGTCGAGCGCCGTCTCGCGCGTGTACCGCGCGAAGCGGACCTCGGTCCCGTTGCTCGAGAACACCAGCCCGACCTGCCCGTTGGGCATGACCGCCGCCGCGATGTACCGCGGGCTGGCGACGGTCTCGCCGTACGCCTGCGCGGGCTCAACAAGGGGCGAGCCGAAAACCAGCGTGAGAACGAGCACAAGGACAACGGCGAGGTTGAGCACAGTGGCGACTGGTATACGCCACTAGACCCACCTTGTGGCAAGGTATACCTTCGTCACTGGACGTCGTTGACACCGGCATGAAAGGTCCGACCGACCTAACGGCACGTCAGTGGCAGATCCTCGAGCTCGTTTCGCGCGGTCTGGCCAACAAGGAGATCGCAACGCGACTGAGCCTTAGCGAACCGGGTGTGAAGAAGCACGTCAGCGCGCTCATGCGAACCTTCCTGGTCCCCAACCGTGTCTCATTGGTACGCAGGGCGGTTGAACTAGAGCTCATTCGGTTCGATCTCGCGGCGAAGGAATAGTGGCCAGATCGACGGAACGTCCCGTCCTGTGAAGCAACGACCACATCCATCGTCGTCCAGTGGACCCGGCGCGCGCATCCGGGAAGCGCGGCTCGAGGCAGGGCTCACCCAAGAGCAGCTCGCTGGGAACGAGTTGACGAAGGCACTTGTCAGTCACATCGAGCTCGGGCGGACCCGCCCTTCGGCGCGCTCGCTGCAGATCATCTCTCAGCGGCTGGGAAGGGATGCTTCGTACTTACTCGGCAAGGCCGCGGCGAACAAGGCGCAACTCCTGGAACTGCACGAAAGGGCCGCAGAGGCGGCGTCCGCCCAACAGGACTGGGTCGCCGTGCTTCAACACACCCGAGCGGCTCTTCGCACCGCCGACCGGCGCGCGAGCGTGAAGATCCTCCGTCTGACAGCGGAAGCGGAAGCGGCGCTCGGTCACAGGGAGAAGGCCTATGGCCTTGCGAGAAGGGCACTCTCGCAGGTGCGCGACGGGCCGCGCGAGATCGGTGAGATCGTTCGGCTCTATCTCATCCGTGCGAACGGGTATTTCGATGGCCGTCGTCTCGCGGCCGGCGCAGAGGAGCTTGAGCGCGCATTCGAGCTTGCCCAGAAGCACGGCCTCAGCGATCCAGCATTACTCGCGCGACTCGACGTGAATCTCGGGACCGCCTATCGCCGCCTCGGACTGGCTGGGCAGGCTCGCTCCGCGTATGCGAGGGGCCTAGGAAATGCGAGGAGAGTGGATGCGCTCCGGTTGGCGGGGCGGGCGTACCAGGGTCTTGCCGCTGCCCATTACGACGCGGGTGAGTTGCAGGCTTCCATCGACCAGTACCAGCGCGCCCGAGATCTCTTCGAGCGCGCGGCAGATGCCGAGTGGGAGCTGAATGCGCTGCGCTCGATGGCCGAGGTGCATCTCGAGCTCGGTCAGGTCAAGGAAGCGCGTAGCCTCGCAGAGCGAACGCTTTCTCGCGGGGCCGACCTAGGCGAGACGCATCAGCCGGCGATCGCCAAGATCGTCCTTGGAAGGATCGCTCTCAAGGAAGGCCGTACGGAGCTGGCTTTGCGTTTCGCACAAGAGGCCGAACGCGTTCTTTCGAAGGCCGGCGACACCATCCAGCAGGCAGATGCGGTCCGGCTCGCCGCCGACATCCATCACGACGAGGGGAAGTGGTCCAGCTCGGATCGCCTGTACAAGAAGGCGCTAAGGCTCTTGGAACGAAGCAGCCGTCCGGCATGGGCGCGCGCGGCCAGTGCCTATGCGGACAGGCTCTATCAGCGAGGTCACCTGAAGAAGGCGTACGAGTTGCTCGCGTCGACTCGGACGCCTACCGCGGAGCCGCGCCTCCACGCGCGACCTCGAGCATCGCGTAGGCAGCCTCGAGATCGCCGCGGGCCTTGAGCGAACGCGCGTACTCCGCGGCCCGAGCCGAGCGCTCGACGAGGTTGCCGATCGACGCGTACATGTCGAGGGAGGTTCGGTAGGCCCGGTCGGCCTCGGCACGCTGTCCGAGCGCTTCGTGCGCGGCAGCGATCACGGAGAGCGCGTCCGCCTGCTGCATCCGGTCCTCGGCCCGATCGAGGACCCCCTCGGCGTGCTTCGCGATCCCAAGCGCATCAGCCGCACGACCCGCCCTCAGCGCGATGCGAGCGAACGTGATCTCCACGACCGCGGCCCGGTCCAGGGCGCCGACCTCGAGCGCGCGCTGCATCGCGTGCTCGGCCGTGACTTTCGCGGCGGCGTCGTCATCGTTCTCGAACTGGACCAGCGCGATCGACTGCAGGGCGCGAAGCTCGAAATCGATGTCGGAAACGCGCCTGGAGATGTCGAGGGCACGGCTGTAGTTGGAGATCGCGGCGTCCAGCTCTCCCGAGTCGTAGTGGCTCGCCGCGATGCCCATGTAGCCGCGCGCCGCGAGCATGAGCTCCGACGAACGCGATGCGGTCGCCAGAGCGGCCTGGTATGAGGCGAGCGCCTTGCTCGGGCGCTTCAACCGGCGGTACATCGTGCCGAGCGCAACGAGGATCTTCGATCGAAGACGTGGGTCCGTGATCTCGAACCGCTCCACGACGTCGCGCGCTGCCTCGTACACCTCCGTTGCGGCGGCGAGTTGGCCCTGCTCTCCATAGGCGTACCCGCGCAGGTAGAGGAGCTCGGCGACGAGCTGTGGCTCCGACTCCGCGCGCACCAGGTCCATCGCCTTCGCGACGAGCTCGAACGTCCCCTCGAAGTCGCGCGACGCGACCGTCGCCCGTCCGAGCAAATGGAGGAGCGTCGCGCGGTCGCGGCCCTCAGGTGCCTCGGCGAGGGCTCGCTCGACGTGCTCGCGCACCCGCGTCCAATCCTGCCGTTCGGCGGCTGTCTCCGCGGCGAGGCGGTGGAACGCGACGCGCTTACCGGCAGCGAGGGGCGCATCACCGAGGAAGTAGTCGAGCGGCTTCGACAGACGTGAGGCGATGAGCTGTAGCGATCGGACGGAGGGACGGACGAGGCCCGACTCGAGCTGCGAGATGAAGCCCTTGGTGAGATCTTCCCCGGCGAGCTGCGCCTGGCTGAGGCCGAGCTCCTTGCGAGCGGCGCGAACGCGTTCGCCAAGGGTGGCGGAGGCCGCGATCACTGCCTTTTCCGGGTTCGCTACCGCCAAAAAGTGCCTCCCCCTGTGACTTTCTTCCTACTCCGGCCGGTACGGGTTCGATAGCCGGAGTCCTTGACCGCTCGTCCGCTAGGCGGCCACACTCTAGCCAAGATCAGCCGCGCTGAACAGCGTGCGCAAGCCGTAGGGGGAGCGAGATGACACGGTTCCGAAAGTGGCTCATGGCCGCCATCGTTGCGGGGCTGCTCCTGCTCCCGATGGCGCAGGCGGCGTCAGCGGACTCGGGCCGTAGCACCGACAGGTCATCGCGACCGGGCCAGCTCTCGTCGATGGGCGTGGACGACGGAGGTCAACCCGGCCCGTAGCTCGGGCGACGACCGACGCCCTTTCGCATACTGAGCGCGTGCCCGCAGCCATCTCCTCCGATCGGCGACAGCCGATCGAGATCGACGGCAAGCCGTTCCTGTTCCAGCACGGCTACCGCTTTGGCAAGGTCACGTACGTCACGCGCCTCCCGCTCACCAAGAGCATGACCATCTGGGCGCCGGGCCATCTCACCGCCGAAGAGGTCGAGGACGTCGTGCGCGGCGACAACCCCTGGATGCTGGAGGGCGACTGAGGGCTGTCGTCCAGCGGGCCCGCTCCGCGAGCGCCGACGTCGGGTCCGAGCGTGTCGCCTCGATCGGTCGCGGCCTGGTGGCCCTTGTGGGCGTCGGCGCGGACGATGCGCCCGAGGACGCCGAACGCCTCGCGGCCAAGGTCGCGACGCTGCGGATCTTCGAGGACGAGCGCGGCAAGATGTCGCGCTCCGTCGTCGACGTCGGTGGCCGTGTGCTCGCGGTCCCGCAGTTCACCCTCTACGGCGATATCAGCAACGGGCGCCGCCCCGACTTCACGAGTGCCGCTCCGCCTGACAAGGGCCAGCGTCTCTACGACGCGTTCTGCGGCGCGCTGCGCGGCGCGGGAGTGACCTGCGAGAGCGGACGGTTCGGCGCGCACATGGTCGTGACGTCCGAAGGGGACGGTCCGGTCACCATCGCCGTTTCGACCGACGGCTGGCCGGAGGCGAGCATTTAGGGCGAGCTCGCGAGCTCCAGCGCCGTCGCGAGGGTCAGCTTGGCGGCCTTGAGCCACAAGCGCTTGTTCGTGATCTGGGCGGCCGTGTCGTTCACGGTGTGGAACGTGTAGTTGCCCGGGAAGGTCGCGTCAGTCTCGCCATAGCGCTGGCACAGCGCGATCGAGGGGATGCCCGCGATCCCGAAGGGTGCGGCGTCCATGATCGTGTTCCCGTCCGCGGCGAACTGAGCGATGAGCGGCGTGACGCCGATCCCGTACTTGTCATTCGCGGCGATGACCTGGTCGCGCAGCCCGGCGGAGGCGTTCGTGTACCAGAGGAGGTCGAGCCGGTCGGCGAGCGGGTTGAACCCGATCATGTCGAGGTTGATCGCGGCCTTGATGTCGTAGGGCTTCTTCAGCGTTGCCAGCCACGCCGCGCTGCCTTTGAAGTACAGCTCCTCGCCGTCGAAGAACGCAAGGGTGATGCGGCTCTCGAGGCGTTCGCGTACGGTCTGCGAGATCACGCGCGCGAACTCGAGGAGCGCCGCGGTGCCCGTGGCGTTATCGTCAGCTCCCGGCGCCGCATCGACCGCGGGGCGCCAGCCGGCCGTCCGGTTCGCCGTCGAGTCGTAGTGCGCCGACACGAGGACGGTGCGGGTCGGCGGCTTCGGCCTGGGGCTCGCCGTACCGCTCGACGCGGCACTCGCGCCGTCGAGGCTGGCGAAGATGTTCTCGAGCGCGATCCCCTGGTAGGACGTCTTCTGCGTCTCGATCTTCCACCCGTAGTAGGCGAGCGCGTTCAGCTGCTCCTTGATGTACGCGACAGCCTTGGCGTGGCCGGGGTGACGCGGGTCGCGCGACCCCACGCTGGTGAGCGCGACGAGATGGTCGTTCATCTTGGCCGGGTCGATCTTCGCGATGGCGTCCGCGATCGCGCACGACGAGGGCTCGCGCTGGCAGGCGCCGGCGGCCGGCGTGGGCCGAGGCGTCGCCGTCGGCGACGCGATGGCGACGGAGGCAGACGGCACGGCGGGCGTGGCCGTGGCGCGCGCCGACGGAACGGGCGTCAGCTCGCCCGCGGCGAAGAGGCCGCCGCAGGCAGACAGGACGACCGCGAGGGCGACGAGAAGAACGAGGGCTCTCACCTAGAGGTCAACGCGCGGAGGGCTCAGTTCGTACGCGCTCCGACCCTCTCGGGCTCATCTGAGGTCTCCTTCGCGTATTCCTGCTTGAAGAACTCGATGTGTCCGCCGCGGACGTCGACGAAGACGACGTCCCCCTCGGCGAACTCGCCCGAGAGGACTTTCTGCGCGAGCGGGTCAAGCACGCGGCGCTGGATCGCGCGGCGGATGGGCCGCGCGCCGTACACCGGGTCGAACCCCTCGTGAGCGATGAGCTCCTTGGCCGCGAGCGAGAGCTCGTTGCGCTCGGCGAGGCGACGGGCGAGGAACGCCGTTTCCTTGTCCACGACCTCCTTGAGCTGCGCATCGCCCAGGCGGTGGAAGAACACGACCTCGTCGACGCGGTTGAGGAACTCGGGACGGAAGTGCGAGCGCAGGGCGTCCATCACCTGCTTCCGCGTCGACTCATCGTCAGCGCCTGACTGGAGGAACGTCGATCCCACGTTGCTGGTCATGATCACGACCACGTTCTTGAAGTCGACGGTGCGGCCCTGGCCGTCGGTGAGGCGGCCGTCGTCGAGGACCTGCAGCAGCACGTTGAAGACGTCGTTGTGCGCTTTCTCGATCTCATCCAGCAGGAGCACCGAGTAGGGCCGGCGCCGTACGGCCTCGGTGAGCTGGCCGCCCTCGTCGTAGCCGACGTACCCGGGTGGCGCGCCGACGAGGCGTGAGACGGTGTGCTTCTCCATGTACTCGCTCATGTCGAGACGGACCATTGCCTTCTCGTCATCGAAGAGGAATCCCGCGAGGGCCTTCGCGAGCAGGGTCTTCCCCACCCCCGTCGGACCCAGGAAGAGGAACGATGCGAGCGGCCGGTCCGGATCTTGAAGCTGCGCCCGAGACCTGCGGATCGCGTTCGCCACGGCGCTCACGGCCTCGTCCTGGCCGACGACGCGCTCGTGCAGCCGCTCCTCCATGCGCAGGAGCTTGCTCACCTCGCCCTCGAGGAGCTTCGAGACCGGGATGTGCGTCCAGCGGGCCACGACCTCGGCGATGTCGTCGGGCGTGACCTCCTCGGCGAGCAGCTTCGTGCCGCGCTGCAGCTCGATGAGCCGACCCTCGGCCGCCGAGACCTCGCGCTCGAGCGCGGCCAGCGTCGCGTACTTGAGCTCGGCGGCCTTGGCGTAGTCGGCCGCGCGCTCGGCGCGCTCGATGTCCAGGCGTACTGCCTCCAGGCGCGAGCGCTTGTCGCGGATGTCGGCGATGGCGGTCTTCTCCTGCTGCCACTGCGCGCGCAGCCCCGCGGGGCCCTCCTTGAGGTCGGCGAGCTCGCGCTCGAGGCGCTCGAGCCGCTCGCGGCTGGCGTTGTCGGTCTCCTTGCGCAGCGCCTCGCGCTCGATCTCGAGCTGCCGTACGCGCCGGTCGACCTCGTCGAGCTCGACCGGCATGGAGTCGATCTCCATGCGCAGCTTCGAGGCGGACTCGTCCACGAGGTCGATGGCCTTGTCGGGCAGGAACCGGTCGCTGATGTAGCGGTCGGAGAGCACCGCGGCCGCGACGAGCGCGCTGTCGAGGATGCGCACGCCGTGGTGGACCTCGTACCTCTCGCGCAGCCCGCGGAGGATCGAGATGGTGTCCTCGACCGTGGGCTGCCCGACCTGGATGGGCTGGAAGCGTCGCTCCAGGGCGGCGTCCTTCTCGACGTGCTTGCGGTACTCGTCGAGCGTCGTCGCGCCGATGGTGTGCAGCTCGCCGCGCGCGAGCATCGGCTTGAGCATGTTCGCGGCGTCCACGGCGCCCTCGGCGGCGCCGGCGCCGACGACCGTGTGCAGCTCGTCGATGAAGAGGACGATCTCGCCCTGCGCGGCGGTGATCTCCTTGAGCACGGCCTTGAGCCGCTCCTCGAACTCGCCGCGGTACTTCGCGCCCGCGAGGAGCGAGCCGATGTCCAGCGCGAAGATGCGCTTGTTCTTGAGACCCTCGGGGACGTCCCCGCGGACGATGCGCTGTGCGAGGCCCTCGACGATGGCGGTCTTGCCGACTCCGGGGTCGCCGATGAGCACGGGGTTGTTCTTCGTGCGCCGCGACAGGACCTGGATGACACGGCGGATCTCCTCGTCCCGGCCGATGACCGGGTCGAGCTTGTTCTTGCGCGCGAGATCGGTGAGATCGCGCCCGTAGCGCTCGAGCGCCTGGTACTTCCCTTCCGGGTTCGCGTCGGTGACGCGCTGGCTGCCGCGGATCCCGCGCAGCGCCTCGAGGACGCGGTCGCGCGTCGCGCCGAGCCGCTTCAGCTGCTGTCCCACCAGCCCGCCGTCCTCGAGCATCGCGAGGAAGAGGTGCTCGGTCGACACGTACTCGTCGGTGAGCGCCTCCATCTCGCGCTGCGCAGACTGGAGGACGCGCCCGAGGCGCGCGGATGCGCCGATCTGCACTCCCCCGCCCGCCACCTTGGGCCGTCTCGCGAGGTCGGCCTCGATCGCCGAGAGCAGCTGCTGCGGCGTGCCGCCCACGGCGCGCACGAGGTTCGGGACCGTGCCGCCGTCCTGCGCCAGGAGCGCGGCGGCGAGGTGCTCGACGTCGAACTCGGCGTGGCCGTTCTCGGCCGCGCGCGCGCGCGCCTGAACGAGCGCCTCCTGGGTCTTCTCGGTGAGCTTGTTCGGGTCGATCACAGCAGGTGGCTCCTCACGTCCTCGCCCGACCGCTCGCGGGCGATCTTCCCGAGCGCCTCGCGCTCGCCCTCTGTCAGCTTCTGTGGCAGCACGACCTTCACGGTGACGAACATGTCGCCGTGCCCGCCGCCGGCGCGGGGCATCCCCTGTCCGGCGAGCCGGATGGTCCGGCCGTTCTGCGTCTCCGGCGGGATGCGCAGCGACACGCGGCCCTTGAGCGTGGGCACTGTGATCTCGGCCCCGAGCAGCGCCTCGTGCAGCGCGACGGGAAGGTCAGCGTGGATGTCGTCGCCCTCGCGCCGGAAGAATGGATGCGGGCGGACCTTCACTCTGAGGAACAGATCGCCCGCGGCGCCATTCCCCTGGCCGCCCGATCCCTGACCCGCGAGGCGGATGCGTTGGCCCTCGCGGACGCCAGCGGGGATCTTGACATCGAGCTTCTTCGTCGCTCCGTCATCGCGGCGGATCTCGATGGACCGCTCCGCTCCGCGGAATGCGTCGAGCAGCGAGACCTCCAGCTCGTGTTCCAGATCCTGACCCGCCTCGCCCCGGATGCGGCCGTTGCCGCGCGCGCGGCCACGCCGCGGCTCCTCGCCCGTCATGCCGCCAACGTCACCGAAGATCGTGCGGAAGAAGTCGGAGAAGTCCGTGAAGTCCTGCGCGCCGGCGCCGGGGGTCCCGGTGTAGATCCACTGGAACCCGCCGCTGCCACCGGGCGGGGCGCCACGGCCCATGCGCTCCCAGTTGGGCCCGAGCTGGTCGTAGCGCTTGCGCTTCTCGGGATCGCTGAGGACCTCGTGGGCCTCGTTGACCTCCTTGAACTTCTTCTCCGCGCCCGCGCCCTTGTTCAGGTCAGGGTGATGCTGCCTCGCAAGCCGGCGATACGCCTTCTTGATGTCCTCGGTCTTCGCGTCCTTCCCGACGCCGAGGATCTTGTAGTAGTCCTTGTACTCCACTGGCATCGCTCACCCTGACCGTTCCCGCTAGCTCGGCGGTGGCGCCGCGGCGCCGGCGTCGCGGACCTTCCCGAGCGCCGCGGGCGTGATGCGCGGACCCTTCATCAGGGCCAGCGCCAGGACCTCGTCGATCGTTCCCACGGTCTTGGTCGCGACCGTGTCGAGGACCTCCTTGGGGATGTCCACGAGATCCTTCTTGTTCTTCTCCGGGAGGATGAAGGTCTTGATCCCGGCGCGGTGCGCCGCGAGGAGCTTCTCCTTCAGCCCGCCGATCGGGAGCACGCGGCCGCGCAGCGTGATCTCGCCGGTCATCGCGACGTCGCGGCGCACCGGTCGCCCGGTGAGCGCGCTGACGATCGCGGTGGCCATTGTCACGCCCGCCGAGGGGCCATCCTTCGGGATGGCGCCCGCGGGCACGTGAACGTGCATCGCGTGGTCGCTGAAGAAGTCCTTCGGCACGCCGAGGTCGACCGGGTGTGCGCGGACCCACGACAGGGCCGCCCGCGCGGACTCCTCCATCACCTTGCCGATCTGGCCCGTGAGCTGGAAGTCCTTCCCTTCGCCGAAGGTGCCGTCGATGATCGTGGCCTCGACGGTGAGGACGTCGCCGCCGTGCTCGGAGACGGAGACGCCGGTGGCCGCGCCGACCATGTCCTCCTTCTCGGCCAGGCCGTACTCGAAACGCTCCGGCCCGAGGTACGTCGCGACATCGTCGCCGCCGACGGTCGCACGCGGCACCTCGTTGCTCGCGACCTTCCGCGCGACCTTCCGGCAGATCGATGCGATCTCGCGCTCGAGGTTGCGGACGCCGGCCTCGCGCGTGTACTCGCGGACGATCTTGCGGAGCGCCTCCTCCGTGATCTCGAGGCGCGCCTCGGTGGCGATCACGGGGACGGCCGGCTCTGGCACCTTCGCTTCGCCGACGGCCTCGGGGGTCGTCGACTCCGGAGAGGTCTCGACCGGCTCCGGCTTCGCTGGCTCCTCGCCCGCGAGGCCGTGCTGCTTCAGCTGCCGTGGCATGAGGTAGCCGGTCGCGATGTGCAGCTTCTCGTCCTCCGTGTAGCCGGGGAGACGGATGATCTCCATGCGGTCACGGAGCGGCGAGATGATCGTGTCCTCGATGTTCGCGGTCGTGATGAAGATGGCCTTCGAGAGGTCGTAGGGGACCTCGAGGTAGTGGTCGGAGAACGCAAAGTTCTGCTCGGGATCGAGGACCTCGAGGAGCGCCGAGGACGGGTCGCCGCGGAAGTCCGCGCCGACCTTGTCGATCTCGTCGAGCATGAACACCGGGTCGATCGTCCCGGCGGTCTTCATGTTCTGGAGGATGCGGCCCGGCAGCGCGCCCACGTAGGTGCGCCGGTGGCCGCGGATCTCGGCCTCGTCGCGGATGCCGCCGAGCGACATGCGCACGAACTTGCGGCCCATCGCCCGCGCGATGCTGCGGCCGAGGCTCGTCTTGCCCACCCCGGGCGGTCCGACGAAGCAGAGGATGGGAGCGCGCAGGTCCTTGGCCAGCTTGCGCACGGCCATGTACTCGAGGATGCGGTCCTTCACCTTGCCGAGGCCGTAGTGGTCCTCGTCCAGGATCCGGCCGGCGGCCTCGATGTCCCAGTCGTCGCCCGCGCCCGCCTTCCAGGGCAGCGAGACGAGCCAGTCGACGTACGTGCGGATGACACCCGTCTCCGGCGAGGCCTGCGGGATCTTCTCGAGCCGGCCGACCTCCTTGAGCGCCTTCTCCTTGACGGGGTCGGGCATGCCGGCGGCCTCGATCTTCTCGCGCAGCTCGTTGAGCTCCGTGCTCGAATCGTCCTCGCCGAGCTCCTTCTGGATGGTCTTCATCTGCTCGCGGAGGATGTATTCGCGCTGCGTCTTGTCGATGGTCGACTGGACCTCGCTCTGGATCTTGGCCTTCAGCTCGAGGATCTCGTTCTGCTTGGCCAGGAAGACCGAGAGGAAGCGCAGCCGCTCGATGATGGTCTTCGTCTCGAGGAGCTGCTGGCGCTGCTCGAGCGTGAGGTCCGGCGTCGTGGCGATGAGGTCGGCGAAGTGGCTGGGGTCGTCGATCGTCTTCGCGGTCATCGCGGTCTCGGGCTGGATCGAGCCGCCATTGTCGACGTACTGCTGGAACGACGCCTTCACGTTGCGCATGAGCGCCTCGCGCTCGACGGGCTCGCCGAGCTCGTCGGGGATCACCTCGAAGGTGGCGCGGAAGTAGCTCGTCTCCGGACCCCAGCCCGTGATCTTCACGCGGTCGAGGCCCTGGACGATGATCTGCACGCTCCCGTCGGGGATGCGCAGAAGGCGGACGATCTCCGCGACCGTGCCCACGCTGAAGACCTGCTCCGCAGCCGGGTCGTCGACCTCCGCGTCGCGCTGCGCGGCGAGGATGATGTAGTGCTTCTCCGCCTGCATCGCCGCGTTCACCGCGTGGACGCTGCGCTCGCGGCCCACGCCGAGAGGCGTCACGATCTTGGGGAAGATCACGGCCTCGCGCAGGGGCACGAGCGGAAGGTCGCTGGGATAGGTCCGGGTGGTCTCGTCCGTCACTTCGTTGGTCCTTTCTCTATATCCGTCGGCCGCGGCCCTTCGGGCTGCGGCTCGCGGATAGCGCTCCGCTGCTTATGGGGTTCGCGGGGGCCGGCGAAGCCGGACACCCGCTCACGTCTCTTCAAAAGCGTGTAGCCGGGGGTCGTGCCGGACCCTCCTCGTCGTCGTCCCCCATCGCGCGGGCGACCTCTTCGAGGAGATCGCCGACGTCGCGCAGCTGGAGGAGCAGCTTGACGCCCGCAAGGTTCACGCCCCGCACCTGGGTCAGGTAGCGGATCGCGCGTACCCGGAGGAGGTCGTCGTCGGAGTAAAGCCGGATGTTCGTCTCGGTGCGCACGGGATCGACGAGGCCTTCCTCCTCGTAGATCCGCAGGGTCCGGGGATGGCATCCGGCCAGCCCGGCGGCGACGGAGATCACGTAGACAGGTCGATCACGCCGTGCCACGGTCTTGGTATAAAACCTATCAACGGCGTTGTCAAGGTTCCTGACTAGCCGTACAGCGCGCGCCGGACCTCCTGCTCGGCCGCGGTGGGCGAGAAGACGATGATGCGGTCCCCCACTTCGAGAGTGGCGTCGGCCGCGGCGACGACCTTGCCGCCGCGCACGATGCCGCCGATGGTCGCGCCGGCCGGAAGCGCCAGCTCGCGGACGCGCTTGCCCGCCGAGGGCGTCCCCGCCGCGATCTCGGCCTCGATGAGCTCGAGGTGCGAGCCGGTGAGGGGCATGAGCGGCATGAACCCGCCGGTCGGGAGCTCCTGCTCGATCACGTTCATGAGGACGCGCGTCGACGAAACGGTCTCGTCGATGCCCAGCGTCTTGAAGACGATCTCGTTCTTCGGGTCGTTGACCCGCGCGATGACCCGGCCGTGCGGTCCGCAGTTGTGGCGCGCCAGCTGGCAGATGACCAGGTTCTTGGCGTCGTCACCCGTGACCGCGAGCACCGCGTCCGCGCGCGCGCAGCCGGCCTCGAGCTGGAAGCGGCCCTCGTCCGCGGGTCCGTTGAGCACGACCGAGCCGAGCTGCTCTTCGATCCACTGGGCGCGGCGGCGGTCGGACTCGATGACCATGACCTCGTGGCCGGCTTCGGTGAGCGCCTTGGCGAGGTGGAACCCGACCTCGCCTCCGCCCGCGACGACGACGTACACGGCTAGCCGGCCACGGTCTCGGTCGCCTCGGCGTGCGCCATCTCGCGCTCGAGGGCGTTCGCGCGCTGCAGCAGGATCTCGCCCACCTCGGTCTGGCCCATGAGCATCCCGTGCACGAGGACGGCCAGGACCGTGGTGCGCGAGACGGTCACGATCCCCTTGGCGCGGTAGATCTGCGCGCGGATCGGGTCGTTCACCTTCGCGAACACCTTCTTCACGCCGAAGATCTCCTTCGCGATCTGAGCCGCCATGAGGTTGCGGTTGTCGCCTTGCGTGAATGCGAGCACCGCGTCGGCGCGCTCGGCGCCGACGGTGCGAAGGACGTCGAGGTCGACGCCGTTCCCGAGGTGGGTCGTCCCCTTGAAGGTCGCGGGCAGGTGCGCGAACGACGCCCGGTCGACGTCGACGACCGTGACCGCGTGACCTTCGTCGTCCAGCATCCCCGCGAGCGTCGCTCCCACCCGTCCGGAGCCCACGATCAATACGTTCATCCCGGTTCTTCTTGACGATAGGCGAGCACCGCACAGGGTGCGCCGAGATACACCTCTTCCACCGTTCGACCGACCGAGACCCGGCCGAGCCGCTTGCGGTACGGCATGCCCATCAACACGAGGTCCGCCCCGCGCTCCCGGGCGGTGTCGATGATCGCGGCGGAGGCCTCCCGCGCCTGCAGCAGCTCCGTGTCCATATGCCCGCCGGCCTGCTGCGCGACGGCCGCCGCGGCGGCCAGCAGCGTCTCGCCCTTGTCGAGCTCCGCCTCGAGCACCGCGTCCAGCGCCATGTTCCAGCGGACCTCGATCACGTGGACGCCGACGATCTGCGCCTTGCTCGGCTTGGCGATGGTCACGGCGAGCCGCACCACGTCGGGATCCACCGCGGAGCCGGCCAGCGGGACGAGGATCAGCTTGTAGGCCACAGGGAGGCGAGAGTAAGCCTGAGCGAGGATCGGCCTAGTGAGGCTCCTTGGAGTGGTCGTGGACGAGGTCGGCCGTGTCGCGGAAGTGGTACGGGACGTCGATCACGATCGTGTGCGGCCGGAAGAGCAGGGCCGCCTTGAGCCGGAACGCGGTCTGGCTGTGCAGGATGAACTCCCACCAATGGCGAGGGACGAACTCGCTGATCACGACCGTGATGGGCCGCGGGTCGCGTTCGTCGATGCGGTCGAAGTACGAGAGCAGTGGCTGGATCAGCGCGCGGAACGGTGACTCGATGACGTCGAGCTTGATCTCCTTGCCCCCGTCGAGGATGCGGCCTCCCCACCGGTCCCAGCGTCTCTGGAACTCGACCCCCGACCGCTCGCTCGTCGCGATGTGGACCGCGCGGACGTGCGGCGAGATCGACGTCGCGAAGGCGAGAGCCTGCAGGGCCGCGCGGTCGAGCCGCGCGATGGGCACGATCACGATCGGCGCGAGCGGCCGCGGAAGCCGCATGTCGGGGTCTTCGAGCACGAGGGCGTCGGCCACCGAGCGGTAGTGCCTGTTGATGCTGAACAGCGTCCACACCAGGAGCGGCAGGACGAGCAGGACCATCCACGCGCCGCTCGCGAACTTCGTCGAGGCGACGATGAGCAGCGTGATCCCCGTGACGATCGCGCCGACGGTGTTGATGGCCATGGAGAGCTGCCACGCGCGAGGGCGCAGCCTCCACCAGCGGCGCACGAGCCCGCTCTGCGAGAGCGTGAACGCGAGGAAGACGCCGATCGTGTAGAGGGGGATGAGCGCCGTGACGCTGCCGCCGAAGGCGGCGAGCACGATCGCGGCGACGAGCGCGAGCGAGACGATCCCGGTCGAGAAGGCCAGTCGCTCGCCGCGGAAAGCGAACTGCCGCGGCATGAAGCGGTCGTTGGCGAGGACCCACGCGAGTCGCGGGAAACCGGTGAAGCCCGTGTTCGCCGCGAGCAGGAGGAGGACCGCCGTCGAGATCTGCACGAGGTAGTAGTAGGGGCCGACCCCGACGAGCGAGCGAGTGAGAAGGCTGTTCACGGTCTCCTGCTCGAATTCGTCGGGGACGATGCCGATGGTCGTCGCGAGGAACGTGATGCCCAGGAAGAGGACCGCGAAGGTCGTGCCCATGATCACGAGGGTGATCACGGCATTGCGGCTCTCCGGCTTCTGGAAGTTCGGCGTGCCGTTCGCGATGGCCTCGCTCCCGGTGAGGCCGACCGCCCCGGACGCGAACGCGCGAAGGATCAGGAAGATGCCGAAGACCTCCGTCCCGGTCTCGCCGAACGGGTCGAGGGGAACGGCCGCGCTCGGCGCGTTGCCGGTCACGACCTGGAAGACGCCGAACGCGATCAGGCCGATCATCGCGAACATGTAGGCGTACGTCGGCCCCGCGAAGAGGACGCCTGATTCGCGGATGCCGCGCAGGTTCCCGACCGCGAGGAGCGCGATGAGCAGGAGCGACCACATGACGCGCTGGTCGTGGACCGCGGGGATGAAGCTGCTGATGGCCGCGACGCCGGCGGCGGTCGAGACCGAGACCGTCAGCACGTAGTCGATGAGCAGCGCCGATGCCGCGACGAGCCCGGGGATGGTCCCGAGGTTCTCCTTCGCCACGGCGTAGGAGCCGCCCCCCTGCGGATACGCGCGGATGACGCGCGACTCCGACAGCACCACGATCGCGAGCACGCCGACGACGGCCAGCGCGATGGGCAGCGTGAGGAAGAGCACGCCTGTCCCGGCGAGCGCCAGGACGCGCATGGCCTCTTCCGTCGCGTACGCCGAGGACGAGATGTTGTCGGAGGCGAGGATCGCGAGCCCCGTCTTCTTCGAGAGCCGCTCCCCCGCCTCGGACTCGGTCGTGAGCGGCTTGCCGAACAGGACCCGGCGGACCGAGTCGTAGAGGCGCCCGGCGCCGGTCTTGGGGGCCGTCGCTTCCGACGTCGCTCGGTAGATCCCGCCGTGCCCGCGACGGAACTCGCGCGGCCGGACGATCCTGACGTACCTATTCCCCGGCAGCTGGCCGGTGGTGGCGCGCCGCTCCTCGAGCGATGAGGGATCCGGCTCTTCGCCCTCGGTCACGGCGTGATCTTAGGTGGGCGGACCTCCTCGCGGGACCTTGGCGCCGTTCCCGGCGGTCGCGCTGCGGCGCGGGCGCACGTCGAGGTCGGAGCGGAAGTGGTAGGGCACGTCGATGACGACGGTGTCCGGCCGGAAGAGCAGCGCGGCCTTGAGCCGCAGCGCCGTCTGGCTGTGGAGGATGAACTCCCACCAGCGGCGCGGCACGTACTCCGCAAGGAGCACGGTCACCGGGCCAGGCTCCTGCTCGGAGATGCGGTCGATGTAGCGCAGCAGCGGCTGGAGCAGCGCGCGGAACGGCGACTGGATGAGGTCGAGCCGGATCTCACGGTCGGCGGCGACGCGCTTCCCGAGCCATCTGTCCCAGCGGAGTCGGAACTCGGCGGCGCTGGCCTCGCTCGTCGCGATGTGCACGGCACGCACGTCGGGCGACATGGAGGACGCGAACGCGAGCGCACGGAGCGCGGCACGGTCGAGGCGCGCCACCGGCACCACGACGAGAGGCGGCTCCGACCGCGGCAGCTCCTCGTCGAGATCCTCGACCGTCAGCGCGTCGGCCACGGAGCGGTAGTGCTTGTTGATGGAGAACAGGAGCAGCACGAGGAGCGGCAGAACGAGCAGGACGATCCACGCGCCGTGGGTGAACTTGGTCGTCGCCACGACCACGAGGGTCACTCCCGTGGCCGTGGCGCCCACGCCGTTCAGGACCATGCGTGCCTGCCAGCCGCGCTCGCGGCGCCGGTACCAGCGCCGGAGCAGGCCGCTCTGGGCGAGCGTGAAGGCCAGGAAGACGCCGATGGTGTACAGCGGGATGAGCGCGGTGACGCTGCCACCGAACGCCACCAGGACCACGGCGGCGACGACCGCGAGCGCGACGATCCCCGTCGAGAACGCGAGGCGCTCCCCCCGGAACGCGAACTGCCGCGGCATGAAGCGGTCGTCGGCGAGGACGGACGCGAGCCGCGGGAAGCCGGTGAATCCGGTGTTCGCCGCGAGGATCAACAGGACCGCTGTCGACACCTGAACGAGGTAGTAGTACGGGCCGACCCCGACGAGCGAGCGCGTGAGCACGCTGTTGAGGGTCTCGGCCTCGTGCACGTCGGGCAGGGCGCCGATCCGCGTCGCGAGGAACGTGATGCCCAGGAAGATCGTCCCGAAGAACGTCCCCATCAGCAGGACCGTGATGACGCCGTTGCGCGCCTCCGGCGGCTTGAGGCTGGGCGTCCCGTTCGCGACGGCCTCTGCCCCCGTGAGCGCGACCGATCCCGAAGCGAATGCGCGGAGGATCAGGAACACGGTCAGCGCCTCGGTCGCCCCTCCGCTGAAGGGTGTGGGCGGCGCCGCGGCGGCGGGCACGTCGCCGAGGACCACGCGCGCGATCCCGTACGCGAGCATGCCCGCCATCGCGACCAGGTAGACGTACGTAGGAGCGGAGAAGATGATCCCGGCCTCGCGTATCCCTCGCAGGTTCCCGACCGCGAGCAGCGCGATGAGCGCGAGGCCCCACACCACGCGATCGTCGTAGACGGCCGGGACGAAGCTGCCGATGGCGGCGACACCGGCCGCGATCGACACCGCGACCGTGAGCACGTAGTCGAGCAGCAGCGCGGACGCGACGACGACGCCCGCGGCCATGCCCAGCTCGCCTTTCGCCACGGCGTAGCTGCCACCGCCGCCGGGGTAGGTCCGGATGACCTGGGTCTGCGAGAGGACGACCACCGCGAGCACAACAGCGATGGCGATCGCCACGGGCATCGTGAGCGCGAGAGCCGACGCGCCGGCCAGCGCGAGGATGCGCATCGCCTCCTCGGTCGCGTACGCCGACGAGGAGATGTTGTCGGAGGCCAGCACGCCGAGGCCCGTCTTCTTGGAGAGCCGCTCGGCGCCTTCGGACTCGGAGGTGAGCGGGCGGCCGAAGACCAGACGGCGCAGCGAGTCGTAGAACCGCCCGCTGCCGGTCCGCGGCGCCAGCGCCTCGGGCGTCGCGACGTAGGTCCCGCCGCGGCCCCGGCGGAACTCAGGCGGCCGGACGATCCGTACGTAGCGGTCACCGATCCGGCGTCCGGGTCGCTCGATGCGTTGTTCCAGGGTCGGCTCGTCGCGCTCGTCGCTCACCGCTCTCAGCGTCGCGGCGCGCGCTCAACGGCACGTCAACGCAGGAGCCGCGCGGCTCAACGATCGCTCAACGCGCCGATCAGGCCGGCTGCGAGACGAACCGGTAACCGACCCCGGGCTCGGTGAGGATCCAGCTGGGCGCCTGGCGGTCGCGCTCGAGCTTCTTGCGCAGCCGCGCCACGTAGACGTGCAGGTAATGCGACTCCGACCCGTACTCGGAGCCCCACACCTGCTGGAGCAGCATGCGATCGGTCAGCACGCGGTCGGGAGACCGCACGAACGCCCGGAGCAGGTCGTATTCGGTCGGCGTGAGATGCACGGGCTCGCCGCGGACCACCACCTCGCGCGTCTGCAGATCGACGCGCAGCTCACCGACCTCGACGACGCCGCTCACGCCGCTGGGGCCGGCCGTACGCCGCAGGGCCGCGCGCACGCGCGCGAGCAGCTCGTCCGCGCCGAAAGGCTTGGTCATGTAGTCGTCGGCGCCCGCATCGAGCGCCGCGACCTTCTCGCGCTCCGCGTCGCGGACGGAGAGGACGATGACGGGCGTCGCGGCCCGTTCGCGTATCCGGGCGATGACCTCGGCGCCGTCGATGTCGGGAAGATTCAGGTCCAGCAGGACGAGATCGGGCCGCGAGCGCTGGTGCTTCTCGACCGCCTCCGCGCCGGTCTCGGCGGTCTCGACCTGATAGCCGTGCGCGCGGAGGTTCGTCCTGACCAGCCGCAGGATCGCCGGCTCATCGTCCACCACGAGGATCGACGCGCCGGTGGTCATCCGCCGATCGGCACGCTGAAGGCGAACGAGGACCCGCCCCCGCTGCGCGCCTCCGTCCAGATGCGCCCGCCGTGCGCCTCGACGAAGCGCTTCGCGACCGCGAGGCCGAGGCCCGTACCCGGCTTCGCGCCTTCCCGCGCAAGGCGCTCGAACGGCTCGAAAATGCGTGACGCGGCCGCGGCGGGAACGCCGGGACCCTCGTCGAGCACGTCGAAGCGCAGCTCGGGGCCGGCCGTTCGCGCGCGGACCACGATCTCGGTGCCCTCCGGCGCGTACTTCACCGCGTTCTCGATGAGGTTCGTGAGGACCTGCGCGATCTCGACCTCATCGAGCATCGCGGGTGGAAGGTCGTCGGGAAGCTCGACCGAGATGTGATGCCCCATGGAGCGCGCGCGGATCCTTCCCACGACGTCGTCGACGAGCTCGCCGACATCGTGCCAGTCCTTCGCCGGACGGAGCGTGCCCGCCTCGATCCGCGACACGCTCAGCAGATCACCGACGAGGCGATCGAGGCGGCGCGCCTCGCCCTCGATGCCCGCGAGGAACTCCTCGCGCTCCGCGTCGGACCAGGCGACGTCCTGCTGGCGGAGGCTCGTGGCTCCGGCGATGATCGACGAGAGCGGAGTGCGCAGGTCGTGCGACACCGCGTGGAGCAGGGCGCTCTTCGCCTCGTCCGCACGCCGCAGGACCTCGGCGTCCGCGGCGTCGCGCCGGAGCCGCTCGCGCTCGATCGCCGTGCCGATCTGCGCGGCGACGGCGGCGAGGATCCCCTCCTCGTCGCGTGACGGACTGCGGCCCGCGCTCGTCAGGACGAGGAGCGTCCCGAGGCGGCGGTCCTCCCCGACGACCGGGATGGCGACCGGGCCGGAGGCGCGAACACGGCCGAGCTGCGGCGGCATGACGCGGACGCTCCGCGCGGGGCCACCCGGCTTCTCCGCGCTCGGCGATCGACCCGGTGCGACGGCTCGCGAGGCATCGACCGCGCGCAGCAGCGGCTGCGCGCTCGGCCCGGCCGACGTGATGCGCTGGCCATCGGCGAGCTCGACCCCGACCGCGGCGAACCCGAGCTCGCGGCGGACGCGCTCCGCGACATCCTCGAGGGCAGCGCTGAGATCGGCGGCGCCAATGAGGCGCGCGACGTCGTAGAGCAGGCGCGCCTCGCGCTCGCTGCGGATCGCGCGCCGCGCGCGGACGCGCTGATCGGCCGCGAGCTGGCCGGCGACCGCGGCTGTGACGAGGAGGAGGACGAGCGCGACCCACTCGCGCGGATCCGCCACGGTCACATGGAAGCGCGGCTCGACGAAGAGCACGTCGTAGAGGACGAACGCGCCGATCGACGCGAAGATCGCGGGGCCGCGGCCGAACCGCACCGCCGCGACGAGGACCGCCGGGAGGTAGAGGATCGAGACGTTGCCGACGCGCACATCGGTGGACACGAGCGCGATGAGGGCGCTCGCCACCAGCACGAGCGCGAGGGCGCCGGCGTATCCGGCAAGGCCGCGCAGCCTGCTCACCGCTGATCCGACGATACGCGCGCTCTCACCACGGCCGGCGCTTCATGTCGGCGGGCGTTCGCGGGTAGCGATCGGGCGTGGGCCGCGTCTTGCGCAGGACGACGAGGCTCCGCCCCGGCAGCACATCGGACAGACCGACGTCGGACGTCGCGATGACCTGCCCGAGCTCGCCGCCCAGCGCCGTGAGCGCCTTGCGCGCTGGCGGCAGCTCGGCCTCGAAGCGGCCCTTCCAGACGATGGCCTCCCCTCCGACGCGCAGGAGCGGCAACAGCAGCTCGACGCAGAGCGCGAGCGAGCCGAGCGCCCGCGCGGTCGCGACGTCGTACCGCGCGCGATGCCCGGGATCGCGCGCGACCTCTTCGCCGCGGTCGTTGATCACCTCGACATGGTCAAGGGCGAGCTCGTCGCGCATCCGGTCGATGAACCGCGCCTTCTTGCCCGTGGCTTCGACGCAGGTGACGGCGATGCCCGGGAGCGCGATGCGCAACGCCAGGCCCGGGAAGCCGGCACCGCTCCCGACATCGACCACGCGTTCGTGACCCGTCCAGGGCCGCGCCGCGTATGCCGTGAAGGAGTCGAGGAAGTGACGGATGGCGATGTCGGGGATCTCGGTGATGGCGGTGAGGTTGACGGTCTTCGTCGCTTCCGCCAGCGCGTGCGCGTACAGCGCGCACGCCGCGATCTGAGCGGGCGTGAGGCGAAGGCCGAAGGTCGCGGCCTGGCGAGCGAGCACGTCGAAGGCCTCGTCCGTCATGATCGCGAGCCTATGACCCGTGGACGCACGACGTTCGCGGTCGCGGCGCTCGCCGCTCTCGTCGCCCTGTCCTTCGCGGCGAGCTCGGCCGCCGGCGCCAGTGCCGGCGTCACGATCCGCGACCTGGCGTTCGATCCACGCTCGGTCACGGTCAATGTCGGCGACACGGTCACCTGGACGAACCTCGAGGGCGTCTCGCATACGGCGACCGCGAACGACGGCTCGTGGAGCACGGGCGTCTTCGCGACGGGCTCGCGCACCATAGTCATGACCCGCGCGGGCACCTTCGCATACCACTGCGAGGTCCACTCGTTCATGACCGGGACGGTCACCGTTCTCTCGCAGAGCACGCCGACGCCCGCGCCGACACCTGCGCCCACACCCGCGCCTACGCCGACCGTCGCGCCTACTCCCGTGCCGACCGTCGCGCCGACGCAGGCGCCCACGGCCGCACCGACCGCGGCTCCCACAGCCGCTCCGACGCTCGCGCCGGTGCCGCCACCGACCCTCAGCCCGACGCCGGTGGCGACCCGGTCCGTGATCGTGATCGTGACCTCGACGCCCTCGCCGGTCGCCTCAGCGACGGCGTTCCCCTCTTACTCTCAGCCGGTCCCCGCGACCACAGCCTTGCAACAGTCCGATGAAGGGCCCCCGTTCCTGCTCGTCGCAGGTGCCTTCGCCGCGGCCATCGCCCTCGCCGGCGGGGTGATCCTCCTCAGATCGAGGCCGTAGATCGGCCCATTTCCCGGGGTCCGGCGCGGCACACGGGCTGCATTGATGGCGCCCACGATGAATGGCCTTGGCTGGCTCGACGGGATCTTCGGCAGCGTCCGCTGCGCCAACTGCGGCGCGGCGTACGACAAGACCGACGTCAACGTGGTCGGGAACCGCGACGAGTACTGGTTCCTGCGGTGCGTCTGCCACACCTGCGGGACCCAGGGGGTCGGCGTGGTCATCGTCCGCGAGGTCGAGGTCAAGCCGGGGGACGCCGCCGCCGGGGAGATCATGTTCACCAGCGACGACGTCTTGTCCGCGCACGAGTTCTTGCGCGAATATGAGGGCGACGTGCACGGACTCTTCGTCGGGGGCCGCCCGAACTGACCCTCGCGCGGTCCGCCGACCCTACCCCGCGGTGGGCGGATCGCAGCCCGCGGTTCGCGAACCGCAGCGAAAAGCGTTTCAGCCGCGTCCTCGCCTTCTATCGGCTCCGCTGGGAGTACGAGCCACACGCGTACCCGATCGCCTGGGACGCGGCGGGGAACGTCACCGCCAGCTTCACCCCTGACTTCTGGCTACCGGACCTCGGCGTCTACCTCGAGCTCACGACCCTGCGGCAGGATCTGGTGACACGCAAGAACCGCAAGCTTCGCCTCTTCCGCGAGCTCTATCCCGACAAGACGATCCACCTCCTGTACCGCCGCGACCTCGAGGGCATCCTCCGCCGCACCGGCCCACTGAGGGTCCGCGCCGCGTTCCACCTGTTGCACGCGTAACAATGGTCGCCAGTGACGACCGAGGTCAGGACCGCGTCTCCCGCTGACGACATAGCCGAGATCCTCCTCGACGCGCCCACCATCGCCACGCGGGTCGCGGAGCTCGGCAGGGAGATCACCGCGGAGTACGCGGGCAAGGATCCGGTCTTCGTGAGCATCCTCAAGGGCGCGCTGCCCTTCCTCGCGGACCTCATGCGCCAGGTGCCCATCGCCGTGTCGCTCGATTTCCTCGAGGTCTCGTCCTATGGCGATTCGACCGAGACGAGCGGCGTCGTGCGCATCCTCAAGGATCTCGCGCACCCGGTCGAGGGCCGCCACGTGCTCGTGGTCGAGGACATCCTCGACACCGGATTCACGCTCCGCTACGTGCTCGGCCACCTGCGCGACCAGAAGCCCGCGTCGGTGCGGCTGTGCACGCTGCTCGACAAGCCCGCGCGCCGCATCGTCCCTATCCAGATCGACCACAAGGGCTTCGAGATCCCCGACCGCTTCGTGGTCGGCTACGGCCTCGACTACGGCGAGCGCTACCGCAACCTGCCGTTCATCGGCGTCCTGAAGCCTGAGGTGTACGGGCGGCGCTGACCTTGCACGGATGGCGGCCGATGGCCATGGCGCTCATCCTCGCGCTCCTCGTCGCCTCGATCCTCACGGGGCGGCCCGCCTCGGCAGCGACCCTCCAGCCGCTGCCCGCGACAGTGCGCGTGAACGTCGCCGGCCTGGGGATCTTCACCTCGGCGCGATTCGGGTCGACGAAGACGCTGGTGGTCACGAACAACGAGGTGAACGAGATCTACCGCGGCAGCGGGACGGTCGTGGTCCGCGCGCACGTCCTGCGATCCAAGGACGGCCGGTGGCTCCTCGACCGCCGCGAGCCCGCGACCGATCCGGCGACGCGCGCGGCCCGCTTGGCGACGCTCCGCGACGCCCGCGTTGGCGAGCGCGAGGGCGGCGAGTCCGGGATCCGCGTGGTCGGATTCGAGATCAGCGTGGCCAGCGCGACCGATCCGATCGGCACCACGCTGCTCGCAGCGCCGCGGCCGGTGCTCGTGACATTCACGTCGCCGGACGGCATGGTCACCTTCCAGCAACGCCCCTTCGTGGGCAGGCTCGAGCTCGCGCTCGACGACGTCGAGGATCTCATCGCCGTGAACACCGTCCCCACCTTCGACTACCTCGCGTCAGCCGTCGGCTCCGAGGTGCCCGACTCGTGGCATCCGGAGGCGCTCGCGACCCAGGCGATCGCGGCGCGCACCTATCTCGCGACACGCCTCAAGGCGCACAACGCGTACGACATCGAGGGGGACACCCGCGATCAAGCCTACGAAGGCTTCGACAAAGTGAGCAACGCGACGATCCGCGCCGTCGAGCGCACTCGCGGGATCGTGGCCACGTACGAAGGCGCTCCGATCGAGGCGCTGTACTCGGCGAGCGCGGGTGGGCTCACCGAGGACTCCGAGCAGGTATTCGGAAAGGAGTTCCCCTACCTCCGGAGCGTCCCCTCACCATTCGACACGGCGGCGCTCAACTCGTCGTGGGGCAGGACGAGCTGGACCTGGACGAAGGAGCTGACGGCCTCCGCGCTCGGATGGCAGCTGGAGCGGAAGAGCCTCGACGTCGGCGAGCCCCTGCGCATCGATCTGCTGGAGTTCTCGCCGACAGGGCGAGTGACCCAGGCGCGCGTCGTCGGCACCCGGGCCACGCGCTACATCAACCGCGACCGCAGCCGCTACTACTTCGAGCTGATGAGCACCCTCTTCACGGTCACGAAGAGCGGCGACGTCTTCACCTTCACAGGCAAGGGGTTCGGCCACGGCGTGGGGATGTCGCAGTGGGGCATGCAGGGCATGGCGCTCGCCGGCAAGACCGCGAGGGAGATCCTGGCCTACTACTACCGGGGGATCGCGCTCACCGACACCGGAGGGGACTGACTCTACTTCGACTCGAGCAGCGCCGCGATCTGCTCGGTCGACAGCGGCCGGGTCACGAGATGAGTGCGGGCGAGGGCCGGACCGGGACGGTGACCTGGAGAACGACCTTGCCGTCGGCGCGCACCGTCTGCTCGGCACGGCCACGCAGGAGCGCGACGCGCTCGCTGCGGCGGACGCCCGAGGGCGCATCGCTGTCCACCGGAAGCTCGCGGCCGTCGCTCTCGAGGGTGGTGACGAGCGAGTCGTCGCTCCACTCGAGGGTCAGCGCCACCTGGGTCGCATTCGCTCGCTGGAGGCGCTCCGAGAGCCCGTCCTGGATGAGGCGGAAGACGGCGATCTCGTCCTCGGCCGGCAGCCGGCGGTCGCGGCCGGTGCTCGCGAGCTCGATCTTCGCCGTCGCGTGCAGCTCCTTCAGCGTCTGCACGTAGCGGCGGAGCGTCGGCACGAGGCCGAGGTCGTCCAGGATCATCGGGCGCAGCTCGAAGATGAAGCCGCGGAGCTCCTGCAGCGTCTTGTTGACCGTCTCGCGCAGGGCCGCGAGCTCCTTCCGGGAGCGCTCGGGGTCCACGGAGAAGAGGCGCTCGCTGATCTCCGACTGCAGGACCACGTTGGCCAGGGCCTGCGCCGGCCCGTCGTGCACGCGGCGCGCGATCTTCTTGCGCTCCTCTTCCTGCGCTTCGATCACGGCCTGCAGGATGCGGGTCTCCTGAACTCCGCGAGGACGCGCGACGCCACGGCCGGTCGCGCGAAGACGCGCTCATTGATCAGGAACTCGCCGGCGTGGACGCGGCGCACCGCGTCGACGAGCTCCTCGGGCGGGCAGTCCTTCTTGAGGTAGGCGGCCGCGCCTGCGCGGATGGCGTCGAAGAGGAGCTGCTCCTCGTCGCGCGACGTGAGGATGACCACCTGCACGCTCGGGAGCTCGCGGCGCATGCGCTGCGCGGCCTTGTCGCCCGAGAGGCGTGGGAGGTCGACCTCGGTGATGACGACATCCGGCTCGAGCTCCGTCGTCCGCGCGAGCAGCTGATCGCCGTCGGTGGCCGTCCCGATGACCTCGATCCCCGGCTCGCGCTGGAGGACCTGGCGCATGCCGATGAGCGTGAACTCGCTCGGATCCGCCAGGAGCACGCGGATGGGACCCTCGACCTTCTCGGTCATTGGTCGCCCTTAGCGTCGATGCGAAGCGTCACAGTGGTCCCCTGCCCCGGCGCGGACCGCACGTCGAATCGTCCGCCGATGAGCTCGGCGCGCTCGCGCATCGAGAGCAGGCCGACCGAGCGCTGCTGCCTCGCGGCGCGGACGATGTCGAAGCCGCTGCCGTCGTCGATGCAGCGCAGGATCCACGTCGCCGGCCCGTCGCGCTCCCACTCGACCCGCACGCTCGTCGCGCGCGCGTGCTTCTGCGTGTTCTGCAACGCCTCCTGCATGATCCGATAGACCGCGAGCTCCTGCTGCGGATCGAAACCGGTCTCGCGCTCCTCGAGGCGGCTCAGGACCTTCAACCCGTAGCGCGACTCGTACTCCGCGAGATAGACGCGCATGGCGCCTGCGAGACCCAGCTCCGACAGGACAGGCGGGCGCAGGTCGTAGATCATCGCGCGCACGCCGTCGAGCGAGGAGCGGAAACGCGTCTTCAGCGCCGCGATCTCCGTGCGCATCCCCGCGCGCGCATCGGCCGGCACCCGGTCGGTCATGCGGTCGAGGTACTCGAGCTCGAAGATCGCGTTCGCCAGGACCTGCGCGGGTCCGTCGTGGACCTCGCGCACCAGGCGCTCGCGCTCGGCCTCGAGGCTCTCGAGCATCCGCCGCTCGAGCGCGAGGTGGTCGTCCGGAGTTCGGCGCTCGGGGGCCATGCCCGAACCTCCGAGGAACGCGGCGCTGGATCCGATGTGCTCGACGACGAGCTGCAGCTGGCGGAGGCGGCGGAACGCGCGTCGCGTGGCCTCGTCGTCGGCCGAGCTCTTGCGCTGGTACGCGCGCTCGAACTTCGTGACCTGCTGCTGCAGCCGGCGCACGTCGCGGCGCAGGGCGTCGACGATCCCGTCGAAGAGCGCGTCGAGGTCACCCTCCGCGGGGCGCGTGTTGCGCAGCGGAACGGGACGCGGGCGCGGAGCGGACGCAGGCTCCCTCGTGGCGCGGAGTCTAGGGAGTCGCTCCTGGGACTTGTATCAGTACGTGGTACGCCGACCGCGAGACGACGCGCCAGCCCAGCTGTTGCGCGCGCACCGCGGCGGGCTGCGATGGACGAAGCAGGAGCCAGCGCACGCCGTCACGCGCGATGACGTCACGCCATCCCGGCTTCGCCCCGACGACCGTCTCGTAGTCGCGGAGCACGCGGTCGCGATAGGGCACGAGGCGGCCGTCGATGAAGACGGGCACGCCGCGCCAGATGAGCCAGCCGCCCCAGTCGTACTCGTTGAGCAGGCCGTCCTGCGGGAGCGAGGCCAGAGCGGCGACGGGGAAGGTGGTCGCGTTCGGCTCGCGCGGCGCGATCACGATGCCGCCGATCAGGAGCGCACCGCTTATCGCTGCGAACGCGAGCGGCCGCGGGTCCTGCCGGCGCTCGGCGGTCGCGCCCGCTCCGCCGCTCGGGCGAGCCTTGTCCACGACCTCCTTCAAGGTCGTCCTTTTGCTCCCCGCGGCTGTCGCGTACGCGACCGCAGGGCTCGCGCCGTCTCCCGTGGCCGCTCGCGCGATCGCCATTGCCACCTCGGGCAGACGAGCCGCCAGATACGGGGTCGCGGCGATCGCGAAGAGCGGCGCGTGGCGGATCGCGATGAGCGAGAGCAGCGCGACGGGGACGATGAGGAGCACCTCGCGCGCGCGTGCGGGGAACGGAGAGAGGGCGGCGGTCGCGATCGTCGCGGCGAGGAGGAAGGCCCAGAGCGCGCCGGCGGGGGTGCGCGGGTCGGGGATCGCCCACTCCTGGATCTCGCGCGGTGGATCGAAGAGGTGGATGCCGGGCGTGGTCAGAGTGCCAAGGCCGGCGGGAGTGAGAACGAGAGAGAGGAGCGCGCCCGCGAGGGCGACCAAGTAGCCGCGGCGCAGCGGCTGATCCGTGGCAAGGCCGTGGATCGCGATCAGCGCGACGAGGCCGCTCCCGAGGGCGAACGAGCCGTGGACATTCGCCCACAGGATCAGCAGCGGCGCGATCGCGAAGAGGGGACGCTCGCCGGGGACCTGCAACAGAAGGACGAGGGCCGCGAAGAGGACCGCGCCGAACAGCTCGGGCCGCTCGGTCCAGATG
>JACPOT010000080.1 GCA_016191385.1 Chloroflexota bacterium | reverse complement strand
GCGATCATCGGCCCCTCCGGTTGCGGCAAGTCCACGCTGCTGCGGTGCATCAACCGGATGCACGAGACGACGCCGGGCGGACGCGCGGCGGGGAAGGTGATGCTGGGCGACGTCGACGTGTACGCGCAAGGGGTCGACCCCGTCGAGGTCCGCAGCATGGTCGGGATGGTGTTCCAGAAGGCGAACCCGTTCCCGATGATGTCGGTCTACGAGAACGTCGCCGCGGGTCCGCGGCTGCGCGGGTGGCGGATGAGCCGTGCGCAGATGGACGATCTCGTGGAGCGCAACCTGCGCCGCGCCGCGCTGTGGGACGAGGTGAAGGACTCGCTGGGGCGCTCCGGCGCCGCGCTCTCCGGCGGTCAGCAGCAGCGTCTCTGCATCGCGCGCGCTCTCGCAACGGACCCATCGGTGCTGCTCATGGACGAGCCGGCCTCGGCGCTCGACCCGATCTCCACCTACCGGATCGAGCAGCTCATGCGCGAGCTGGCGCGCGAGGTCACGATCGTCATCGTCACGCACAACATGCAGCAGGCGTCGCGCGTGAGCGAGCGGACGGCGTTCATGCTCGCGGGCGACGACGGCGTCGGGCGGCTCGTCGAGGTGGATCGGACGGAGAAGCTCTTCACCACGCCGGCGGACGCGCGCACCGAGGCCTATATCACCGGGAGGTTCGGATGACCGTGCGATCCGTCCACAGCCGCGCCGCCCTCGACGAGGGACTGGGCCACCTTCAGCGGGACGTTCGCGCGCTCGCGAGCCTCGTCGATGTCGCCCTCGAGCGGTCGATCCGCGCGCTCGAGCGGCTGGACCAGGACCTCGCCGCGTCGGTCATCCGCGACGACGCGCTCACGAATGATCTGCGATTCCGGGTCGAGGATCGGGCCATCCACATCATCGCGACACAGCAGCCCATCGCGGGCGACCTGCGCCTCATCATTGCCGCGCTCAACGTCGTCGTGGAGCTCGAGCGGATGGGCGACTACTGCGCCGGGATCGCCCGGGTCGTGCAGCTGCACGAAGGGAAGCAGCTCCTCAAGCCGCTCATCGACGTGCCGCGCATGCGCGACCTGCTGCGCGAGCTGATGCGCGACGCGGTGGACGCCTTCATCGAACGGGACGCCGCCAAGGCGCGGCAGGTGGCGGCGCGGGACGACGAGGTCGACCGCCTCTACGACCAGATCTACCGCGAGCTGCTGACGTACATGCTGGCCGACCCCACGACCATCGACCGCGCCACGTGGTTGCTGTGGGTCGCGCACGACCTCGAGCGCATGGGTGACCGCGTCCAGAACATCTGCGAGCGGACCGTCTATGAGGTCGAAGGCGTCATGCGCGAGTTCGCTTCCCGGAACCGGTAGCCCACCCCGCGCACCGTCTCGATCCAGCGCGGTCGCGCGGCCTCGTCCCCGAGCCGCGCGCGCAGTGCCTTCACCTGGGTATCGACGGCGCGCGCGCCACCCGCGTGGTCGAGGCCCCATACCGCGCTCAGCAGTTGATCGCGGCTGAAGACCTGCCCGGGATGGGCGATGAGGAACGAGAGCAGATCGAACTCCTTCGCGGTGAGCGCGAGGTCCCGACCGTCACGCGTGACGCGGTGCCGCGCGGTGTCGACGACCAGCCCCTCGGCCGCGATCACGGCATCGCGCGCTGTGGACCGCGTAGCGCGCGGCCGCCGCAGCAGGGCCCGGACGCGCGCGATCAGCTCGCGCATCGAGAACGGCTTCGCGAGGTAGTCGTCGGCCCCGATCTCGAGGCCGACGACCTTGTCGAGCTCGCTGTCGCGCGCGGTCAGCATCAGGATCGGGACGTCGCTGTCGCGGCGGATCCGGCGGGCGACCTCGTACCCGTCCAGGCGGGGAAGCATGAGGTCGAGCACGATCAGGTCCGGATCCGCGGTGCGCGCGGCGGAGAGGCCCTGCTCGCCGTCGTCCGCCGTCGTGACGTCGTAGCCCTCCTG